>NZ_JBFBAF010000055.1:0-44950 GCF_040682095.1 Amycolatopsis sp. NPDC051372
CCCCCAATCCGCCCAAGCACCCGGTCCAGCTGATCCATCACCACATCGACCACCACCACGATGATCTACCACACGCCACCCGAGTGCCGTTGCAGTATTAGATCGTGCGGATCACGCCAGTTGGTAGCGGTGGCGCGGTGGCGATCGGCGGTGCCGCAGGCCATCCGGCACCGCACCGCAGACTGCCGTTGTCGATGCTCCGAGCGCCATGCCTTCCCGGGGTGCGCGGCAGGTCGACAGGAACATCGCGTCGTGCGGAACCGGCCAACGAGTTGCCTGACCGCCTGGGGCGGTGGGCAGCGACTTTTTGGACCTCCCGGGCTCTACTTGAGGTGAGGCGGCGTGGGTCCCACGTGGCGGTTGGGGCGGTCAGGCTCGGCTGAACGAGGCAGGGAGGGTAAGAAGTTGCTACCCCCAGGCGCTCACTCTCTGAAGCGATCCACTCGATCGGGTTGAAGTCTTGTATCTCGATCGGGTTGACGTCGGGTATCGACTAGCGGCCGGCTCCGGCCTTCAGGCGAACGAACGGGGGAATGGCTCGACGACGACACCCCACCTGAATCGCTTCAACCTCCCATGCGTCGGGTGACGCATAACGAGTACCGACCCCAAGTAGGAGAACGGTGGGTATCAAAATAGGAAAGGTCAACAGACCTTTCACCTTCATTGCGGCTCTTGCAGCCTTCCTGCTCGTGATTTTCGCGAATTCTAGCTCTGCAGCACGGAGCGAGAATGACGAGCATGTCTCCGCGACGGCGCAGTCACCATCGGCCTACCCACAATCTCAACTGCCCGCTGGTTTTCAGTCCGAGTTCGCGGAAGTGAACGGCTTTCGCATGCACTACGTGCGGGGCGGCAAAGGTTCGCCTCTGGTAATGATCCACGGGTTCCCCGAGGAGTGGTCCGAGTGGCGGCAGCAGATGGTGCCGCTCTCCAAGAACCACACCGTGATCGCCGTCGACATGCGTGGTGCTGGTGAGTCCGAGGTCACCAAGAGTGGTTACGATACAGCACAGCTGGCGAGGGACGTGCATGAGCTGCTGAAGCAGCTCGGCCTCAACAAGGGCGTCCAGGTTATCGCCCACGACCTTGGCGAGTGGGTCGCCTACGCATACGGGGCGCAATTTCGGTCGGAAGTGCGAAGCATGGCCGTGATGGAAGCCACCATCCCAGACGAGAGCTGGTACAAATACCCCGTGCTCAACGCCGACCCGGCCCAGCCGGCGGCGTGGCACTTCGGTTTCTTCCAGCTGCCCCTCGCCGAAAAGCTCATCGCCGGCAAGGAGCGCGACCTTGTCCACGACTTGATGCTGGAATACGTGGCGGGCGATAAGTCGCCGTTCACGGAGTCGGACTTTGAGTACTATGCCCACTTCCTGAAGCAGCCCGGCCGCCTGACGGCCTTCCTGAGTATATACCGTGGGATCCGCACGGATGTTCAGCAGAACAAGGAATTCCTGGCTCAGGGAAAGTTGAAGATGCCCATCCTCGCGATCGGTGGCGAGCTTTCCTTCGGTTCACTCATCCCCGACCAGTGGCGTGAGTACGCCGTGAACGTCGAGGGACACGTCCTGAAGGGTTCGGGCCACTTCGTGACGCAGGAGAGGCCAGAGGAAGTGACGGCTTTGCTGCAGTCCTTCCTGAAGAAGTAACTTTCGCCGTCGAGAGGCGGATCACAACGATCTCGGCAACTCGCAAAAAGCATCTACGTCGGTAGGTTCGCGTTGGTGGCGGCTGCAGCGCCACCAACGCCAACCAGCGGCTGACGTCGCGTTCGGCGGTACGTCGTACGAAATGGTTCAACGCACGGGTGCGCAGCGGGACGCCGGAGGTGACGAGCACGGCTTCACCTTGGACCGCGCGGCGCCCGGGCGCCTCCTTGACGTAAGGCGTGCATGAGTTCGTGCGGGCGTGCAACCGGACTTACTTCGCCACGGCGGAGCAGAGGTTCCTGGTCGACGACCTCCGACCGTGTGCTGATCCGCACGGAGAAGGCGGCGAACCTGATCTCCTACGTCGGCCGCGACCCGCCATCGGCGCTCCGCGTGTGGACGGCGGGTCGCGAAGTCGATCGTTCCGTAACTCTTTCGTTAGCACAGAAAGGTTTTTGAGTTGACCAACGTTTCCGTAGTGAAGTTGAACAACGGTGTCGAAATGCCGCAGCTCGGCTTCGGCGTCTTCCAGGTGCCGCCCGCCGAGACGAAGGCCGCGGTCAAGACCGCGCTCGACGCCGGCTACCGCAGCATCGACACCGCCACGGCGTACGGCAACGAAGCGGCCGTCGGCGAGGCGCTCGCCGAGTCGGGCGTCGCGGCCGACGAGCTGTTCATCACCACCAAGCTGTGGAACAGCGACCAGGGCTACGACCAGACGCTGCGCGCGTTCGACTCCAGCTTGACGGCGCTCGGGCTCGAGCAGCTCGACCTCTACCTGATCCACTGGCCGCTGCCCGCGCGCGACAAGTACCTCGACACGTGGAAGGCGCTGGAGAAGCTCTACGCCGACGGCCGCGTGCGCGCCCTCGGCGTGTCCAACTTCCAGCCTTCGCACCTGCGCCGCGTGCTCGACGAGGGCGCCGTGGTGCCGGCCGTGAACCAGGTGGAACTGCACCCGTACCTCGTCCAGACCGACGTCCGCGCCTTCGACGCCGACCACGGCATCGCCACGGAAGCCTGGAGCCCCCTCGCCAAGGGCGGCGAACTGCTGAGCGAGCCCGTGGTGACGCAGACGGCCGAACGCCTCGGCCGCACACCCGCTCAAGTGGTGCTGCGCTGGCACCTGCAGCTCGGCAACGTGGTCATCCCGAAGTCGGTCACACCCTCGCGCGTCGCGGAGAACCTCGACGTCTTCGGCTTCACCCTCACCGACGCCGACGTCGCCGCCCTGTCGGCCCTCGACCGCGACGGGCGCACCGGTCCGGACCCGGACACGTTCGACCTCGTGTGAGCCCGGTCGACAGCGGACGACGAACCGGGCGGACTCCCCTCGAGGGAGTCCGCCCGGTTCCTTTTGCTGCTTGAGGTCCACCCGCACCGTGAGCAAGGAAGCTCGTAACGTCCGGGTTCTTTCGCGGACTGGAGTGATGCTGCGAGCGACCTGGCGAGGAGCATGCCACCCTGGTAGGCGTGCTCATAACTAATTTTGGAAATCCGCTCACTCGCGGAACCCGCGTCGAGGCTGGTGAAACAGGGAACTGCTCGGTGTGATGGAATGCGAGGCCGCGCTCGGCTAAGGGATGTCTCGTAACTGCTCTTGTGGTTGGTGGGGCTGGTGTTGCGGATCAGTCTGCGAGGAGGATGTTGTGCAGGTGCGCGATGCCGGAGACCGTGTCGTTCAGCGTGCTGGCTGCGCGGCGATAGTCGCGCAGGATCTTCCAGCACTTCATCCGCGCCAGCGCGTGCTCGACACGGGCCCGGATCTTGCGGTGCCCGGCGTTGAGGTCTTCCTGCCAGCCGGGCAGATCGCTGCGGTCACGGGGTTTGCGGTAGGGCATGATCACCTCGGGATTGCCTTGGTAACCGCCGTCGGCCATCACCGAACGCCCCGCCAGCTTCTGCTCGATGCCGCAGGCGCGGTAGACGGTGCAGTCGCCTGCGTTGCCCGGATGCGCGTCGCCGGTGGCGATCACCAACCGGGTGTCGGCATCGATCGCGACCTGCACGTTCGCCGAATACCGGTAGTTCTTCGACGGTGCTGCCAGCCGGTGATCCCGCGTCGGCACCAGGGTGCCGTCCACGATCGCGATCGCGTCGATCCGCCGTGTGCGGACCGGGGCCAGCGCCAGCAGCGGCCCGATCGTGTCGATCACTCGATGCGCCGCCGAATGCGACACTCCGAACAGCGGCCCGATCTGGCGCATCGTCAGGTTCGTCCGCCAGTACGTCGCGACCAGCAGCACACGATCGGCCAGGTCAAGGCGCCACTGACGACCAGGTCGGCCATCAGCGATCTCGTCACCGCCACGTTTCGCCACGATCCGCACCAGCTTCCGGAACTGACCCGGTTCCAACCCCGTGAACGGGGCAATCCACTCCGGACGCGACGCCGAGATCACCTGCACCACACCATGATCAACCACCACCCCCAACCGACCCACACCGGGTTACGAGACATCCCTTAGCCACGCGATAACGGCCAAGACGAGACTTTAGTTGTTCGGGAAGTAATCGTTGAGCTGCGATCCGCTGACACAGGCGGCGTGGCGGATCTGCTGGTTGTTCGTCGCGTGGACACCCTTGGCGTAGATGACGGTCCGCAGCGTGCTCTAGAACACGAACGCTTGTCACCTGTCCCTTGTCCGTGACTTGTGAGGCTCCCGCGCTCCCGTTGATGTGCATTCCATGCTTTCACACGCTACCCCGGATTGGGCTTGCCAGCCCAGTAACCAAGTGGTGACGGGGCAGGCGACGGACCGGTGAACCCACGAAGGCATCGGTGTTCAACGCCCGCGGCGGGAAGAACTCCATCGAGGCGGTAAGACCCGACTTGGGCTCGACGCTGATCGCCTGTGCGGCAACGTCGACAACGAACGTGCATGACTTGTGTGGGCCAAGCCGGTTCTCGGCGATCCCGCGGTGCTGGGCCCACGGGCGCGGCTAATTCTCTCGCATCGACACTCCGCAGGCCCGGCAATGGCACTCGCACCCCGGCATCGAGTCAGCACGATGGCTTCTGTGCACGTCACATCCGGCCACGGAAGGCGACCGTGGGGCGCCCGTCGCCGTATACCTGGACCGCGCCGCGGCGCCGCGGCGCAGCATGGGGGGCATAGGTCTGACCGAGTTGTGTCGGCGCTTCGCCGGCGGGATTGCGGATGGGGCGTCGAGCTGCGCTGAAGCTATTGAGGGGTACGTGACGAGAATGGAGAACTTCATGACGGAAACCGAGGGGGGTACGCCGACGCGTCGCGCAACGCAGGTGCGTGTGGTCTCGACGTCGTCGTGCGCGGCGGCAGTCCCGATCCAGTCTGGGGCCGAGCGCGCTGCCGTCACCGCTGTACAGCCGGGGAGCAAACGAGGCTGGGCGGCAGTCGGCGCCATTGCACTCGGCGCGTTCATCATCGTAATGACAGAGACGATGCCGGTGGGACTGCTACCGCGCATCGCCGACGGATTGCATATTTCGCTGGGCCTTGCGGGGTTGATGGTGCTCGTGCCGGGTT
The DNA here is from genome assembly GCF_040682095.1 of Amycolatopsis sp. NPDC051372. Classification (NCBI taxonomy): domain Bacteria; kingdom Bacillati; phylum Actinomycetota; class Actinomycetes; order Pseudonocardiales; family Pseudonocardiaceae; genus Amycolatopsis; species Amycolatopsis sp. NPDC051372. The sequence goes on from NZ_JBFBAF010000055.1 coordinate 5,162, forward strand.
TCAGCGCCGCGGTGTCGGCGCCGCTGTTCTTCCTCGGCTCCGGCCGATTCAACCGGCGCTCGGTCATTCTCGTCCTCGGCTTGACAGTGCTTGCGTCGAACGCGGTCGTCGCGGTGGCGCCGAACTTCGCCTTGGTGCTGATCGCCCGCATGTTCTTCGGCGCCACTCTCGGAGCCTTCTGGACCGTGGTCTCACCGGTCGGGCCCAAGTTGGTCGGACCCTCCGGTGGCACTCGCGCCATCACCATCATCGCAGCGGGCATTTCGGGGGGCACAGTGGTAGGGCTGCCGGCGGGACAGTTCCTCGGCAACCTCGTGGGCTGGCGTCTTACCTTCGCTGCCGCCGCGGCGGCGACGCTGCTTGTGGTGGCCGCGCAGACGATCGTACTGCCGGGTATTCCGCCGGACGGGCGCACGCACCTGCGTGATCTCGTGGGAGTCGTGACCCGGCGGGCGGCACAGCTGGGGATGGCGGCGGGCGCCGTGGTGTTCATCGGACAGTTCACCGCCTGGACGTACATCACACCGTTCCTGACGGACCACACACATCTGTCTGGCGGCATGATCTCTCTGCTCTACATCATCTACGGCTGTGGTGGCATCGTCGGCTCACTCATCGCCGGATCTCTGTTCAAACGCGGGGTGATCGGCAGCTTCGCCGGGGCCGCGACGGTAGTCGCCGCATTGATCATCGGGCTCGCGATCGTGGGGTCTTTACCCTGGCTGGCCGGCCTCTTGTTCGTGCTGTGGGGCTTGTTCTGGGGAGTCGTGAACCCTGGAACGCTGGTCTGGCTACTCGATGCCGCGGCGGATACCCCGGAGGCCGCGTCCGCGGTCAATGTGACGAACCTTCAGATAGCCCTGGCAGTCGGGTCTGGCCTCGGCGCGGTCCTGGTCACGTCGACGAGCTTGCCGACAGTGTTCCTCACGGCCGGCTTCATCATCCTGGCCTCCGCCGTCCTCGCAGCGGTGGCGATGCGGTTCGTGACACTCGCCCGCAGGGAATGAAGCGACGGGAGCGAAACGCTTTGGTTGGCGCCGCACGGAGGACGACCCAGTGCGGCCACGAGCGTAGGTCGCCCCTCCGCCTCGCTCAGCCTTTTCCTGCGAGGTGGTTTGCTGCCTGAGGGTCCGTTACCGGGGCCGGTTTCACTCGCCTTCGCAAATTATGGCCTGTGGCCCGGCCATGGTCTCGGGTGAGGTCGTCGACGGTGGCCCTGACGTTCGGGCTGCTCGCGGAGAGCAGACAGGACCACCGCCGCCGGCCACACGGTCCAGGGGAGTGGTGGCGGATTCTGCGCGGCCGATGCCTCTGAGAGCGGCGCCGCGCAGTCGTGTCAGCTCCTGATGAGGCTGATGATGTGGCTGAAGGTGAGATCTGATGCGAGTGCCGTCAGGTCACCCGTCACGAGATTCGCTGCAGCTGTCCGAATGGCTCCCAGAGCGTGCGTGTACGGGTCGACTCCGAGGCTGATCCGACGCACACCGATCTTCTGCAGCTCCTCCAGGCTCATCCCGTCTGACGGGCCGACGAGGAGGTTGACTGGTTTGGGCGCGACCGCGTTGACGACCGCACTCACGGCGGCGAGATCGGGAAGGTTCGGTGCGTAGAGGACGTCAGCTCCTGCTTCCGCGAAGGCCGTGAGGCGGCGGATGGTGTCGTCGACGTCGGAAATCCCCCACAAGAAGTTGTCTGTACGGCCGGTCAGAACGATCCGTCCGTGCGCGGCCGCGGCGGCAGCCTCGATGCGGCGGACCGCGTCGTCGAAGCTGCGAATCGGGTTGGCGGGGTCACCGGTGGTGTCCTCGATTCCGATGCCGGCCAGGCCACGGGCGATGGCGGCATTGGCGGTGGCCCGGACGTCCTCGGGAGTTTCGCCGTAGCCGTCCTCGAAGTCGCCGTTGATCGGCAGGTCGCTCACCGACGTGAGGAGCGCGGCATGATCCAGGTGCGTGTCGCGGCTGATGGCGTGGACGCCGTCGAGCCGGCCCAGTGTCGCCGCGAAAGCCGCTGAAGAGGTCGCGATGGACTTGAACCCGGCTTCCTTGAAGAGCAGGGCCGACGGGGCGTCCCAGGCGTTGGGCATGATGAACGTGCCGGTGCCGCGATGGAGTTCGAGGAACTGTTCGTAGTGAGCGTGTTGCGTCGTTTCAGGCATGGTGATGCTCTTACTTCTTTCTGCGGTTCGACGGTCGTTCGATGCGCGCCTGGGTCTTCGCCGTGCACTTGATCAGTGCCGGTTCGCGGTGCCGTATTACGGCAAAGCGCGATACGGACGAAGCCAGGGTCGTTCAGGCGAAGGTGAAGAGCCGCTCGGGCTCGAAACGTGAGATCGGGGTGCTGTAGGCCTTGGCGGTGTCGGGGTAGCCGAGTGCGAGCAGCACCGTGGTGGTGTGCCCGGTCTCGCGGATGTTGAACGCCTTGTCGACGGTGGTCGGGTCGAACCCTTCCAGCGGCATGGCTTCGACCCCGAGCTCGGCCGCCGCCATCATCGTCATCCCGAGCGCCATGTAGGTCTGCTTCTCCATCCAGTGGTTCAGGTCTTTGTAGCCGTAGTTGCGGATGGTGAGGAAGTCGCGGGTCATTGATTCCCAGAGCGACTGCTTCGCGGGGTCGGGGAAACGGCCATCCGCCCTCTCCTTGTCGAATACGGCCTCGAGGTGCTCGTCGGGCACGTCCACGCGGGTGGTCATGATGATCGCGTGCGAAGCGTTCATGATCTTCTCACCGTTGTCGGCGAAGCGTTCGCCCAGATTGTCCGCGAGCTGCCTCTTTCCTTCGTCCGTGCCGAGGACGTAGAAGTGGTTCGGCTGCACGTTCACCGACGTCGGCGCCGAGCGCAGGAACTTGAGCAGCTGCTGAAGTGTTTCTTCCGGGATGGCCCTGCTGCCGTCGAAGTATCGGGTGAGGTGCTTGGTCATCAGCTTGTCGAGGTCCATGTCGATCTGCTTTCTTCTTGCGACGTTGTGAAAAATGTATGGGTGAGTAGCTGGGTGCGTGGTCAGGCGGCGGTGTTCGCCGCCCCGATGGCGGGGATGTCGACGTCGGTCTGGTTGACGTTGTTGAGGAAGTTGGTGAGCAGGAACACCACCGCGACCGTGACGATCGCTTGGATCTGCCCGTCGGTGTAGCCGGCGCCCCGCACCGCCGCGATGTCGGCGTCGCTCACTTGCCCACGGCTTTCGACGACCCGCTGCGCGAAGCGAGCGACCGCGGCGCGCCGGGGGTCGGTGGAGCTCCCTGCGCGAGCCAGCTCGATGTCGTCATGCGACATACCGCCGAGTTCGGAGGATACGTAGGCGTGCATGGCCTGGCAGTAGTTGCAGCCGTTGGCTTGGGAGACTGCGAGCGCGATCGTGTGCCGGGTCTTCGCATCCAGAACCCGGCCGATCTTGCCCTGCAGGGTCATCACGATGTCCAGGACGGCCGGGTTCGCTGCCAGGGTCGCGAACATGTTCGGCACGAAGCCGAACTGGGCGCGGATACCGTCGAGGGTGGCCTGCGCTCCCGCGGGAACCTCGTCGGGGGAGGGGGTGGTCAGTCGGGACATGGCGTCGGCCTCCGTTGATTCGTGGGCGGTGATCCTCGAGGGGCCGCGAGTGCCACCCCCAATTTTTTGGGCTGTCTAGCCCACTTCTGGAAGTGAACACCATCCGGGAATGGGCTGTCAAGCCCAATTTTTGGTAGGGTGGAGACCATGAAGACGGACACGGGACCTCGGCCGCCCCACAAGCTCACCGACAAGGGGCAGGCGACGCGCGCCCGCATCCTCGAACACGCGGCCGATCTCATCTACACCAAAGGCGTTCACGCGGCGAACAACGAACAGCTTCGCCGACTCGCGGACGTGAGCGGCTCCCAGCTCAACCACTACTTCCCGAACAAGGAGAGCCTCGTCCTCGCCGTCATCGACTGGCAGGCCCGCGGTGTCCTCGACTTCCACCGCAGCGACAAGTTCGACGGCTTCGACACCATCGACGCGTTCCGGGAGTGGGCGGACTTCTACGTCGCCCATGGCCGTCCGTTCGAGGACGGCTGCAGCCTCGGATCGCTCGCGAGCGAGATCGTCAAGACCGACCTCGACGTTCACCAGCAGCTCGCCGCCACGTTCGAGCAGTGGCGGGACATCTTCCGCGATGGACTCGAGCGGATGCAGCACCTCGGCCGCCTCGACGCCGCGGCCGATCCCGCCCGCCTCGCGCACGCGCTGCTCGCCGCGTATCAGGGTGGCATGCTCCTCGCGCAGATCGCCCGGGACATCGCGCCGCTGCGCGACGCCTTGTACGCCGCGGTCGACTACGTGGAGACCTTCGCGACGTCCCCCGACGCCGACAGGGCGCGGGCGCAGTAACCCGAGCTTCGCGGCGTCCTTCCCTACCGGGAGAACGACCACCGGACGGTGAGCATCGTGGCCCCGCCCGGAGCCTGCAACCGATGCGCGTGCGCCGGCCCGAAGAGGGCGTAGCGTCCAAGCTCGGACAACAGCACGCTCTGCCCGCCGACCTCGACGTGGAACGCGCCGCCCGACACGAGGATCGCGAGCGTGTGCGCGTCCGTCAGCGGGCTGACCCCTCCCGTTCCTCGCCGGCCGGGTCGTTGGCCTTCTTTACCTCGATCTTGTCGGCGTGCAGGCCACTGTCGGCCGGGACGAAGTACCCGACTGCCTTCCAGCGGTACTCGGGGTTGGGACGGGTGAAGTCGACCCTCGCTCGACAATGCGCGGCCGCACGTGCACGGAAAGACCCGCGAATATGTGTCGCTGCAGCCGGGCCCGCAGGCCCGCGGGGGCGCCCACCGAGGCGGCCGGGGTGGCAGCACATGCGGTGAGCGCCGGTCCTCACCCGACCACTCGCACAATGGACTTGCCGGCCGGCGGGGCACTTTGTCGTGCGATCATCCGCGGCACCTCATCGAACGCGTACACCGCGCCCACAGGCGTCGCGATCGCGCCCTGCGCCGCCAGTTCGGTCAGGCGCTGCCACGCGGCTGCCTCCGTCTGCGCGTCGGACGGGCTCGCCAGCACACCGACCACCGTGTAGTTGCGCAGCAGTATGTCCAGGGGGTCGAGAGGCACCGGCGCGCCGCTCGCCAGGCCGATCATGGCGATACGCCCGTTGCGCGCGATGCTCTTCACCACCGTGGCAGCCGTGTCGCCGCCCACCGGATCGTAGATGAGGTCGAGGCCACGGCCGTCGGTGATTTCCGCGATTCGCGCCGTCAAGTCGTCCGTCCGGTGGTTGAGGACGTGGTCGGCGCCCAGCCGCGCGCAGAAGTCCACCTTCTCCGGGCTTCCCGCGACGGCGATCACCGTCGCGCCGAGCACCTTGCCGAGTTGCACAGCGGCGGCCCCGCTGCTTCCGGCGGCACCGAGAACGAGCAGGCTCTGACCCGGTTCGACCGGCGCGCGCTCGACCAGCCCCGCGTACGCCGTGCGGAAGCCGATCGGGAAACCGGCCGCCTGTTCGTCCGTCATCCCCCGAGGAATCCGGATCGTGGAGCGCTCGCGCAGGTACACGTAGTCCGCATAACCTCCCCACCCTTCTGTGAAATCAGTGATGCCGCTCACCTGTTCACCGACGGAGAAAGAAGAGCCCGGCGGTACGGCGACGACCTCACCCGCGGCTTCCTCCCCGACACCGAAAGGCGGAGCACCCAGCAGCGGGAAAGCGCCGGCCGTCATCATCAGGTCAGGAAACCCCGCCCCCGCCGCCCGGACCCGGATGAGCACCTGCCCGGACGACGGCTCGGCCCAGGTCATCTCCTGGAGTTCAACCGCCTCGTCCGGTTCGCCGAACTTCACCACACGCCATGCGCGACCAGAGAACACAGTATTCCTTTTCCGAAAATGCACTCGAGCAGGAGCTTGCGGACCAGGGCGTTGAGCTCGTCGTAGGCTGCCGCGCCCTCTTCGTTGCTGATCGGGGTGTTGATGCCCGCTCACCTTGAGCCGGCAACGGTCAGCGTGCCCGGGCGGCGAGGGGTGGCGTTTCTCCAGGACTGGCGCCGCAGGGGTCGCCGTGGCCGTTGCTCAGCCGCACACGCCGATCGCGCCGGTAGGACACAACTTCTCGAATGTTGTCGGTGGTGACAATCCGCACCGTGGTCACGCCGACCAGGATCTCGGCGACTTGCAAAGACCATGCCCGCAGTCCACGCACCGGTTCGTGCCAGAACCACTGGCCTTCGGTGAGATCCTCCGCGGCCACGGTCGGCTCATGAATGTTCACCTTCGACAGCGTCGCCGCGGCGATCAACATTACCGGTCAGCCGACCACGGCCGACCTGTCTGAGTTTCCACGACGTCACCGGGTCGAAAGCGTCGAGTCGTACCGCGGCGTCCATACGCCGCGACGCGCGGGGAACCCAGGCCGCTTCGGACGCGGCCTTCGTGACACGCCTTCGCCTGGGGCCCCGGGCTCAACGAAGGTAAGACACCCCGAACGTTACGGTCAATAGCTGTAACGTTCGAGGTCGGTGAAGACCGCCCGCGGCATACCCGATAATCAGGCCATGACGGACTCCAGTGGCCGGCCACCGCGGGACACCGCCACCGCTTCGCGCGACCGAATCGGCCTTGCGTGCACCCCAGCGGTCGACCACGATCTCCGCGGGCGCCGTCAGCCCGGGCAGTGTGGGAGGTTCGGTCAGGTGCCACCACGGTCCCTCATCAAGGAGTTGTCGGCACTGTTCAGTGAAAGTGTGCCGGTGGACGGTCTGCAACAAAATTGCCTAGGGCAACGCCTCGCTCGGCTGTGACCCCGTAACGTGCGTTGGCACGCCTGTCGGAGCGGATACGTGGCGGCGGATGATGTCGGCGACCTTCGATGGTTGTTCCATCTGGACCCAGTGGCCGGCGTGCTCCACGCGGTGGAAGGTCACGTCCGAGCGCACTGCGTGAAGTTGCGCGGCGGTGATCGGCCGGGAGGACCTGACGTAGCAGAGCCGCGATGGGCTTCGTCGGATCTCACCTGGCGCGTCGAAAGTTACGGCGTCGAGCAGGAGCGCGGCGCCGACCTCGGGATTGGTGTGTTTGACGGCTTCGTTGACCTCGTCGGAGATCGTCGCCATGGACTTGTCGCCGAGATTGGCACGGAGAAGGTCCGTCACAGTCTTGTGAAAGCCGTCGCGGTCGAGTGAGCTCGCCAGGTGATCTGCCCAGTCTTCGACGGCGTCACTGATGATGAGCGAGGAATCGAGGAGGATGGCGGTCTCGATCTCCTGCACCTCGTTCGTCATGCGCAATGCTGTTGTTCCGCCTGCGCTGTGGCCGACAAGCGCTACGCGCGCCAGCGCGAGGTCTTCGATGAGCTGCCGGAGTGCCTCGATCTGTGCCCTCATACCGTCCGCGCCTTGCCCGGCAGGCGATGAGCCGTGTCCGAGGAGGTCGACCGAGACGACGTGCGAGTCGTGACTCAGGTCGTCGGCCAGCGCAGCGGTTTGCGCCCGCCGTCCGCCGAGCCCATGCACGAGGACGATCGTCGTTTCCGCCTCGGGTCCTTGCGAGGTGAAGCTCAACAGAGTCCGTCGTGCCACCGAGAAGTGCTCCTGTTCGTCACCGAGTCGGGTATTCGTGTTTTCGAGGGCGATGCCGTGTCTTTCGGGCGTGCCGGAGTGTTGGAGGCGGCGATCGGCCGAGTCTTACCGCCGCGGGTGGGCCGAAAAGGAGCGGCTGCCATTGCGTGCGAGGACAGAACCCGTGTTGGGCCCAGCAACGTGTCGCGGCCGGGTTCGGGTGCCCGGAGCTCCGCGCAGCGGCAACTCGGAGCTCCGGGCGGCCAATGTGGCGCTCCGCGCTGGCGTCGGTTCCACCCGCGTTCGGCCCTGGGCATCGATCTCGCGGCTGACGAACCCTCGTTCGCCATCGTGCGTCGCCCCGAGGGGCGGGCAAGGGACGAATAGGCAAGAAGTCTGCACAGCGTTGTCGAGGCCGCGTCCCTCCTCGTTCGGCGGACGGCTTCTGGACTTTCTGGTCCTCTTTTGTTAGGAAGGTGGCAGGAGTTTCGACGGTTGCCGTGGTCACCGCGTCCCGGGTGATCGTCGTCATCTGGCAACACAGGCTGTCGAGGTGGTGGAGGCGGAGAGCACGATGGAGCCTGTCCGGCTGACGGCGCGGGGTGAAGCGACCCGGGCTCGGATCGTCCGCGCTGCGGCGAATGTACTGACGGTCAAAGGGATAGCCGCCACCACGCTCGACGATGTTCGCGCAGCGAGCAGTACGAGCAAGTCGCAGCTCTACCGGCACTATGCGGACAAGGACTCACTGGTCCAAGATGTGATCGAACATCATTCAGAAGATCTGCTCGCCGTGCACGGGGCGCACCTGCGCCGGCTGAACTCGGTGGACGGGCTCGAGCGTTGGTGCGATTCGATCATCGAGTGGATCGGCCTGCGCGAGGGGACTTACGGATACCAGCTCGGTTCTCTGGCGGGCGATCTGTCTGATCAGAATCAACGAACTCGGTCCATCCTGGCCGGCCACGTTGAAACTTGGCGTGGCCTCATTGCGGACGGTCTGCGGCGGATGCGCAGAGCAGGGAAACTGCGTTGTGACGCCGACCCGGAGCGGCTGGCCATCGGCTTGATAGGCGCGTTCGGGGGCGGGTATCTGCTCGCCCGGACCGAGGGAGACGTCAAGTCCATGCGCATCGCACTCGACATGGCCATCAGCTACATTCGTACTCTCGAGGTGTGAGTCGTCATGAACAGGCCACCACTGTAGACACTCCAGTTATACGGTAGGCGAGTTTTGGTGCGTTGCTACTCACAGGGGTGCACCCATTGATGCTCGGACAGCCTACCCGGCGGCAGACGAGACGACTCTCGTCGGCCAGTTATGGGACGACCACAAGCCCAACGAGTCTTTTCGAAGTGGCGGGACTCGCGGGTCTGGCCGGTTGGTGAGTCGTGCAGATCACGCCAGGTGCGCCCTGCGTGTCGTCGCGAGATGGATTCGGGCTTTGCCAGTGGGTTGGAGAAAGCGTGGTGTTTGCCGCCGGAGTGCGTGAAATCGGTGGCCGGGTCTGGTTGTTGGACCTCCTGGAGCCTGATGGCCCCGGTCCGGTGAAGTGGTGATCGAAGTTGAAGCGGCGGGCGTCGGCGGCTGGGATGACATCGTCCGTTCTGGGTTGTGGTCCGTCGGCCTGACACCGCCGATGGCGCTTGGTGTGGAGGTGGCCGGAACGGTTGCCGCAGTCGGTTCGAAGGTTGCGGGACTGCGGCCGGGCGACGAGGTTCTCGGCCATCCGTTTCCGCTGCGCCACCAGGGCTGCTGGGCCCAGCGGGTGGTTGTCGACGCCGATCTGGTCGTGTCGAAGCCTCGTGGTGTGGCATGGGAAACGGCAGCGGCGGTCCCGGTGCCTGCTTTGACTGCGGAGCAGGTGGTCTCTGAATCGCTCGAGGTTGCCGAGAACGAGACACTGCTTGTCCACGGTGCCGGCGGGACGACCGCAGGGTTGGTAGTGCAGCTCGCCGCCATGCGGGGAGCCCGGGTGATCGCCACTGCCGGGCCCTTGAGCGCGGCTCGGGTGAGGCAGGCCGGCGCGGTTGAAGCCGTCGACTACCACGGCACAAGCTGGCCGGATCGGGTCCGCGAGCTGGCCGGTGGCGTCGGCGTTGACACGGCCCCGAACGCTGTGCCCGGAGCCAGCGCCGAGACCATCCTGGCAGTGCGGGAAGGCGGCCGGATGGCGACGATCACCGGCGACCCGCAGCCGGCCGGGCGTGGTCAGCGTCGCCGACGTCCACGTGCGCCCGGACTCCACCCAGCTCGCGACGCTGTGTGCACTGCTGAGCGAGGACAGGCTGACCCTGCCGCTCGTCGCCCAAGCGGAATGGCGACATTGCTCCGTGGTCCGCCGGTGACCAGCGATGGTGCCTCGGGAACGTGAACCGAGGAACAATCGCAAGATTGCCGGTAAGACGGCGCGATGGATCGGCACCTAACGACCTGTACGCGGAAGCGCTCAGGGGGTCTAGCCGATCTCCGGGCCGGGCGACCCGGGCACCCACCCGTCACGCGTCCATTCGCAGGCGGATTGAGGGGGTGTTTCCACGTTGCCGATGAGGGCCAGAGCTACGTACCTCGATATGCCGAGCGCTGTGATGCCGCCCAACCTCCTCGCCGGGCGTCTGAAGATTCGGCATGTACTGCTGATCGACGCGATCGCGCGTCGCGGCACCCTCGTCGCGGCCGCCGACGACCTGAGCGTCACGCAGCCGGCTACGACTCGTGCACTGCGCGAACTCGAAGAAGTCCTCGGAGTCTCGTTGTACGACCGGCATTCGAGAGGCTTGTCGCCGACGCTGTTCGGTGAAGCGTTCGCCGCGCACGCCCAGGCTGTTGTGTCCCAGATTCGCCAGGCCGGGACGCACGTGGCTCAGCTCCGGAACGCCGATCTGGGAACAGTGTCGATCGGTGTTCACCTCACCGGTTCGAACGCCCTGGTGCCGCGGGCGGTCGAGGCGCTGAAGACCCGACACCCGCGCTTGACCGTCCAGCTGAACGAGGCGTGGCCCCGCAGGCTGCTCTCGGAGCTGGCGTCGGGACGCCTCGACCTCGTCGTCGGTCGGCTGGCCCAGCCGACCGACGAACACTTCATCCGAGTGCCGCTCCACGACGAGGTCGTGTCGCTGGTGGTCCGGACCGAGCATCCGCTCGCCGGCCGGGACGGGATCGATCTGTCGGAGCTCTCCGACTACCCGTGGATTTTCCCCAACGCTGGGGCTCGCTTGCGGGGTGAGCTGGACCAGTTCTTCAGCGTTCGGAGCATTCCACTCCCGGCAACCGGGTCGAGACCACTTCCTACCTCGCGGCGAGACACTTGCTCCTCGCCACGGATTCGATCGCCGCGCGGCCGGCATCCATCGACGAGGGACTGCCGGGGGTGGTGAGTCTGGGGCCGGACTTCGAGCTGGCGTGCCACAGCGTCGGCATCACGCTGGCCGCCGGCCGAGACCTCCCTCCCGCAGTGAGTGCGGTGATCGGCATTCTGCAGGAACTCGGTGCGTGAGCACGAGGTGGCGAGAAGGCCGGTAAGGACGAGGCGTTCCGCTGCCGCTGTTTCCCAGGGTCCGAAGATGTGTGACGGCGACGAAGGGATGGAACGGTGGCTCTCGAGGGCGAGTACGAGCCGAGTCCGGTGGAGTACGTGCGCGATCACGTGGCGTTGTACGAGAGTTCCGGTGGGACGGAGGGGACCATCTCACCCGACGTCGGGTTGCCGGTCATCATCCTGACGACGCGGGGCGCGAAAAGCGGGAAGATCCGCAAGACGCCGCTGATGCGGGTGGCGCACGAGGGGACGTACGTGGCGGTTGCCTCGCAGGGTGGCGCGCCGAAGCACCCGGTGTGGTACTTCAACGTCAAGGGCGATCCGCACGTGGAACTGCAGGATGGCCCAGTCCGCCGCGATATGCGGGCGCGTGAGGTCACCGGCGCGGAGAAGGCCGAGTGGTGGGAGCGCGCAGTCGCGGTGTACCCGCCGTACGCGGAATACCAGGGACGGACCGACCGGGAGATTCCCGTGTTCGTACTGGAGCCGGTTGCGGGCAGCTGACCGATCTCGGCACTGTGACCCCTTCCCACCGAGTTCGGGCCAAAGGCCCCGCGCCGACCTTGGTCTCGGAGTCGCCGGGTCAAGCGCCACCTCGATGACACACAGGAGCAACGATGACCGAGAAGCCCAAACCAGTGATCCGCGAACTCCACGAAGTGGTCGATCTCGAACTCGCCGAGGTCGCCGACAGCGCCGACCCGGACGGCGACGACGTCCCGGAGCGGGAAATCTACGAGGCGGAACTACGCAGCTTCCACGACGCTGTAGTGGCCGAGGAAAAGGCGGAGGAGAGGGAACGCAACTCCGACAGTTGATCGTGCGGCACCTCCGTCGTCTCTGAGCAGGCCGCTCGTTCCGTGAGTTCTTCGTTCGTACAGAAGGGTTTTTGAGTTGACCAACGTTCCCGTAGTGAAGTTGAACAACGGTGTCGAAATGCCGCAGCTCGGCTTCGGCGTCTTCCAGGTGCCGGCCGCCGAGACGAAGGCCGCGGTCAAGACCGCGCTCGACGCCGGCTACCGCAGCATCGACACGTGAGGAGTCCCTGCCGGCCCGTTTCGGCGGCCTCCCACAGTGCGGTGATCGCTTCCTCTGTGTGCCCGGTCTCGTGTCTCGAATCGGCCACGTCGATCAGCAACCTCACCAACACCAGCTGGTCGTTGGCGGAGCGGCTTGCCCGCTTTCGCGCCCGCCGGAGGAGGCTCTCGGCTCCGTCGGGGTCGTCGCTCACCACGAACTGGATGAGTCGGCGCATCCCACGCCAATACCGCCGCCGTACCTGCCGGCGCAGCCGCCCCACTTCCGTGCCGCTCTCGTTTCGAAAGCGCAGCCTCACTGCCCCCACATGTTCGCAGCCTCCCACACCGGAATTCGGTCAGACCAGCACGTCAAGGACAATTTCCGGTGTCCGCCGGGTGAGGGTCCACCGCCGGCCCGAGTGCTGCCCCGATCATGGCTGGTGTCGGTGTGGGAGGCACGACCAAGATCCTTGCAGTCCACGGGCGCTGATCCATGCCCCCGACCGAGCGATCTCTCATCTGTAGCGCCGGTATCACTCGTGCTACTCCTGCAAGGACGGCCCACGAGACGGTTGCGGAAACCCGGCAAACTGGGCGTGCGTTTTCGTGCGAAATCTCCGTAACAAATATCCCATTTTCGTAGTCACGATTGGCTTCCAAGCGGCTTCGCGGGTCAGGGCGAAGCCGTACTCTGAGGGCATGGTTGACCAGGTACAGCAGAGACCCGGCGAGTCGAACGCCCAATGGCTGAATCGGCTCGAAGCCCTCCTGGTCGTCCACATGGACCGGGTCACCGGCATGGGCTCAGCCGCTGACGAAGAAGAAGAGCGAATCCGGGCCACCATTGCCGCCCTGAAACGCGGTGAGGCACCGACGAACCCCTGACCTGGGGCTCAGGGCCTGGTGGTGAAGGGTTTCGCCCTGACCACGGGGAGCCGATGTCGGTGGCGGCCGAGCTCGAATGCGGAGTCCGCGCGTGCCTCGACGATGACGCCGGGTTCGACCGGCCAGTAGGTGAAGTCTTCGTTGCCGGGCAGGCCGGCCACGACTCCTGAGGCTCGCACGGAGCCGCCGGGCGCGAGCCGGAGTCTGCCCGCGAGGGACGCGAGCGCCGGCCGCGACAGCGTGGTCGAGAGCCCCACCGCCCGCACCTGCCCGCCGGTCGGTCTGGCCGAGGACCAGCGCCGTCGGTCGGGTGGGGGAGCCGGTCACGCCGAGGACCAGGGCGTCGACGTCGTCGACGTGGCGGACCTTCACCCAGCCCGCGCGGCCACCGCGCAGCGGGTACCGGCTGCCCAGCGGCTTCGCGAGGGACCCCGCGACCCCGACAGCGGCCTGCTCCGCGCTGATCCACGCGCGCCAGCTCGACGTCGAGCGCATCAGCTGCACGCCGGCGTTGCCCGCGCCGATCACCGCTTCAAGCCGTTCCCGCCGGCGCGAGTACGGCAACGTCCGCAGGTCGTGGCCGCGGCTGCCGAGCAGGTCGAACGCTACGAACACCACCGTGACGCCCTCGGCGCGGTGCCGCACCGGCCCGTAGCCAGCGCCGCGAAGTCCAGGCGCCCCTCCGGCAGGTAGGCGACGATCTCGCCGTCGAGCACCACCCGGCCCAGTATGGCCGCCGCCTCGAGGACGCCGGGGAACCGGTCGGTCAGGTCGCTGCCGGTGCGGGACTGCGCCGCCCTGGCAGGCACGTGGATCGGGCACCTCCAGCCGTCGAGCTGGGGTTCGTACCCGTGGCCGGCCTCGGGCAGCACGGCGGCCTGCTCGGCGACAGCGAGCCGCAACGGCAGTGACGGCACGGGCACCTGTCCATCGTCAACCCCGCTGACCAGCGGCGCAGCCGCAAACCCCGTGGTTAGACTCGCACTCATGTTCGAGGCTCAACGCCCGCATGGCGAGTCCGGCGCGCACGATAGGCGATCGCTTCGTGCGGGTTGTGGATAACTCGCCGCGTCGATCCCCTGGCCTGGCCGCGATGCTCGCACCGCTCGAGAACGTCGGTGGTCGCTGCATACTGGTCTGGTGAGCGCAGAGCCGATCCCGTTGTTCCCGGTGCACCGGGTGGACCCGCCCGGGTTCGCCGCGGCGCAGCACCGCATGTTCGCGGGGATGAACCTGCGGATCGGCACGTCGGAGACCGTGCATGGTGTGATCTGGCGTGACTGGATCAACGGCCTGACGTTGCCCGCGCCGGCCTGCCGACAGGGCTGGTCCGGGCTCGGGGCGGCGGGGGAGCTGCAGGCGACCGCGCGCGAGGTCACCTGCCGTAAGTGCCGACGCATCGTCGGTGTGGACGTTGCCCGCCAGGAGCAGGCTGTGCTGTTCGAGCTGGGCTGAGCGTCGTGCTTCGAACGTGCGCGGATCTACGGCCCCGGCAGCATCAGTTTCACCTCGGTGAGTAATCGGTTGCTTACCCGTTCGGCCGCCGCGGGGGTCGAGGTCGTGGTCGTAGGGTCGCAACGTCAGCTGGGGGACTCAGCGGTTGGTCAGCCGAGGAGTTTGTGGAGTGCGGGAATCACGCCGCCGGCGATGGTGAGCCCGGCCAGGTTCGCGCCCGGCACGGTGTCGCTGGCGAGGTAGGTCAATGCGGCCACCGTGCAGCCGCCCAGGATGGCGAGCAGGAAGATCACGGCGGCGCAGGTGCTCAGCTAATTGCGCAACGCCCTGGTCGCCGAAGGCTTCGACGGGCCGGGCGCCGGTGACCTCGTCCGGCACCTTCGGCCAGCCATCGTTTCGGGCTTTTTCGGGTGTCACCGCTGAAATTCCCTGGGCTGAGGCACGAGTGCTTCCAGCCGCACTTCGCCTGCCGAGGTGGTCAGTGTTGCGACACATTTCAGCTGTTTGCCGAGGAGGTCCTGGGAAACGGTCAAGGCCGGGGTTGTGGCTCCCTCGACAGCGACGAAGTACTTGAAGCCGGTGTCGGTGACCTTTTCCTGATACCAGTCGTAGCGTACGGCGGCGGAGCGGGGTGTGAGCCCGTCGACCGTGGCGTCCAGCCGTTGACCGACGGCCGGGGTTCCCGCGATCCGCAGCGTCCCGGTCGGTGCCAGTTCGGGATTCGGGCGCAGGGCTTCCTCTCGCCAGTCGCTGGGGTTCATGAGCTCGCCCTGGTGCGCGTCGCCGTCGCACTCGTTGCCGCTTTCCGCGCTGAGCACTCCCGCAAGTTCGGGGCCGTCCGCCGTGGACAGCATGAGCGGTCCGCCCGAATCGCCTGCGCAGACGCTCGGTGCCGGATCGGCCGGACCGGCGGGCACTCCGGTGACACAGAATCCGGAGCTGCCCACGGAATCCTGCGGGATGTCCGGTGCGCATTGCCCGGGCGGGAGCAGTTTCATCGCGGCCTGTTGAAGGCGGTCCGTCTCCCCGCCCTTTGCCGGGTCGGTGTGCTCTGTGCGGCCATGGCCGTAGACCTGTCCGGTGGCCCCTCGCTTCACGGCGGCAGCGACCTTGGCGGGCGTCGCGAACTGTGCTGGTCGAACGTCGAGTACCGGCCGGTCGAGCACGACCACAGCCAGGTCATGGGCCGCGAACGATTCGTCGTCGGTGTCGATCTCGCGCCAGCCCGGATGCCAGAACCAGCCGCGGACCTGGTGCGGTGCCTCGTGGGTCTGGGAGAGCTGGTCGGCGCCGAAATAGACCTCGAAGTCGGCCGGGGACTTGTCCATCACGCAGTGCCCGGCCGTCAATACGCGATCCGGGGCGATGAGCGTTCCCCCGCAGTAGCCGCGTTCGGTGAGCGGACCAGTGCCAGGGATGGCCAGCGTCGCCATCCACGATGCCTCGCCGGAAGGAGCGTCGGTGCCGTGCGAAATCGCGGATGCGGCAGAGGCCAAACCGGTGAGCAGGGCTGCTGAGACCGAGACCAGTATTCCTGCCCGGCGGGCTCCGCGGCGGAGTTCAGGGTGTGTCATCAGGCTTTCTCCTTAGGATGAACTGCATTACCAGGAGAATTTCTACGGGCGCTATCCCTGCCGCCGCGTCCGGCTGCGGTCGAGGATGGAGTTATCTATAAGATCTATGCCGCTGGGGGCCCGGATCGGTCACTCGGCCGGTGCCGGTCGAGGCTGGGCGGGCCGGCTGTCGTGACGAGGACACTGTCGATCTACCCGCATGCTGGGCCCATGACGGCATCGACTTGTTCGGCAGCCGCACCTCCGGTGCAAACTGCTGCTCCAGATCGCCCGCGGCTCGACCCCGGCCGACGTCGACGCGGTCGCCGCGAGCCGGAGCATCATCTGGGGAGGCCCCCAGGCGATCGCTCACCACATTCGCGCCGACGACGGCAGCGGCGACGCCACCCTTTGCCCGCGAACTCGCCCGGATCTGGTGGTACGGCGCCTAGTCCTACGATCCGACCTCGGTCAGGCCGCCGGCGCGCGCCCCGCGAACGGCCTGCCTGATCAAGCCGCGACAGCCCGAGCACTCTCCGGGGCACCATCGCCGGCACGCCGGACGGCTCGTTCACCGGCACACCGCTCAGGCGGCTTCGTCGGTGTGGCCGCGGGTCCGGCGGCGGTAGGCGCCCGGTGCTTGGCCGGTCATCCGCTTGAACGCCAGGCTGAATGCTGTCTCCGAGCCGTAACCGACGGAGCGGGCAATGGCTGCGATGCCCTGATCGGTCCTGGCCAGCCGGTCGGCTCCCAGTTCCAGGCGCCAGCGGGTCAGGTACTCCAGGGGACCCTGGCCGACGGCCTGTTTGAACCGGGCAGCGAGGGTGGAGCGGGAGACGTGGGCGGTGTCGGCGAGTTGCTGCACCGTCCAGTGGCGGGTGGGGTCGGCGTGCATCGCGCGCAGCGCGGTCGCGGTGACGGGCTCCGCGAGACCGTATATCCAGCCTCGGCCCGCAGTTGCGTCGCGGATGTGGTGGCGCAGGAGATCGATGAGCATCACGAGGGCGAGTTGCTCGGCGACGATGCGGGAGCCGAGCCGGTCCTGGCGGAGTTCGCGATCGATCCGGGTGAGCATCTGCTGGGTCGTCAGGGCGCCTTCGGCGTGACCGGGGAGGTGGATGACCGGGGGCAGCCCGTCCAGCAGCAGCTGCCTGGCCCGGCCGTCGAACTCGAAGCTGCCGCCGACGAGGCGGGCGGTGACCGGCTCCGTCGGTGATCCGACGAGAGCCGCCTCGGCCGGCGTGGAGTGGAAGTACGGTGCGGCCGGCTGCACGCCGACCGTGGGCGAGGTGGCCAGCACGTACTCGGCCGGTCGCGTCAGCAGGAAGACGTCCCCGGCCCGGAGCGTGAGCGGCGCCTGCCCGTCGACCGTGAGCGTGCAGGTGCCTTCCAGCACGGCGTTGAACTTCGCCCCCGGCGGCGCCGGGAACAGCACTGCCCAGTCGCCGTGACCGGCGAGCCTCGCCGTGAGCCGGGCCCGAGCGCCGGTCAACGACAGGATGCTTTCGAGAGGGTCCAGCGGTCCTGGACGATCTATTTCATTATCTGGACTGTCCACTATTTTCCGTCTCCTTTCCTCGACCTAGGTTAGAGGTTGTAAGAGATCCACAGAAGCAGCACCCCAGGAGGTATCCCGTGTCCGAGACCGTGCCCGTCGCCGACATCCGTGTCGCCGTGCCGACCAACGAGCCCCGCAAGGGCCGTATCGCCATCCTCACTGCCGACAAGGTGGAGGACATCGAGTTCTTCTACCCCTACTACCGCTTCGTCGAGGCCGGATACGACGTCGACGTCATCACGCCCTCGGGCGGTGCCCTCACCGGAGCAGCAGGCCTCGGAATCGCGCAGACTCTGGCCGTGGCCGACGTCGCCGCCTCCGACTACCTCCTGCTGTACGTGCCCGGCGGCTACGCGCCGGTCGAGCTGGGGGGCAGCCCTCAGGCCCTCGAGTTCATCCGGGCCTTCGCCGCCGCGGACAAACCGATGGGCCTGGTCTGCCACGGTCCCCAGGTTCTGATCTCCGCGGGGCTGGCAGAAGGACGCCGGCTCGCCGCGTGGTACGGGGTACGCTCCGAGATCGAGGCTGCCGGCGGCACGTGGATCGACGAGCCGGTTGTCCAGGACGGCGCCATCTTCACCGCCCGCAAGCCTGGCGATCTTCCCGTCGAACTGCACCGCATCATGGCGCACCTGCGCACCCTCGAGCAGCAGCCTGCCTGAGCACGTCCTCGAGGTTCTCGCCAACGACCCGCGTGGCACGCGGGCCCAGGTCACCGGCGGAGCCTGCGGGACCTCGCGGGCGCCGGCGCCGGCGGCGCCGTCGTCGTAGGCCGACCCGAGCAGGGGTTATCACGAACAAGTGTAGGTTCTCGCGGGGTGTGACGTCTCGATCTTCTGCGACCTGGGTGTTTCTGAGCTGTCTCATGCAGATGTCGCCATGGTCAGTCTCAGTTGTCGTGTCGTTTCTTCAGCTGCATTGGCGATGCTGGTTTCGTCCTCCAGGTTGAGAAAGTGATCCCCTCCGCGGTGGCCAGCCCGCTGCTTGTGGGCCGAGCAGGCGCTCGGCGCGGGTCGCGGCGGCGCTAACGGCAACTGCTCACCAAGGCGGTGCGGCGGTCGGGGCTGTGGCCGGATCCCGGCCGTCTCAGCGGGACCCCTCCCGGCGGTTGCCCGTAGGGTCCGCATCCGGCGATCAGGAGGGGATTGGGCCCGTGAATCGGCGAGCGCGGTGGTGCGGTGTGGTGGTCGTCGCGCTGGGGATGGCGGGCTGTAACAGGGTTACGCCTACCTCACCGGTCCCGGGCTCCGCGCCGCCGGCCACCACGTCGGTAACCCCCGGTCAGAAGCTCGGTGTCGGTGACGCTGCCACCCGCCGGTGCCGACATCTACGCCTGCCTCGACGGCAACTGGGAGGTGGAGGTCCAGACCGGGCGGCGGCTGTCGCTGCTGCCCGGAACCTCCTCGCCGCCGCCGACCATCGCCGTGGTGACGCCCACGGCGATGTCCGACAGGGAGGTCGAGCTGTAGATCAACTCGGTCAGCGGGTTCTCCGACTTCCACCTCGCTTGCACGGGCGGAAACCCGCCATGCCAAGCCACCCAGAACGGCTTCTTCAGGGTGATCGGCGGCCCCGGTTCGGTGGTGACGGTCAACGAGTTGACCATCCGCATTGAGTCCGTCGGCACCGACCGCACGATCATCAAGCTCAGCTTGTCGTGAAACCGCTCCACCGAGCCGGTTTCCGCCCCGTGCGCAAACCCACGATGCCGGAGCAGGCGAGCGCAGATGAGTTCCTCGCGCAGTTCACCCGCGGCTCCGCCGGCGACGAGGTCCGCTCCAGCAACTCCAGCTTGTGCTCCGAGGCCTTCGCCCGCGCGGCCAGCAACTCGTCCAGCATCCGCGCCGAACGTGAAGAACCGGATCAACTCGCCCCGACCCAGCTCCTCCGGCCACGACCGCAACCGCCCGATCTCCGCATCGGGCACATCCTCACCAAGCTCTCCCGCCAGCCAACCCCGGGCCCCACGGCAAACGCGATGACACACAGATGATGGGACGGCCCTGACCAGGAGCATCACGACCAACCGTTGTTTTTTCGGCGCTGCTACTGGAAGCCGGTCAGGTCTAACGATCCATCGGTGAGCTGACCGGGCCCGGCACTCCACCGCGCCGGCCAGATTCGCCGGGTCACCAGCTTTTTCGGTCAGGGTGGTGGTGGACGGGGCCGGCGCGCACGTCTGGTTCTGGCGGAGTGGTGTGGGGGTGCACGCGCACGTGGATGTCGCGGCCCGGCGTGGAGCGCCGGTGAGGTTTGGTGGGTTGCCTCGTGAGGTGGTCGCGGAGGTGGCGGTAGGCGGTGATCACGGCGGCGAGTCGTTCGCGGTCCGGGTGCGGTGCGTCGGGGTGGCAGTCACGGACTGCGCGCCGGTAGGCGGCGGTGATCTCGGTGGCGCTGGCGCCGGGAGCCACGCCGAGCACCGCGTAGGGGTCGGGCAGGTCTGCGGGGTGAGCGGGGTTCATGGCGAGGACCGGAGCGAACCGGGCGCAGCTGGGTTGAGCTGGCTGATCTTGGTGTAGTAATCGCGCGCCGCGATGTGGGCGGTGTCGAGGGCGCGTCGCAGGGTGGCCAGTTCCCGGCATGCGGAGGCCAGATGTGCGGTGCCCGGCGCGCCGTCGACCCGGCGAAGCTGCTCGGGACGTTGGGTGTGGTGGCCGGTGTGTTCGGCCAGGAGGGTCACCAGATCGGTCAGCTCGCCGGTGAGCTGGGTCAGCTGCCAGCCGGCGTCACACAGCTGTGCCAGGCCAGGCGTCTTGGCCGGGTCGGCCGCGCGGACCGCGCGCCGAAGGTCGCGGGCCGTCGTGGCCAGCGCGATGGCGATCGTGACCGGTCGGCGTTGGGTGGTACCCATCGCTTCCGCTTTCCTTCATGCTGTGCTCGACCCGGCACGGGGTGGGCGTGGTAGTCGCTGGCCCCGCCCGGCAGCGTTCGATGCGGCGCGGGCGGGGCCAAAAGGCCGAGCCAGGGTTCCGGGCGCTCAGACGTTGATCTGCTTGGACTCGCTCTCGCCGCTGATGGCGATCTTGCGCGGCTTGGCCTGTTCGGCGATCGGCATACGCAGCGTCAACACTCCCGCGTCGTAGTGCGCTGCGATGCTGTTCGCGTCGAGGGTGTCACCCAGGAACAGCTGGCGGGAGAACACCCCGCGTGGCCGCTCGGACACCTGGACCTCGGTGCCCTCGTCGTAGGCCGGCGTGCGTTCGGCTTTGACGGTGAGCACGTTGCGCTCCACGTCCAAGTCGATGGCGTCCGGTGCGACACCGGGCAGGTCGAACTGCACCACATACTCGTTGCCGGACCGGTAGGCATCCATCGGCATCACCGCCGGGTGCGACGTGGTGCCGTTGGCGCCGAAGAACTGTTGGGTCAGCCGGTCCAGCTCCCGGAACGGGTCGGTCCGCATCAACATGACCATCCCTCCTTTGCTCCTTCCCTGTACGCCGCCACCGGCGCGCTGGGACCGCAGGCGGCTCGTCAACCTGTTCGGTTGGAAACCACGTGTCGAGACTGCTGGGTGTGCGATCGATACTTCGACTTCGATTACCTGGGGCCCGTCCCGGCTGCCGTAACCCCGGGCCGGGGTGTCGCGAGGGGTGCGCCACGAGACGCCGGGCCGGGACCACTGCCAGGTCTCTCGGCCGTCTGTCGAAGCAGGCATCCCCGCCGGGTGAGAGAACTACAGCCGGGCGGGCTCCAGGTATGCAGGCATCACCTGCCTTTCGAGGTCACCATCGCGTTCGCTGACCACATGAGCGCGCCGATCAGCGGAGGGGAACGCTGTCGATGCCCACCTCGTGTGGCCGGCACCACGCCGACCAGCGGGCCGCCGGTGGTGACGGTGCGGGTCGGGCGGCCGGATCGCTGCGGACCTGTGGATCCAGGCCGGGACCTCGCTGGATACGGAGGAAGAACGTCGAAACTGGCGGTCATGATCGCGTCGAACTCTGCGCGCAGCCAGGCCGGATCGGCGCAAACCAGATCGGCGAACCCGCTGGTCACGGCCTCGCGGTGGGTAGTGTCCGGCATCATCGATCACTCCCCGGCAACATCGTCGTGTTCGACACCAGGTCATGTACCGCCCATCCATTTCTATAGCTCGCACTGCAAGTTGTGTCAAGTGCGAGCTATAGATAATCTGGAGTGGCGGGCCTGCGTGACGACTCGTCACGGAGGTTTGGGGGCTGATCTGGGCAACCTCGACGACCCGGACTACCCGTCCTTCACCACCGGGCAGGCCCCGAAGATGCTGAGTGTGCAGGAAGCGTTCCTGCGTAGCCTGGACGCGGCGGACCTGGTGCGCCCACAGCGCTCGGACGGCGGCCATCGCCGCTACTCCCGCCGCCAGCTCACCCTCGTGGTCTGGCTGCGCGGACAACTCGACGAAGGCCACACCCTCACCGCCGCCGCCCGCATCATCGGCCTGCAAGGCCAGCTATAGGTACGACATTTTCGGACCGCCGACCGCGCGCACCAGGCTTCAGTTGGTCGGCCGAACCGGATTACCGGTCCTTCCCTAAGGTCTTCTGCACCCCGTCGACCAGGTTGATCGCGCCCATGATCAAGCAGCACGATGCCGATGACGAACACCGGGATCCCCACGTGAGGTAGCTGACGATCAGGCGAATCACGGCGAAGGCCCCGCCGGCGACGAGCCGGTCGTCGACAGGCGGCTTCGCCTCGCGGGCTCGCCGGGCGGCGTCCTCGGCGGCGGCGAGGAGGTAGTCGCGGCGGCGCTGGAGGACGTCCTCGTAGTACAGCAGCTTCTGTACGTCGTCGTGGATGCGAGGCGGGGTGGAGAGCGCGGGCTGCAGCAAGTCGGACGCTGGCACATTCCCGCGCTACTGAAACGACGATGGCCCGCCGTGTCCGGCGGGCCATCGTGCCACCGGTGAGCGGACGGTCAGGCGACGGGGACCCAGGTGAACCGGCCATCGGGTCGGCGTTCGGCGCGTCCGAAGACCACGTCCCCGAAGTGGTTGCCGTAGCCGATGGTGTCGGGGCGGCTCAGCTCGTCGACCAGGCGGCGACGCTGCTCGGTGGCTTCGGCGGGGTCGTGGTCGAGCGTGCAGCCCCATTCGGGGTGGGTGACCTGGATCGGCGCGTGCATTGCGTCGCCGAACGCGATGAGCCGCTGACCGCCGCCGGTGATGGTGTACGTGGCGTGACCGAAGGTGTGTCCGACCGAGAACGATGCCCGCACGCCGGGGAAGATCTCCTCGCCGTCCTCGACCGTGCGGACGCGGGGCGCGAAGGCGGCCAGACGTTCCTCGGTCGCCCCGGCCTCGGCGGCCAGGTCGCGCCGGTCCCACTCGGGGGCCGCGATGAAGTGGGTGGCGTGCGCGAACGGCGGCGCATCGGTGCCGGGCTCGGCGCTCCAGGCCCAGCCCAAGTGGTCGAGGTGCAGGTGGCTGATGGCGACCGCCTCGATCTCGCTCGGCTCGCGGCCCAGCCGCCGCAGCCCGTCCAGCAGCGCACCGCCGTGGATGCTTCCAATCGCCGGGTTGGCCGGGTCGTCGGGGTAGGACTCGGGGCCGAACCCAGTGTCGATGAGCAGCGCCCGGTCACCCTGCTCGACCAGCAGCCCGCCGATGGCTGCGGGCAGGAAGCCGCCGTCGTCGAGGTGATCGCGGTTGGCCGCCCAGTCCGCGTCGGTGGTGCCGGTCAGCCAGCCGCGCGGTTTGCACAGGCACAGCCCATCCGGGACATAGGTGATCTTCAGTTCGCCCAGTTGGAGCGAACGAACGCGCGGTGCGCTGGTCAGCCGTGCGCGGTCGAACTCGGTCGTCGTGGCCATGGTCCTGCCTCGTGCTCGGAAAGGTGCCGCCAGCCGGCGGTACGAGATAAAGTTACAACTAGAACAGTACTAGTTGCAATAATCTGAGTTATGGTCAAAGCTGTATGGGCTGGTCAACTGCCTGGCCCAAAGGCTGGGTCGGTCGCGTCCTTGGGGTGCGCAGTCCCTCCTGCGGCGCGGGAAGGGCTATCCCGTCGTCGCCCCCCAGGGCCGGCCGCTGTTGCTCGACACTCCCAGTAAGTCCGACAAATGCCAGAAACGGAGAACTGCGATGAAGCACATCAAGCTCGGGGACTTGGACGTCTCCCGTATCGGTCTGGGCGTGTTATCGATGTCTTACGCCTACACGGGGGCCGGCACGGACGACGCCGAGTCGATCCGCGCCATCCATCGGGCCCTGGACCTGGGCGTCACTTTCCTCGACACCGCTGAGGTCTACGGCCCGTACATCAATGAGGAGCTCCTGGGCACAGCGCTCCAGGGCCGCCGGGACCAGGCCGTGGTGGCGACGAAGTTCGGCATGATCTCGCATGCGCGCGGCGGAGCAGGAGAACTCGACAGCAGCCCGACCAACATCCGCACCGCCGTCGAGGGCTCGCTCAAGCGGCTGGGCACCGACTACATCGACCTGTACTACCAGCACCGCGTCGACCCGAACACCCCCATCGAGGACACCGTCGGGACGCTGGGCGAACTGGTCTCCGCGGGCAAGATCCGCCACATCGGACTGTCCGAGGCCGGACTGGAGACGATCCGCCGCGCCCACGCCGTGCACCCCATCGCTGCCGTCCAGTCGGAGTACTCCCTATGGGCCCGGCACCCAGAGGAACGGGTGCTGCCGCTGCTGCGCGAGCTCAACATCGGCTTCGTTCCCTACTCACCCCTGGGACGCGGCTTCCTCACCGGGCAGATCCGCTCGACCGGCCACTTCGACGACACCGACCTGCGCAAGAACAACCCGCGCTTCACCGGCGAGAACTTCCAGCGCAACCTGCGTATCGCAGACGAGGTCCAAGCCATTGCCGCCGAAGCGAGTGTCACCCCGGCACAAATCGCACTGGCCTGGCTGCTGAGCCGGGGCGATAACGTCGCACCCATCCCCGGCACCAAACGCGTGGCACGCGTTGAGGAGAACACCGCCGCCGACGCCATCGAATTGACCGCGGAACAAATCGAGAAGCTCGACAACCTTCCCCCAGCCGTCGGCGAAACCCACGACGAAGCCGCCCTGCGCCTGCTGGAGCGTTGACCCCAGCCCCGGCTATCCGGAGCGGCGGTACCCGTGACCACGAGCAGAAGGCCGAGCAGGCGCCACTGCTCGTGGTCACGGGTGCTGCCGGGCGGATATGTATAAAGTTACAACTGGAACAGTTTTACTTGCAATCATGCAAGTGGTAGTAAACTTGTGTCGTGGCTACCAAGCGCGAGACCCGAGTCCAAGCCGACCGCCTGCTGTGCGGGCTGGTCAACGGTCTGGCCAATAACATCGAAGCCCACGTTCGGGTCCGGGCGGCCACCCTCGGCCTGACCGCCTCACAAGGCACCGCGCTTGCCGAGCTGACCCGCCCGCTGACCCTGCGCGAACTCGCCGAACGGATGAGCTGCGAGCCCTCCAACGTCACCTTCGTCGCTGATCGCCTCGAAGAGCAGGGCTACCTCGAACGCCATCCCCACCCCGACGACCGCCGCGCCAAGCAGCTCGTCCTGACCCCCAAAGGCACCGAACTCCGCGGACGCCTCCTCGACCTGCTCTCCGAGGGCTCCCCCCTGACCCCCCTGTCCGCCGAAGAGAAGGACGTCCTGCAGCAGCTCCTCACCCGCGCCCTCGTCCGCTGACCCGCCCCAACGGGCGCTCACGGAGGCGTCTGCACCGGTCGCGAACCTGCACTCACCGACGAGCCGGTGCACCAGCGTTCCACAGCACCAATTCGCGTTCGGTGATCGGCGGGATCTTCTTGGCCGGCGGCACGATGTGCGGGGACATCAGCGCGTATTGGCGCGCCTGCAGTCCCCTCAGCTCCAGGTGTGGGTGCAGCCGGGTCATGCCGCCGGTCACCGGGTGGTCCTCTTGGGGGGTCACTGGGGCGCCGCCGGCGCTGCTGGTACCAGGCGTTTGGCCATGGTCCCCAGCGCTCGAGATCGTCCGCGCCGGCGGGCAGGCGGCTGACGCGCATCCCCCATGTGCTCGTTGACGCCCAACGGCTCGGTCAGGGTCTCCTTGAAGTGGGCGACCGCGTCGGCGTAGCACCCGCGATGGCGCGCGATGCCCAGGCCGCCGCTACGACGTGACGGAGGTGGTTGAACACGGGGGCAGCGACGGTTCGTGCGGACGGTTGGGATTCTCCGCGGTTGTACCCGCAGCCTTCATCACGGATGCGTCCCAGTTCCACCATCAGGCCGTCGGCACTGGTCAGGGTGGAAGCCGTGAGCTTGGGCGACGGCATCGACCTGACCCATTCGTGCGCCGTTTCTACCGGCAATTACGCGAGCGGGGTTGGCCGAGGCTGGTGCTGTGCAGGGAGAACGACCAGCCGACGTGACCAGGCACCGGTGTATTCGGCTCCCGCTCCAAGCGTTCGATGACGACAGCTCTCCGGCCGCTGAGGGCGGCAGCCGGCAAGTGAGGCGGTCTCGACGGGGGGTCGGTGAAGGGCGCCGAGCCACCACTACCGATATCCGGTGATATCGGTGCGTTCAGAAAACGGTCGGTTGCCGGACCGGTCTGAACAACCCGACTCGAGCCGCGTCGCGCCAGCGTGTCGTGTTCATCAACTCGTTCATTTACCGGCACGGTGAGACTCGGATTTTGAACGCGTTTTCCGAACGTGGGGGAGGGTCACGTGGCGCTGGTCGGGCTTGTCCGGGTCAGCACGAAGGATCAGGAGACCGCGCGGCAGCACGACGCGCTCGGTCGATCTGTGTGCGGGTGTTCGAGGAGAGGCGTTCCGGGAAGCTGAAGATCGACGAGAGGCCGGGGCTGCAGGCCGCGCTCGACTACATGCGCCCCGGGGACATGCTCACCGTGCAGGAGGCCGATCGCCTCGGCCGCAACCTGCTGGAGGGCTTGATCGTGCTCAACGACCTGTTCTCCCGCGGTATCGCGGTCAAGATCCTCGAGGGCATCGCCGCCGGCGAGCACACCGAACGCAACCTCATCCTGGACATGGCGCTGGCGTTGGCCGAGGACCGCCGACGCGACATCGTCCGCAAAACCCGCAACGGCTTGGACGCCGCGCGGGCACGCGGCCGGGTCGGCGGCCGGCCCCGCGTCGTCGACGCCGAGAAACGTCGTGTCATTCTCGCCCGTCACGCCGATGGCGAGTCCATCCGCACCATCGCCCGCGCCACCCAGCTGTCCGTCGGCACCGTCCACAACGTCCTCGCCGACCACCGCGCCACCAACAACTGATCACTGCCGGCCAGGCATATCCGCCCGATTTTCCGCGGGTACAACGGGGACCCCCTTGAGCAGGACGATCCGAGGCCTGCACAACAGGACCTGCTGGCGGGGGTCGACCGCCGGTTGGTCATGCCCCAGCGCGTTACCGATCTTCGACCCAGCTGTCCCCGGCCTCGCGGGCGTCGCGCATCACGTGTTTTGCTACCTCGACTGATCACCATGCTGCCCGAGAACCTCGAAGCACATCCGCCCCGACCAGCGGTTTTGGAAGCTAATTGCCCGTTTCGCTCGTATCCCGACAGGTCCCCATGGACGGCCTGACTGCTACTCGAGGCGCGGCCGCATGGGCGGGCAGGAGTCGAAGGTCGACTCCCGCCAGGTGCAGCCGGCCTGGCGAATGTACGAGGAGCGAGGAACCGCCGCGTCTCCGGCGCCACCATGAAACACCTTCTTCACTGGTCGCGCGGGCGCGGGTGTTACGGCGGCGACCCGCAGGTCGCGCGTACCGGTTGAGGTCGGCCGTGTGGCACGGCTCCGTTACCCGGTGTTACTCGACATGTCTGCACAAAATTCGCGAACTATCTCTTGATATGCACCATAAGAAATGGTTTCTTGTCATGACGCAGGTCACACGCCATGATTGCACCTAGATCTATTGGCGAAATCGAATTACCTTAAAAAGGGAGATAGAGAACGGTTGATCGGCGCTCGGCTTCCCTGCCTGCACTATTTCTCGGGATCCGGGAAAAATGAAGTTCCAGATTCAGCTTTGGCTGGCCAGCGGTAACGACAACGGCACCCCTGCCGCAAGAGAGGCCCACGAGCTTATTGACGCCCTTTCGGCCGACTGCCTCATCTGAAGCCGAAGGTCACATGCCCCACAGCTAGTGCGGTGGGAATCGCAGTACGCGACGGACTTAGGCGGTCGGGCTCTAGCGCACGACACCACAGACTGTGTCCTCCGACCGGGTAAGCCCATCCAGGACCGCTGTCCCGGATGGGGCTTACCGGAGGTATGGCCGGAGTGGTCCGCTACCGACTGGTGATCGCGTCCTAACCAGCCATATCCGCGCGAATTTGCTCCGTTACGACGGTCGGCGACCCCTCTGCCCGAGGTGCGGGAAAGTCTCTGGTACTGCGATCTTGTCGTGGTGCCACACCTCCCAACCCTGGAGCTTGAGGTTCTTTTCGGTGACGGCGAAACCGGCGCCAGCGAGAAGGTGCAGCTGGAGGCCGACCGCAAGTGATTCCCGATCGCCCCGCCCGCTGGCCACGGCTCTGCGCGCGATCGCCGATACCGTGCATACCCACTTCGCCCGGCACCTCTACGCCGTCGTCGCCGAAGCCCACGGCTTTCCCGGCCGGCCAAATCTCCCGCGACGCTCGGCCACTCCAGCGTCGCGATCACCGAGGCGCCTACCTCGAACACGGCCGCCATCTCGCCAGCGGCACCGCCCCCACCTCGCCGCTGGGCTACTTCAGCCAGTCCGCGTAGCGGGTGGGAGCGATGCGGGCCCCGTCCTTGGTGGTGAGGACGTCGCCCGTTACGGCGCTGAATATGCCGGCGTTGTTGTCGACCGTGACCGTGCGGCGGTCGCCCTTGGCGGCAAGGGTGATGCGACCCAACTCGTTCAGCGGGTAGGTGTCGGGGCCACCGAGGTCGAGGGTTCCGTTCAGGGGCGCGCCGGCTGCGACCTGGGCGACGGTGGCGGCAACGTCAGCCGCTGCGACGGGCTGCAGCAGTGTTGCGGGCAGGCGGACGGTGTCTTCGTCGGCGGTCCAGGACAGGACCGAGTCGATGAACTCCATGAACTGGGTAGCCCGGACGATGGAGTACGGAACCGGACCCGCCTTGAGGAGGTCCTCCTGCAGCGTCTTGGCACGATAGTAGTCAAGCCTCGGAACCTGATCGACGCCGACGATCGACAGGATGACGAAGTGCCCGATGCCGGCCTTCTCGGCCGCGGCCAAGAGGTTGTCCATCGAGGTTTGGAAGAACGCGAGCGAGGCCTCGTCGAAGGTCGGGGAGTTGGTCAGGTTGACGACCACGTCGGCGCCGGCCAGCGACTCCGCCACGCCCTGTCCGGTGATGATGTCGACCCCGGTGGACCTCGAGTGCGGCACGGCGTCGTGCCCTGCCGCCTTCAGGTCCTCCACCACTTGCGACCCGATCAGCCCGGTCCCGCCGATGACTGCGAACTTCACGACCTGTTCCCACCCTTCTGAATGCCAATGCCCACAATCTCGGACACTTTGTATCCGAGAAAGTACACGGACACCATGTATCCGAGTCAAGTCGTACGGTGTGATTGACTGACGAGGTGAAGATGTCGGGCGGAGTCGAGTGGGCACTGCACTGCTGTGTCGTGCTGACCTCGGTGGACGAACCAGCTCCCGCCGCGCGGCTCGCCCAGCTGCACGACGTCTCGCCGAGTTACCTCGCCAAGCAGCTCCAGGCCCTCTCCGGCGCCGGGCTGATCCGCTCCGTCCAGGGCAAGGCGGGTGGTTACATCCTCGCTCGCTCCCCCGGGGCGATCACCGTGCTCGACGTCGTCGAGGCCGTCGACGGGCCGTCACCGGCCTTCGTCTGCACGGAGATCCGCCAGCGCGGCCCGCTGGCCACCCCGCCCGAGGCCTGCACAGCACCCTGCGCGATCGCTCGCGCCATGGCCGGCGCCGAACAGGCGTGGCGCGATGCGCTCCGCTCGGTGTCCATCGCGGACCTGGCCCGCGACGTCGGCTCCACCAACCCGGGCGCTCTGGCCGGCATCAGCACCTGGCTTCGTCAGACACAGGCGTAAGACTGCCGGACTCACCGGCTGACCCCGCCTGCTGGCCTAGCCAGCCGGTGACCGACCCAGCCCACGCCGCACGCAGCAGAGCGGTTACACCATCAGGGCCACGAGACCCGGGTTGAACACAAGGGTCGGCGACGACATGTCCGACGACCGGTTCGATGCCGGACTCCCGCATGCCGGCTCCGCCAGCGACCGCCGGCGTTCCCCAGGGTCCGAACTGTCACGCCCAACACACTCAAGACCAAACACGCGGACCTCGTCCTACATTAAATGTACGTACATTCTGCCGGTCCCTGACCTGGACCGCGACAGCTCGGAGGAGAGTCATGCCGAACGTGGACACCGTGCACTTCGATCTTGTCGTGATCGGTTTCGGCAGAGGTGGGAAGACGCTGGCCGCCACGATGGGGCGTAGTGGTCAGCGGGTGGCCGTGACGAGCGGTCGGCGGAGATGTACGGCGGCACCTGCCCCAACGTCGGGTGCTGGCGCGGATGAAGTGCTGGAAGATCCTGCGCGACTACCGCCGCGCAGCCAGCACCTTGAACGACACGGTCTCCGGCATCGCGCACCTGCACAACATCCTCCTCGCAGACTGATCCGCAACACCAGTCCCACCAACCACAAGAGCAGTTACGAGACATCCCTTAGACGCCCTCGTCAGGGATTCTTCAAAGTCGTCCGGGTTGACAACCGGCGTCATGACACCTTCTGGCAGGGAGGGATTTCCTCTCACCTTAGTGAAATCGGGCTCGAGTCCAAGGCGTCTAATTGTCCTTACTCCCCGAAGATCCACACCATTCATAATCGCGTGCGTAAAATTTGCTCCCCCCTTTGGAAGTCTTGTCAAACTTGGACCCGATAAGATCTGCCCGGCGTAGGTCCACTTCAAGTAAAGTTGCGATCGAGAAGTCGTTTCGTGTCAAGTTGGCCCCTACGCAACTTGCCCCGTTGAAGTGAGTCCGGCTCAGATTTGAACTGGTCACACGTGCTCCATCGAGGTTCGCTCGATCCAGCCGAGCACCGGTGAGGTCGATACGAGACCAGTGAACTCCTCACAAGTCTGCGCCCGTGAGATCGATGTCGACTCCACGTCAATAGAACTCGTCTGGCTCTCGTGGCTTGAATTTAAGGGTGCGATGCTTGGCAATAATCCGTTGCGCCGTCAATCTAACCTGCTTTTCCTGGTGATAAAGTCCATCGTCCTCGCAGGGCTGCCCAGAATCATCCACGGGAACAGGAAATGGCATACGAAGGTAGGCGCAAAGTACGTTAAAAATTGTTGCACGCTGGTCTGCGTTGTCCTGGCCCAGTCGTTCGAGCGCGTAGAGCCCGCCCAGACGTACTGGCGCCTTCTCTGAACCGAGCTGTTCGACTGCTTTGGTGTAGAGGTCGGTGATTCGTCGGGCTATGGCATCGACGCGCGCGTCATCGGCGAGACGTTCCTGGTGAAGTTTGGTTTCGGCAGCGACCTGCTGCTGATGCGCCAGGGTCGCCTCCGTGTGGCGTTGGGTTTCAGCGGCCACCTGTTGTTGGTGCAGCAGGGTCGCCTCCGTCGTGCTGTCTCCGCCAAAGAACGACACCCGCGATGGTCCAGAACAGTGCCAGAGGGCTCAGCGGCAGCTTCGATTTACTGGTGCCGGCGCCGATGGTGCCGGGAACGACTGATCTTCGGTCACATCGGACAATGTCGCGCGCGGGTGGCTGTGCGTTGCATCGCCAGACGGCTGCCCGCCCGGGATCTTCGTCGCCAGCACATCGAGCTTCGTCACGTCGGTGAACATGGGACGTCGCACGGGCGCCGACGTCACGGTCATGTCGTCGTAGTCGGCCACCGGGACCCCGCCGGGCGGTCACCGCGCCCGCTCTGCTTTCTGTGATCACGGCCGTCAGCCGGCCGGTTGTTGGAAGCGCGAGTTCGGACTCGGTCGGGAAGGCGTAGAACCGCATCGCGAGCTCCCGGGTC
This sequence comes from Amycolatopsis sp. NPDC051372, assembly GCF_040682095.1. Classification (NCBI taxonomy): domain Bacteria; kingdom Bacillati; phylum Actinomycetota; class Actinomycetes; order Pseudonocardiales; family Pseudonocardiaceae; genus Amycolatopsis; species Amycolatopsis sp. NPDC051372. Next base: position 36,639 of record NZ_JBFBAF010000055.1, read on the forward strand.
CCCGGGGTTGGCGCGGATCGGCGCAGGTAGTAGCGCTGCGCCAGCTCGTTGTACTCCTCGGTGAACCGGGCCAGTTCGACCTCGGTCAGGTGCGTGACGGCGCGGGAGGCCTGCCCCCACGGACCGAAACCACCCTGGTGCGCCGCCCAGCAGAGGATGCGCAACTCGCGGTCGTTGCGGGCGTTCGCGAGCACCACCCGGCCGAGCGCGGCCGCCGACGCGAGGACTCCGGGGAGCCGGCCGGTTAGGTCGCTGCCGGTCCGGGATTGCAGCACCCCGCCGGGCACGTGGACCACGCACCGCCACCCATCCAGCTTCGGCGAGTACTCGTACCAGCCCATGGGAGCGCCGGGGCCGGCTCGACGATAGCGAGCCGCAGCGGCGGTTCCGGCACGGGCACATGTCCATAGTGGATCCCGCTGACCAGCGGCGCAGCCGTCAACCGCAGCTGTACGCGAGCGGGCCCTGCCGGGGGGTTGGTGTCCGCCGCCAGGCCGGGGGAGAAGGCCCGTCGGCGGAGCTCGTGCTCGGCGGCGTCGGGGCGCCGCCGCTTACGGGAAGACGCGGCATGCCTCTCCCGGCTCGCCGCGGCGGCTGGTCCTGCGGGCAACCGGGTGGCCGGTGAAAGCTGCGATCACGTCGAAACGCCGCGACTACAGCCGGGTGGCCCTCGACGGATCACCATGTCCGGGGGCCTAGCCAACGTACCCGGCCACCTCGGCCAGGTACCCCAGGCCGCCGAAGAGGGCGAAGTACCCCAGGACGAGCCACGCTTTGAGGAGCACACCGAAGCTCGGTTTCGCCCCCGTGGTTGTGATGAGGTAGCGCAGGACGAACAGCGCCCGGCCGGTCGTGGCACCCCACCACCGCTGAAGCAGGACCCGGTGGACGAACGACACCACGGTGTACGTCCCGATCAGCGTGGGCAGAACGGGCAAGTTGAGGTTCATCGTGACGACGATCGCGATGGTCAGGTGGATGGCGAGGTCGGCCACGATCGCGCCGCCCCGCTGCCACGCGGGCGGGTCCGGCAACGGCAGCTTCGCGCCGGGTTCGCGAAGGTCACGGCGCCGGACGGACCACGGCATGAAGTCCAACCAGCCGTGGTCCGTCTCGTGTTGCGCCTTGGTCGTCATGCTCTTGCCACGCGCGAACCCGGCGCCCGGTTGCCTGCCCTTCCCCAACCAACGCCGTCGCCGTCCGCAGCACACCTCGGATTCGAGGCGTCGGCGTCGCGGCGGCCGCGAAACGTTTGCGCCGGGGCTGGTAGCCAGGGACTGCTGCTGCGGTGCTGGATGGGTCAGCCGATGCCGGTGACCTGCAGGGCGGTGGTCCAGTTGTTCTTGATCGCCGAGCGGGCGGCGGAGAGGGTGATGGTGCCGGCGCAGACGGCGTTCTTCAGCTTGGTCTCGGTGCCGTCCTTGGTGTGGGCGGTCTGGGTGCCGGAGTAGGGCTCGGGCCAGAGGTTGCCCGGGTCCTTGGGCGAGCCGCCGAGCTCGAGCGGGACCATGTGGTCCTCTTCGTAGTCGGCCAGGTTGGTGTCGCTGTAGCCGTAGTCGGCGATGCCCTGGACCTTGAGCGCGTTCGTGTAGGACGTGGAGGGTCGGACGGTGGCAGTCCAGCCGGACACGCAGATGGTGCTGTGGCTGGTGGACTGGGTGACAGACGAGTAGTAGACGCCCGGGGTGCAGACCGGGTCAGGCAGTGGCAGGTACGACCGCGGGCAGGTCGCGGCTCCGCCACGCCGCCGGTGATGATGATGCCACCACCGACCAGCGCGACAGCGGCCCAGACCGGGTGACCGAACGAACGAAGACGCGCATGCGAGGCCTCCCAGTGTGGCCCTTGGCCGGGTCGCCGGGATCGGGTGCCATCGCACCACCGTGCCGGCGGCCAGTTCGAAAAGATCCGCCCTGATGAACACCGTGTGCCATTAATCGGTCAGTGACACCAACTTCGAACTTTCGCCGGGCCTCGGCCGCGATCGCCTTGTTGAACGCCAGATACCGACCCCGCCTGCGGGTGGCGGCCGCGCCGAGCATGGTCAGCGTCGTCGTCTTTCCCGTGCCGGCGCCGGCCTGCAGCGCCAGGTGATCGCCGCGGCGAAACGCGTCGACCGCGGCCTCCTGCTCCGGAGTCGGTCGGGCTGCGGGCATCAGCGGTGTCCTCCAGGGCAAGCGGCGGTCACCAAACGATCACACGCGGGTACGACGTTTTCTACCGCCGACGGGGCATCGGCCGCGCGTTGCCGACGTTCGAGTGGATCAACCAGGTGTCGGCGGCGCGGCGAAGTACTCGCTACCGGCCTCGGCGGTGTACTCGAGGCGGACGCCCCGGTGAGGAGATGATCGATGGCACGACCTTCCCGCGCGCTGCCTTCGCCGAGCTCTTTCGCCGCCCGCCGGCCCGAGATGTTCCTCGACGGCGTCTACGTCGGGGACGCCCAGACGCTGTACGCGAGTTTCCAGGCGGGAGAGCTGACCACGGACGACATGGCCGCGGTGCTTCCCGCGGTGTGGCGGTTCAGACCGCGGCGTGATCCGCTCGCCAGTGCCGATGCGTGGCGGCAGATGGTCGAGCACGCCGGCTACTTCGCCTGGCGATCAGGAGATCCCAGTGGGCGGCGCGCGCGGCGGCCGTGGCGACGGCAACGGCTGTACGGGGTGCCACCGGAGAGCAGCGCTTGGGGATGTCGTGGACGAAGAACTTGGCGATCGCCAAGGACTTCGCCCACAACCGTCAGCCGGACGGCGAGACCGGCCACGTCTGGACCGCGACGTTCGCCCTCTCGCGGCTGCTGGCCTCCTTCGCCGGCGAACAGGAGTATCTCGTCCGCGCCGAGGAGAGCGATGTGCGGCGCTGGAGGACGTAACCACGTCAGGGCAACGAGCAGGCCGCATCCGAGTGGATCTCGGAGTTGGACGGTGTGGCGCACCCGGCCGCGCACGGCGCCGGCGGTGCACTCGGTTGACGACGCCGGCGCGCCCAGGGGAGTCCACGAAACTACGCGCGTTCGGCAGGCGGTGCAGTGGAGCGGACTCCGGCCAGGAGGAGGTCCACGAGCCGGCGGACGTAGTCGAGGTCAGCCGGCAGTTTGCGTTCCAGGATGCGCAGGTGAAGCGAGCCAGTCAGGGCCTCCAGCAGGAGTTCCGCGTCGGTTTCGCGGGGGAGTTCGCCCCGGTCGATGCCGCGTTGGATGACTGCGCCGACGCGGTCGAGGCGGGCAGTCCAGAACTGCTCGAGCAGTTCCTCGAACCGTGTGTCGTCCGGTTGGACGAGGGTGATCCGGGCCAGCGCCCGGCCGGTAGGCGTGGCGAGAAAGGCTGCCAGGTCGGTGAAGAAGGTCGTCAGGTCCTCGCGGGTGGAGCCGGTGTCCGGACGGGGCAGCTCAGCGTCCAGACGATCGGAGAGGGCCTCGAGGATCAGGGCGTTGCGGGTGCCCCACCGGCGGTAGACGGAGGTCTCGTGGACTCCCGCGCGGGCGGCGATGTCGGCGACGCGAGCACCTGGCAGGCCCTCGGCGGCCAGGAGTTCGGTGGTGGCTTCGAGGACGGCTTGGCGTACGGCGGCGCCGCGACGGTGCGAGGGGGCCGGGCGGAGTGGTGCCATACCTCTCATCATCGCAAGTCTAGTTGCGTTCTGGCCGGAAGGGCGCTTCACTGGAATTAACGCAAGTTGACTTGCGTTGGGCTGATCCGAGGAGGTTTCTGTGCTCACCATGGCGAAGACGGCCGATGGCGTGCTGCGCGGGCGGGTCGAGGACGGCCTGACCGTTTTCCGGGGTGTGCGCTATGCCACCTGCGAGCGGTTCGGCCCGCCCCGCACGGTGCCCGCCTGGAGCGGGGAGCGGGACGCCACGGTCGACGGTCCGATCGCCCCGCAGAGGCCGTCCCGGCTGGAGCCCGTCATGGGTGCCCCGGAGCACCATGAACAGGGTGAGGACTGCCTGAACCTGACCATCACCACCCCTGGGGCCGACGATCATGCTCGGCCGGTGCTGGTGTGGTTCCACGGTGGCGCCTGGATCTCGGGCGCCGGCTCGTGGAAGTGGTACGGCGGCCATCGGCTGGCCCGGGAAGGTGACGTGGTCGTCGTCTCGGTCAGCTACCGGCTGGGCGTGCTCGGTTATCTGCGTGCCCCGGGGATTTCCGAGGGCAACCTGGGCCTTGCCGACCAGCTTGCTGCGCTGAGGTGGGTGCGCGAGAACATCGCCGCGTTCGGCGGTGACCCGGACGCGGTGACGGTGGCGGGCCAGTCCGCAGGTGGCCACACCGTGCAGTCTCTACTGGGCATGCCCGCCGCCGAGAACCTGTTTCGCCGGGCTATCCTCCAAAGTTCGCCGCGTTTCGACCTCACTAGTGCCCGCACCGCCCAGCGTGCCGCCCAACGGTTCCTCACCCGGCTCGGCGAGGACCCGCGAGCCGCTTCGGTGCCTGACATCCTCGATGCCCAGAGTGAGGTCGCGCGCGCAGCTGCCGGCAGGTTCGGGCTGAAGATCGCATCCCCGTTCAGCCCCGTCGCCGGAGTCGGACCACTCCCGGACGAGGCGAACTGGACCACCTGCCTCGTCAACCGCGCGCCCACGCTGGACGTCATCGTCGGCACCACCGCACGCGAGATGAGCGCCTTCTACACCTTGAATCCGGCGCTGCGCAGCCTGCGCCGAGTCCCCGCCGTGGGACCAATGATCGTCAACACCTGGGAACGTCTCGCGAGCGACGCCGTGTTCAACCGCCCCACCCGTCGTCTGGCTGCCCGCCTCAACGACAGCGGGGCACGCGTCTGGGCCTACCGATTTGACTACGCCGCGCCTGCTTCCCCCTTCGGGGCCGCCCATTGCATCGAGCTGCCCTTCCTGTTCGGCACCGACGCCGACTGGGCCACCGCGCCGATGCTCGCCGGCGCGGACCCGAACGACATCGAGACACTGGGCCGACACCTGCGCGCCGCCTGGCTCGGCTTCATCCGCACCGGCACCCCCGCCACCGAGCCGCCCTGGCCACGATTCACGGCAGACTCTGCCGTCGTCCGCCACTGGCGCCGCTGAGGATTCACAGTCAGAACGCGCACCTTGGGCGCGCGTTCGGTCAGCAGTCGGGTTGCCCGATGCCATCCATCTCGGGCATGCGCACGTCCATGAGCACGATGTCGGCTCGGGTGGTGTCCGCGACCCGACTGCGCGACGAGGAACGCGAAAAGCTGGTCGAGCTCACCGCACAACTGCGCAGCGAGTCGGCCGAGCCGCTCGAGCAGGAAGTCGAGTTGGAGCAGCAGTTGATGGCTGTGCCGGCCCAGGCGCGGCAGCTCAACGTGCCCCCGCAACCCGCCACCACCCGAAACCTCGGTGCCCTGCGTCACACGTACCTCCGGAATTATGAACCAGTACCGGCGTGACGCCCGCAAGACTTAGTACGTGTGGGTAGTGCCGATGGTCAGGTTGTAGGTGCGGAGGCTGCCGGTGTACCGGTTGAGAGACTTGATGGCGACGTTGCCGTTACCGGGTGTGTCGAGCAGGTCACCAGGCTTGAGATCGGTGGCATCGGTTGAGGTGTGAGTGGTGACGTCCCTCCACAGGTGGTGCGCCGTGGAGGTGATCTTCTCTGGGCCGCTCGGGGTCGCGATGGTGACATCGACAAAGTCGCGGTCGTTGTCGGTGATGTGCAGAGCTGTGACCGTGTGGATCTCGGTGTTCCGGTTGTCAGGTTCGGCGTTGCGGACCTTGTCGCCGACCTTGACGTCCTCGATCGGCTCTTTGGTGCCGTCTCCCGTGAGAACAAGGGTCCCGGCTGAGAAGCTGTTGCAGCCACGGATGCTCGACAGTCGCCGCTCTGCAGCTTCAACCGCTCGCAGATCGGCCATCGCTTTGTCCCGGCGCCGGATCCACGAGAGCGTGTCCTTGAACGCCGTGACGATTTTCCCGCCCTTGAGGATCTTGCCCCAGGGCAGCGCGGTCAGTACCTCCCAGCCGCAGGCGGCGAGGTAGAAGTCCTTGATGCAGTTGTCGACGATGCCCTTCACACCGAAGATCTCCTGCAGGATGTCGCCGCCGACCTGGATGGCGACGTCGACCCAGCTGCGTTTGTCCGCGGCGGCCTTCTTCGCCTCCTCGTACTCGGCTTGGTTCGCAGCGGCTGCGGCAGTTGTGATCGCAGCTGCCGCAGCGTTCGCTTGCCTTCGTTGGTGGGCTCCGCGAGTCGCTCCGGGCAGGGCCCCGCCCGACAAGTTTGAAGTTGGAGGATGGCTTTGGTACGGACCAACAGTTCTTCCCGGCTCGTGGCTGACTTGAGATGGGTCTCAGTGACGAACGTGTATCGCCAGGTCCCGAACTTGACTTTGTCGCGGACGAACCGGGGCCCACTCTTCGGCTGCGCGCTGGTCCTCGAGCCCATCGGTGTCGAGCGCTTCCTCCGGTCCGACTGGCCTTCGACGACCCAGTGGACACCGTCCTTGCCAAGGACGATGAAGTCTGCCTAGTACTTCTTGCCGCTGTTGCGTTCGATCCACACATTGCTGCTGGGGTTTCGCGGTGGTGACCCTTCACCAACGGTGGTCGGACGGGCGTGCTCTTCCATCGGATGTTGCGCGCGACCTCCGACGGAAGGTCCTCAAGCGATTGCCCCGGAAACCTCAGCAGCACGACCGGCCCGGGAGCCGCCCGAACCGAACGTTCGAAGCCGCCCGCAACAGACTTGATCCGCGTGTCGGATCGGTCCTACTCTTCAGCGTCGACGACTGCCGAGGAGGACCAAACCAATGCGAGGCGCCAACCGTAGCCGTGGCCACTTGTTGATCATCTCCGGCGCACTGGCCGCCGGTCTGCTGGCCGCGACGAGCCCGGCAGCGGATGCGGCGCCGGCACGAGAACCGCTGTACTCGCCTGGTGCTCCAGGCGCCGGGGATCCGTATTTCCCCGACATGGGCAACGGCGGCTACGACGTCAGTCACTACGACATCCGGCTGGCGTTCAACCCCGAAACCAAAGCAATCAACGCGACCACGACGATCCTCGCCACGGCCACACAGGATCTCTCCCGCTTCGACCTGGACTTCCAGGGACCGCTGAAGATCAGCAGACTCTCGGTGGACGGCCGAAACACCACGTACAGCCGCAGCGGTGCCCAGGAGTTGGCGATCACCCCGCCGCACGGTCTACGGAAGGGTAGCTCGTTCGTCGTCTCGGTGAGCTACGCCGGCGTCCCGCAGAAGATCGACGACCCCGCGCTGGGCGTCTCCGGCTGGGTCGCCACCAAGGACGGCGCGGTCTCGCTCAACCAGCCGATCGGTGCGGCGACCTACTACCCGGTGAACGACACCACCGACGACAAAGCGACCTACACCCAGACCATCACCGTCCCCACCGGACTCACGGTGCTGGCCAACGGCGAACCCGGGCCCACAACCACGCACGATCACCAGACCACCTTCCGCTGGACCATGAACCGGCCGATGGCCAGCGAGCTGAGCATGCTCGCGATCGGCAACTACGACGTCACCCGCGGCGTGGCGGCCGGCGGCCTGCCGAACATCACCGCGATCGGCAAGTCGATCGACACCAAGCCCGGTCAGGGCAAGGTGTTCAACCAGACCACGGCGCAGGTCATCCAATGGGAATCCTCGATGTACGGGCGGTACCCGTTCGACTCCACCGGCGGGATCCTCGCCGACGTCGGCGTCGACTACGCCCTCGAGACGCAGAGCCGGCCGGTCTACGACCAGAGCACCAGCGATGTCGACGGCGACCTGCTCGCCCACGAACTCGGCCACCAGTGGTTCGGCGACAGCCTCACTCCCGTGCACTGGTCCGACATCTGGCTCAACGAAGGCTTCGCGACCTACTCCGAGTGGCTCTACCAGGAGAAATTCAACAACGTCCCCGTGCAACAGACCTTCGCGAAGGCCTACGCCGACGAGAAGGACTGGAGCGGCGAAGTCGCCGACCCCGGACGTGATCACATCTTCGACGACCTGGTCTACAACCGCGGCGCGATGGCACTGCAGGCGCTGCGCATGAAGATCGGCGACCGCGCCTTCTTCGAAGTGCTCACGCAGTGGCCGACCGCTCACCGATACGGCAACGTCTCGACGCGGCAATTCATCCAGTTCGTCGAGCGACTGACCCACCGCAACCTCGACTCGTTCTTCCACGCCTGGCTCTACCAAGCGGGCAAGCCGGCACTCTGACCACGTCATGGACTGCACCGACCGCGTCACGCTCTCCTAATACTGCAACGACAGATCGTGATGGCCGTGTCGGCGGTAGTGGCTGGCTCGTGCTCGGGCTTGGCTGGTTCGTCGCCATCGGGACCAGTGCA
>NZ_JBFBAF010000056.1:0-44429 GCF_040682095.1 Amycolatopsis sp. NPDC051372
GCGCCACGACCAGCTCGACCGAGCGCGGGAGCGCGACCGCGACCACCGATTCGGCTCCGGCGCCCTGCTCCCGCAGCCAGTGCGCGAGCCGGCGCGGCTGCGGCGGCCCGCCCTGGGGTCCGCCGAACGGGCCCTGCTGCGGAAACGGCCCGCTGCCCGGGCCCTGCTGTCCCGGCTGTCCGCCGAACTGCTGCGGCGGGCCCTGGTACGGGCCACCCGGCGGCGTGGTCGGGGGCTGCGGCTGCGGAAGCGACGGCGGGTTCTGCTGCTGGACACCCGGCGGCGGCGTGCTCGGCGGCGTGGCCGGCGGTGCGGGCGGCTCTTCCTCCGCCGGTGCGGCCGGGGCCGCGGCTTCCGGTGTCGGGGTGCCTCCGCCGAGGGCGCGGCGCGGCGGCGGCGCGTTGAGCGGGCTCGGCACCTCCTTGCGTGCCACGGCTTCCGCGGCGGCGACGGCTTCGGCGACCTTCGGGTCGGTCGAGGTGTCGAACCAGCCGGCGACCTCGTCGTCGTCGAGGTCGGGCTTCTCGGGGGTGTCGTCCTTCGGCGGCTCGTAGCGGAACACGCCGTCGTCGCCGGGAGCGCCGAGCGCGCGGGCGAAGCCTTCGAGGGCCTTGCCGTAGTCGCTCGGGATCATCCAGACCTTGTTCGCATCGCCCTGCGCCATCTGCGGCAGGGTCTGCAGGTACTGGTAGGCGAGCACCTCGGGCGTCGGGCGGCCGGCCTTGATGGCGGCGAACACCTTCTCGATCGCCTTCGCCTGGCCCTGGGCCTGCAGGTAGCGGGCGGCGCGTTCACCCTGCGCGCGCAGGATGCGGGATTGCCGCTCGGCCTCGGCCGCGAGGATCGCGGCCTGCTTCTGGCCTTCAGCGGAGAGGATCTGGCTCTGCTTCTGGCCTTCCGCCGTCTTGATCGACGACTCCCGCTGACCTTCGGCGGTGAGGATCATCGCGCGCTTCTCCCGGTCGGCGCGCATCTGCTTCTCCATCGAGTCCTGGATCGACGGCGGCGGGTCGATCGCCTTGAGCTCGACCCGCGCGACGCGGATGCCCCAGCGGCCGGTTGCCTCGTCGAGCACGCCGCGCAGCTGGCTGTTGATCGCGTCGCGGGAGGTCAGCGTCTGCTCCAGGCTCATGCCACCGACCACGTTGCGGAGCGTGGTGGTGGTGAGCTGCTCGACACCGATGATGTAGTTGGAGATCTCGTAGACCGCGGCGCGCGAGTCGGTGACCTGGAAGTACACGACGGTGTCGATGTTGACCGTCAGGTTGTCCTCGGTGATCACCGGCTGCGGCGGGAACGAGACGACCTGCTCGCGCAGGTCGATCCGGGCGCGGACCTTGTCCAGGAACGGCACCAGGAACGTCAGGCCGGGCGAGGCGACCGTGCGGAACCGGCCGAGTCGCTCGATCACCGCCGACTGGGCCTGCGGCACCACCATGATCGCCTTGACCACCGTGATGATGACGAACAAGATCAGGAGCGCGACCACGACGATCGCAATTGTGGACAAGAGCGTTTCCCCTTACCTAGTACCGTTTTCCGGAGTTCTCGCGATCACGACACGATGTCCACCACGGCGGTGGCGCCGGAGATCTCGACAACGGTGACGCTGGTGCCTGGCGCGATCGGCGGGTGCGACTCGTGCACTGCGCGCGCCGACCAGATCTCTCCCCCGATCTTCACCTGCCCGGCGTCGTAGTCCACTGTGGACACGACGACGGCGCGGGCGCCGATGAGCGCGTCCGTGCCCGTGGGCGTGTGGGAGCCGGCGAGGAAGCGGCGCTTGAGCGCGGGGCGGGCCAGCGCGAGCAGCGCGACGGAGCTGACGGCGAACACGGCGACGTCGATGAAGATGTTGCCGGTGATCGCTTCGGAGCCGGCGCCGAGCAGCGCGGCGATGCCGAGCATGATCAACACGAAGTCGCCGGAGATGACTTCCGCGATCATCAGGACGATGCCGATGATCAGCCAGATCAGCGCTACTGCCATGTGGTCATGCTCTCAGATCGCGCCGGTTCGCACCGGGCAAGTGACTCGACGTGACCGACGCGTGACCTTGCCCGGAACCGGGCATATCGGGCTCGTTTCGAGCTCATTCCGAGGGCTCGGTGACGAAGTCGATGAGTCGTTCGACGGCGCTGATGACCGGTGTCTCGAGGTCGCGGAAACTGCTCACGGCGGCCAGGACCCGTTGCCAGCCTTCATAGGTCTCGCCCCAGCCGAGCGCTTCGCAGATGCCGACCTTCCACTCGGTGCCGCGCGGGATCTCCGGCCACGCGCGGATGCCGACGGCGGCGGGTTTCACGGCCTGCCAGATATCCACGTACGGGTGACCCGTCACGAGCACCTGCTCATCGCGGACCTGCGCGACCAGCCGCGACTCCTTGCTGCCCTTCACGAGGTGGTCGACCAGCACGCCCAGGCGGCGGCCGGGCCCGGTGCCGAACTCGGCGATCTTCCCGGCCAGCACGTCGACGCCGTCGAGCGGTTCCACGACCACGCCTTCCACGCGCAGGTCGTGGCCCCACACCCGCTCGACGAGCTCGGCGTCGTGCTTGCCCTCGACCCAGATCCGGGAGTCCCGCGCGACGCGTGCCTGCAGGCCCTGCACCTTCACCGACCCGGACGCCGACACCTGCTTGACGGGCGCGGCGGCCTTGCGGACCGGCACGAGCGTGACGGGCTTGCCCTCCAGCAGGAACGCCGCGGGGCCGAGCGGGAACACACGCCGGCGGCCTTTGCCGTCCTCGAGGACGGCATTGCCGTACTCGATCTTCACGACCGCGCCGCAAAAGCCGCTGGCGGGGTCTTCGACCACGAGCCCGGGTTCGGCAGGGACCTCGGGGATCTTCCGCTTGCGCGGGCCCGACAGCACGTCGTCGTACGAATGTGAGCGCACGGCCGAGGACCGTAGTGCGGTTCGTGGGGTGAAGTCCTGCCGCCACGCCGGGCGGCGGCCGATCCTTGACGCGTTCGGCCGCCCTCCGACAGGGCCGGAAATGTCGTACCCACGTGCGATTCTTCGGGTTCCTGCCGTTCCCAGGGGAGGTCGAGGTCATGGCGGGTGGGGGGTTCTTCGGATCGCTGACCGGGACGGTCGAGGCGCCCGGGCAGTGGTTGGTGCTGGTGACAGGGCTGTTCGCGGCCGCGGTGTCGACGGGGACGTTCGCGTTCCTGACGAGCGAGAAGGATCTGCTGATCGGGCGCGCGAACGTGCTGGGGACGGTGTTCCACGAAGGCGGGCACGCGCTCGCCAGCGTCGTCACGGGCGGCGGGGTGTACCGGATCGCGATCACCGGCGCCGACAGCGGAGCCACGTGGTCGTGGACGCCCTCGCCGTGGTCGCGGACCTTGACCAGCGTGGCCGGGTACGCGATGCCGTCGCTGGCCGGGCTCGGCGCCGCCGGGCTGCTGCGGCACGGCTACGCGCCCGCCGTCCTCGCGCTCACCACTCTGGTGATGGTGCTCGTGCTGGTGGTCACGCGTGACCTGATCACCTTCGTCGCGGTTGTCGCGCTCGGGATGGTCACCTTCACCGTCTGGCGGACGGCGCCGGGGTGGGTGCAGAACGCGGTCGCGTATGGCGAGGCGTGGCTGCTGCTCACCAGCGAGATCGGCGGGCTGGCCGCGCTCGTGTCCAACCGGGTGCGCCACGGCCTGCGCCACCACACCGACGACGCGGCCGGCCTCGCGGAGCTCACTTCGATCCCGGCGTTCGTATGGATCGCCGGCTGGTTCGTGGTCATCGGCTGGGCACTGGAGAAGGCGGTGCCGCTGCTGTGGCCGTGACGTGTGGCCGTGACGTGCCGGTTCAGCGGGCGGGCGTGGATTCCTTCGGCGGGGTGCGGGTGCCGTGGAGGGTTTCGGCGAGGTCCGCATACAGGCGCGGCGCCAGTTCGGCGACGGTGTCGCGGGCTTCGGCGGGCAGGTTGCCGAGTGCGTCCTCGACGGCGCCGGGGTCGCCTTCGTACATCATGATCCCGAGCACGAGCGGGAGCTTCTCGGCCGGCAGCTCGGCCGCGCCCCGGGCGACCATCGTGTCCCACTCCGCGGCGGTGATGTGCCGTTCGATGAGCGGGAGCACGTAGTCCTCTTCCGCCCCGAGGTGCTCGTACAGCACGGTGATCAGCGGGTCGAGGACGGCCAGCACGGCGTCGCGGTGCGCGGTGTTCGGCTCGGCGCGCCAGGCCGCGACGGCGTCGGTGAGATCGACGCCGAGGAACGCGATGCGTTCGTGGTGGCGCTCCATGCCGTAGACGAGCGGGGCGACGTCGGTGGGGCAGCGTTCGAGCAGGTTGGGCCAGATCTCGAGATCTTCGGCGTGATGGTGGTGGTGCAGGATCGTGTTGACGAGCTCGAGGTGGTCGGCGACGAGCGCGGCGCGCTGCGTGTCCTGTTCGGCGACGCCGGCGACCAGCTTCGGCATCAGCCCGAACTCGCGGCGCAGCGCGGTGTGCACCATGCGCATCTCGCGGGTCATCGCGCCGGGAGCCTTCGTTGCGGTCATGTCAGTCCTTCGGCAGCGGGAGCCGGCGCGTGCTCGCCCGGCACCTCGCGACACGAGGCCCGAGGTGCCGGCGGTTGAACCCGGGGCCGAACAGTGACGAGCGCCACACCCGCTAAGGCAGGAGCGCGAGGACCGCGTCGGTGAAGGGCGTCGGGCCGGTGCGGCGCAGGGGTCCCATCACCATGAGCGGGGCGAGCGCGGCGCACCACGCGCGGGTGCGGTCGGGGTCGGGCAGGCGGGCGAGGCCGTCGTCGAGCGTGCCGCCGTCAAGGAGAGGGAGGAACGCCCAGTCGACGCCGTCGAGGGCGGGGTCGCCGATGCACGGGCGGGGGTCGATCGCGACGATGCCGCGGGCCGGGCCGGCGTCGAGGACATTGCCGGGGTGCAGGTCGCCGTGGACGAGGGCGACGGGACCGGTCGTGGCGAGGATTTCGGCGTGAGTGCGTCCCGCGTGCAGAACGTCTAGAGGCAGGTGTGCTTCCGCGGTGCTGCCGCGCAGACGGCGTTCAGCGAGGTCGAACATCGTGTGGACGCGCTCGAGCTGGGTCGGGAACGGGCCGTCCGCCGCGACCCCGTGGAGCTGGTCGACCAGGTCGCGGACTTGATCCCAAGGAACGTCCGTGCCGGTCAGGGTCGTGCCGGGCGCGAGGCCTTCGAGCAGGATCGCACCCGCGGCGAGGTCGGTGTCGAGCAGCTGCACGACCCGAGGCAGACCGGCCCACGCCAGCAACGCCGTGGCTTCGGCCTGGGCGATCCCGGGATCGGGGCAGAGCTTCAGGACGCGGGGACCATCAGGGCTGTCGCACAGCAGCGTCCGGCCGGTGTTGCCCGGGCGCGCTTCCCGGACCGTGAGGTTCCAGCGCCGCACAAGGCGCGCGACGAGGCCGGGCAGCGCGTCGCACCACGGTCCGACGCCCGCGCCGAACCGGTCCGACCAGCCGGGCGCGGGCCGCGTTGTCCAGCGAGTCGCTCAGAAGAGCGGCCAGGGGATCGCGCGCCAGTCGTCGCCGGGCTCGGGGAAGACGCCTTCGGCGAGCAGGAAGTCGGTGCGCTGTGACAGCGCGCGGACCTCGAAGGTGGTGATGTGCTCGCCGAGGTCGGCGCCCAGCTTGCCGTCGAGGTCGGACCGCAGCTTGCGCAGCTTCTCCGCGGTGTCGTCCCCGAGGCCCTCGCCGATCCAGCCCCACAGCACCGTCCGCAGCTTCGGGTCAGTGTGCAGGCAGATGCCGTGGTCGACGCCGTAGACCCGGCCGTCGGTGCCCGCGAGCAGGTGCCCGCCCTTGCGGTCGGTGTTGTTCACGATGACGTCGAGCACGGCCAGCTCACGCATCCCGGGATGGTCGGCGTGCACCAGCACGGCCGGGTCGCCGAGGCGGTCGTGGGCGTGCAGCACGGTGCGCCAGCCTTCGGGGACCTCGTCGGGGGCGCAGACGTCGACGACGTCGTCGTCCTCGGCGGTCTCCACCCACAGCTGGACCATGCCGGGTCCGAACGGGCCGTCGCGCAGGACCGTGGGCGGGATGGCGCCGAGACCGGACGCGTCGGCGATCATCGCGGTCGCGACCTCACGGCCGGCGAGGGTGCCGTCGGGGAAGTCCCACAGCGGCCGCTCCCCCGACACCGGCTTGTAGACCACGCGGCCGGTGACGCCGTCGAGCTCGATCGCGCAGAACAGGGTGACGTTGGAGGCGTCGACGAGCCGGCCCTCGACGTCGATGCGGCCGTGCGTGACGAACTCGCGCGCGGCGGGGTCCGTCGGTTCCGGCGGAGTGCTGGCCACCGGCGCCCTCAGTCCTCGGCCACGTCGACATCGCGGCGGTAGCCGTTCTGCCGCGGGCAGATGTGCCCGGTCGCGTCGAGCGGTTCACCGCACAGCGGGCACGGCTTGCGCCCGGCGCTGACGACGCGGTCGGCGCGCTCGGCGAAGGCGCGGGCGGCGACCGGGGTGAGGAACACGCGCACGGCGTCGGGGCCCTCTTCGGTGTCGTCGAGGACCACGGTCTCGTCGACCTCACCCTCGGTGATCGCGAGGAGCTCGATCACGACGGCGCTGGAGTCGGCGTCCCAGCCCAGCCCCATGGTGCCGACGCGGAACTCCTCCTCGACGGGGACCGTGAGGGGGTCGACGTCGAGCTGGTCGTCGGGGACGTCGGTGGGCACGTCGGCGCCGAAGCGGCTGGCGACCTCCTCCAGAAGGGAGCCGAGGCGTTCGGCGAGAACGACGACCTGCTGTTTCTCGATCGTCACGCTGATCGTCCTGACATCTTCCGACGCCTGGAGGTAGAACGTGCGATCGCCGGGCTCGCCGACCGTTCCGGCGACGAACCGGTCGGGCTTGCGGAAGACGTGGATTACGCGAGACATAGCACCCCCGACCCTAGGCCACGGACGCATGATCGGCATCCGCCGCCCCTGGGTGACCGGGATTTCAGTGCGGTGCGTGCGGGTGCGGACACGCAGCGGATCGCCGTTAGGCTTTCCCGGTGCCACAGATCTCTGCATACGGAACCTGGACCTCACCCGTTTCGGCGGCGGACGTGGCGGCCGCGGGAGGTGGCGCACAGTGGCCGGCGACCGTGGGTGACGAACTGTGGTGGGCCGAGGCCCGACCGGCCGAAGGCGGCCGCGTGGCGCTCGTGCGCGCGGTTCCGGGTGGCGGGGTGGAGGACGTCGTGCCCGCGCCGTGGAACGTCCGCAACCGCGTGCACGAGTACGGCGGCCGCCCGTGGGTCGCGATCGGTGCCGTCGTGGTTTTCACCCATTGGGCCGATCAGCGGGTGTACGCGTCCGTTGGCGGTGAGGTGACGCCGCTGACGCCGGAGCCGGCCGAGCCGCAGGGCGTGCGGTACAGCGATCTCCGCGCAGGCCGCGCCGGCGAGGTGTGGGCGGTTCGCGAACGCAGCATCGGGCCGCGCCGCACGGACATCTCTCGCGAACTCGTGGCCATCCCCCTCGCCGGCGGTGCGGAGCGGGTGCTCGTGGAGGGGCACCGGTTTTTCACGGCGCCGCAGCTCTCGCCCGACGGCGCGCACGCGGCGTGGCTCGCGTGGGACCACCCGGCGATGCCGTGGGACGGCACGGAGCTGTTCGTCGCGCCCGTGGACGGCGACGGGGTGTTCGGTGAGGCCCGCGTGCTGGCCGGTGGCGCCGACGTGGCGGTCTGCCAGCTGGAATGGGAGGCGCCGGACCGGCTGCTGGCGCTGCTGGACCCGGATGGCTGGTGGAACCTGCACCGCGTCGGGCTCGACGGGTCGGTGGTGAACCTGGCGCCGGTGGAGCAGGAGATCGGCGGCGCGATGTGGAAGCTCGGCGCGAGCTGGTTCGCCCCGCTCGGCGGTGGGCGGCACGCCGTGCTCACTGCGGATGGGCTGGCGGTGCTCGACGAGCACGCCGGTTCGGTGACGCCGGTGGTTCCGGAGCTGAGCGCGTGGTCGACGTCGGGGCTGGCCGTGGTGCCGGGTGGTGTCGCGGGGATCGCCGGGGGCGCGGATCGCGAGAGCGCCGTGGTGCGGGTGGATCTCGAGGCGGGCAGGTGGACCGCGGTGACGCCGCAGCCGGCCGACCTGCCGCCGGCGGCGTACCTGCCGGTGCCGCAGGAGCGCGTGTTCACCGCGGCGGACGGTTCGCGGATCCCGGCGTTCGTGTTCGCGCCGCGGAACCCGGACTTCACCGGTCCCGAGGGTGAGCGGCCGCCGTTCCTGGTCCACGTGCACGGCGGGCCGACCGGGCGCAGCGACGCGGCGCTGGACCTGACGATCGCGTACTTCACCAGCCGCGGCATCGGCGTGGTGGCCGTGAACTACGGCGGCTCCACCGGTTACGGGCGGGCGTTCCGGGAGCGGCTGCGCGAGCAGTGGGGTGTGGTGGACGTCGGCGACTGCGTGGCGGTGGCCGAGGCGCTGGTGGCCGAGGGGGCCGCCGACAGCGCGCGGCTGGGGATCCGGGGCGGCAGTGCGGGCGGGTTCACGTCGGCGGCGTCGATCACGATGACCCGCACGTACGCGGCGGCGACGGTGAAGTTCCCGATCCTGGACCTCGCCACGTGGACGGGAGCGGGCGGCGAGACGCACGACTTCGAGTCGCAGTACCTGGTGGGGCTGGTCGGGCCGTATCCGGAGACCGAGGAGCGCTACCGGGAGCGCTCGCCGATCACGCACGCGGGTTCGCTGGCGGGGCCGGTGCTGTTCCTGCAGGGTCTGGAGGACCAGATCTGCCCGCCGGAGCAGGCGGACCGGTTCGTCGCCGGGCTGGCCGGCAGCGGCGTCGACCACGCCTACCTGCGGTTCCCGGGTGAGCAGCACGGGTTCCGGCGGGCGGAGACGATCGTGACGGCGCTGGAAGCCGAGCTGTCGTTCTACGGCCAGGTGTTCGGGTTCGCGACGCCGGACGTGGCGAAGCTGGAGCTGTCCCGATGAGACCACCGCGGCTGGCGTCAGGGGACACGGTGGCGCTGGTGGCGCCATCCGGTCCCGTGGCGCCTGACCTGCTCGACGCGGCACTGCCGGTGCTGCGCGGCTGGGGTGTGAAGGTGCGGGTCGGCGAGGCGGTGCACGGCTCGACGTCGGGTTACCTGTCGGCGCCGGACGAGGTGCGGGCGGCGGAGTTCGCGGCCGCGTGGCTCGACCCGGAGGTCGCGTGCGTGCTCGCGGCCCGCGGTGGTTACGGCTCGCAGCGGATGCTGGATCTGATCGACTGGGCGGCGTTGCGGGCTGCCGCCCCGAAGGTGCTGGCGGGGTCGTCCGACGTGACGGCCCTGCACCGCGCCGTGGCCACGCACCTGGACCTGGACACGCTGTTCTCGCCGATGCCCGCTTCGGTCCTGTTCGACGAGACCGCGGCCGAGCACCTGCGGCGCACACTGTTCGAACCGGAGCGCACCCGCGTGCTACTGGCGCCCGACGCGGACGTGCTCGTGCCGGGTCGCGCGTCGGGGCTGCTGGTGGGCGGCAACCTCTCGCTGCTCGCGGCCGGGCTCGGCACGGCGGAGCAGGGGTCGGCCGAGGACGGGATCGTGCTGCTGGAGGATGTGACCGAGAGCGTCTACCGGATCGACCGGATGCTGACCCAGCTGCTGCGCTCGGGCTGGTTCGCCGGCGCGCAGGGCGTGGTGCTGGGTTCGTGGGCCGCGTGCGGCGACCCGGTCGAGATCCGGTCGCTGGTACTCGACCGTTTGGCGCCCTTGGCGATTCCGGTGCTGGGCGACTTCGAGTTCGGCCACGTGGCGTCGTCGCCGACCTTGCCGCTGGGCGCGCGGGCTTCGCTGGACACGGAGCTGGGCACGCTGACCCTCGACTCCCCCGCTCTGGCATGAAGCTCTCCGCCGACGAAGCCCGGTCCCGTTTCGCCGCCGCGCGCGTGGCCCGCCTGGCGACGGCGTCGGCTTCGGGCGTGCCGCACCTGGTGCCGGTGACCTTCGCGGTGTCCGGCTCGGAGATCGTCTTCGCCGTCGACCACAAACCGAAGTCTTCGACGGCGTTGCGGCGCCTGGCGAACATCGCGGAGAACCCGTCGGTGTCCTGGCTGGTCGACGCGTATTCCGACGACTGGACGCAGCTGTGGTGGGCCCGCGCGGACGGGGTCGCGCGGGTGGTGGACGAAGGTGAGCGGTCCGAGCGGGTGGCGTGGTTGGTGGCGAAGTACCCGCAGTACGCGGCGCGGCCGCCGGAGCATGCGGTGGTGTCGACTTCCGTCGGCGATTGGCGGGGTTGGGCGTTCTCGTAACGATCGTCCGGTGATCGGCGATCATGGGGCGTGCTGAGGAAAACGGTCGTGCTGGCCGGTCTGGTCGTGCTGCTCGCGGGGTGCTCTTCGGGTGCGGTCGAGTCCGCCCCGGGCTCGTCGGCCACGAAGCCGTCGCCGACGAGCTCGCATTCGCCGAAGCCGAAACCGAAGCCGCCGGATCTGTCCCAGTTCCTGCCGACCGACGAAGCCTTGGCGCCGACCGGCTTCGCGCTCGACGACGAGGTGCGGTCGGTCATCAACGCCGTGTACCCGAAGAAGCTCATGGCCGCGTGCGGGCGGAAGACACTCGAGGCCTGGGACCAAGCCGAGGTGGAGGGCAACTCGGCGGGCTTCTTCAAGCTCGGCGCGGGCCCCGACCCCGGTCTGACGTCCGAGGTCGTCGATGAGCGCATGGGCCGGTACGACGGAATGACCGGCGCGCAGGTCATCACCAAGCTCAAAACCGCACTGGCGTGCGGCACCTTCACGGATTCCGCCGTGGACTTCCGGATCGACGGCGCGTTCGACGCCCCGACCCTGCCGGGAGTCGACTCGCAATACGGCTTCTGCGCCACACAGACCGATGACGACGAGAGCCATCGGTGCGTCCTGCTGCTCTCCCACGGTGACCGGGTGGAATCCCTTCAATCCGTCGAGTTCGACAACGGGAACCTGCCGGCTGGCACGGCGAAGGAGGCCGTGCGCTCCACATTGCCGATGTTCGCGTCGGCGTTCACCAAGGACCGGTAACGATCACCGGGTGATCCACGATCTTGGGGCGTGCACAGACGGATTTCGTGGAAACGGCGGTGGTGTCCGGTCTCGCCGTGCTGGTCGCGGGGTGTTCGGCCGGCCAGGCGCCGGTGAACGCCGTTACACGGGGGCGCAGGTCGTGGACGGGGTGAAGAAGGCGCTCACCTGTGGTCACGTGACGGTGCACGACCTCGATTTCGCGTCGGTTCGCGAGTTCGCCGTGCCGATGGTGGCGGATGCGCAGTACGGGTTCTGCGCGGCGCCGACGGACCCCATCGGCGTGCGGATCTGCGTTCTGGTGCTGGGCAAGGGTGATCGGGCCGAGTCGCTGTTGTTCAAGAACACCGACGGGGTCGCCAAGGCGGGCCAGCCCGTGTTGAAAAAGGTCGCCCCGGTGTTCGCCGAGGCGCTCGCGCGACCTTAGTCCTGGGTAGCAGAGGAAGCAGCAGGTGCCGCGGGGAGGAACTTGTCTTCCCGCGGCTTGCGCCACGCCGCGATGAGGCCCAGCGGGTCCGGGCGCAGCAGCGACGCGGCCGCGTAGAGGCTCACCACCACGACGATCGCGATGAACCACCAGTCGTACAGGGCCTGCTCGCCGGTCGGGTAGTACACCAGGGTCACGAAGACCGACACGGCGACCACGGCGGAGAGGTTGCGGCGTCCCCAGGGGAACGCGGAGATGAGCACGAAGCCCCACGTGAGGTACCACGGCAGGGTCGGCGGCATGAGGATCGCGACGGCCAACAGGGTGATCGCGGCGCGGTAGACGGCCTTGGCGCCGCCTTCGCGGGCGAGCCACCACTGGCGGATGCCGAAGGCGACGAGGCCGAGCATGGCGATCGCGCGCGCGACGGTGACGAATGGCGAGGACTGGACGTTGGCGACGAGGTGCACGAGGTTGTACACGGCTTCGCCGATGCCGGTCGGGAAGTTCAGCCAGTTGGCGATGAGCTGTGGCGCCGCGAGGCCCGACCACCAGCCGAGGTTGAGCGAGCCCAGTGAGAGCCACGTGCCGGCGACGAACACGGGCAGGAAGAGCCCGACGGACGCGGCGCCGGCCTTGAAGAAGTTCTTGACCTTCGACTCGCCGGTCATGTTCGCGGCCCACATCCACACGAGGAAGGGCAGCGCGACGGCGGCGGTCGGTTTGATCAGCATGCCGATGGTGACGAGCACGACGGCGACGATGTACTTGCGTTCGAGCGCGGCGAGGACGCCGGTGGTGAGGAACCCGAGCATCATGAGGTCGTTGTGTGGGCCGCCGAAGAGGTGGATGACCATCATCGGGCTGGCGACCGCGAGCCACAGCGCCACGGGCAGCTTGCCGCCGAGGTGCTTCACGAGCCGCGGCAGCGCCCACAGGGTCATGCCGAGGCCGACGAGCAGCACGACGCGGGTGAGGATCACGCCTGCGATCATGTTGTCCTGCGTGATGGACACGATGCCCTTGGAGATCAGCAGGAACAGCGGCCCGTACGGGGCGGGCGTGGTCTGCCACAGCGGGTGGACGTTCTGCACCACGTTGGGGAGCACGTCGAGCTCGGCGGGGCCGTTGGCGTACGGGTCGAGCCCGTAGAGCAGCTGCGCGCCCTGGCCGAGGTAGGAGAAGACGTCGCGGGTGAACAGCGGCGGCGACACCAGCAGGGGCGCCATCCAGCACAGCGCGGCGATGAGGATCGGCTTGCTGCCGATGCGGCCGGCGAGCACGTAGCGGCCGAGGCGGACCCAGGCCCAGACGACGAGCGCGAAGCCGAGGTAGAGCAGTGCGTTGGCGAGCGCGCGTCCGTGGCCGTAGCGGATCCACGAGAGGGGCCCGTGGCCGAGGACGGGGTCGCGGATCAGGATTCCGCCGGCGCCGAGCGCGGCGAGCATGAGCAGCGTGGTCCCGATGGTGCCCATCGCGATCGTGCGGTACGGGAACCGCGAGGGCGTGAGGAATCGCGCGTCCGGGGCGCTGATCGCGGACGGCTGCGCGGAGTCGGTGGTGGTCGCCATTTCGATCCAGGAGATTACCGGGTGAATCTTCGCCTCACCGCACGGGCTCCCGCTCCGATGCTGTTTCGCGCACGTGTTCGGGCGGCCGGCGTGCGGTCCGGGTGAATCTTCCGCCCGTGAGTGGTCAACGTCGGTTTTTCCGGAAGTGGTCCGGAACGCATCAGCTGCCGGTGGTCGCGCGCTGGGCCGTGCCGCCGGGCAGGGCGGCGAGCAGGGAGCGGGTGTACTCGTGCTGGGGGTCTAGCAGGACCTGTTCGACGGTGCCCGTTTCGACGAGCTCGCCCCGGTACATCACGGCGACGCGGTCGGCGATGTTCCAGGCCAGGCCCAGGTCGTGGGTGATCACGAGCCCGGCGAGGCCGAGCTCCCGCCGCAGCCGAAGCAGCAGCGCGAGGATCTCGCCCCGCACGGACGCGTCGAGCGAGGCGACGGGTTCGTCGGCCACGAGCACGGCGGGTTCGAGCGCGAGGGCTCCGGCGATGACCACGCGCTGGCGCTGGCCGCCGGAGAGCTCGTGGGGCAGGCGGTCGAGGAACTTCTCCGGGGGCCGCAGCTCCGCCGCCTCCAGTGCCTTGAGCACGGTGTCGCGTTCCGCGGGCAGGCCGTGGATGCGGGGGCCTTCCGCGACGGCTTCGTAGACGGTGTGGGCGGGGTTGAGCGCGCTGGTGGGGTCCTGCAGCACGAGCTGGACCTTGCGCCGGTACGCCCGTAGCGCGGCGCCCCCGGCGGGGATGGGTTTGCCGTCGTGGCGGACCGCGCCGGAGTCGGCTTTCTGCAGGCCGAGCAGCGTGCGGGCGAGCGTGGTCTTGCCGGAGCCGGACTGGCCGACCAGGGCCACGATCTCGTCGCGGCGCACGGCGAGGTCGACGCCGTTGACAGCGTGGATGCGCTTGCCGGTGCGGTCGCGGAAGCTCACGTGGAGGTTCTCGGCTTCGAGCAGCGGCGTGTCGCCGGGCCCGGCGCGCTGCTCGGGTTCGGGAGGCAGCGGGGTGCTGGTGGCCGGGGCGAAGCGGGACACGGGGTCGCCGACGGTGGGGAACGCGGCGGCGAGCGCGCGGCTGTGTTCGTGGTGCGGGTCGGCCATGAGCTCGGCGCTGGGGCGTTCTTCGACGAGCTGCCCGTCGTACATCACGGCGATGCGGTCGCAGGTGGCGGCGAGCACGGACAGGTCGTGGCTGATCATGACGAGCCCGATGTCCTGTTCGGCCACGAGCTTCGACAGCAGCGCAAGCACCTGGGCCTGCACGATCACGTCGAGCGCGGTGGTCGGCTCGTCGGCGATCACCAGACGCGGTGAGCAGGCCAGGGCCATCGCGATCATCACGCGCTGCTTCTGCCCGCCGGACAGCTCGTGCGGGTAGGCGCCGGCGCGGGAGGGAGGGAGGTCCACCTGTTCCAGCAGCTCGGCGACGCGGGCTTTCACCTGGGTCTCGCCGAGGGCGCCGGTCTCGGGTGGGTGCAGGCGCAGGGGTTCGGCGATCTGCTCGCCGATGCGGCGCACGGGGTTCAGCGCGTGCATGGCGCCCTGGAACACCACCGACGCTTCGGCCCAGCGCACGGCGCGCAGGCGGCCCCAGCGCATGGTGGTGACGTCTTCGCCGTCGAGCAGGATCTCGCCGGTCACGTCGGCGCTGCGCGGGAGCAGCCGCAGGACACTCATGGCGACGGTGGACTTGCCCGAGCCGGACTCCCCCGCCACGCCGAGCGTGCCGCCCGCTTCCAGGAGCAGGTCGACGCCGCGGACGGCGGGAATCTCGCCGCCGCCGGTGCGGTAGGTGACGCCGAGGTTCTTCAGTTCGAGCAGGGCGGTCACGAGTGTTGTCCTTTGAGCCTCGGGTTCAGCACCGTCTCCAGCCCGCGCCCGACGAGGGTGAAGAACAGCACGACGAGCACGATCGCGATGCCCGGCGGGAGCAGGTTCCACCAGGCGCCGCGGGTCACGGCGCCGCTGCTGAGGGCGGTCTCGAGCATCGCGCCCCAGGAGATGGCGTTGGGGTCGCCGACCCCGAGGAACGCCAGGGTCGCGTCGGCGATCACGGCGTTGCCGACGACCAGGGTGGTGTTGGCGAGCACGAGCGGCAGCACGCCGGGCAGCACGTGGCGGCCGACCACGTGCAGGTGGCCGCCGCCGAGCGCGCGTGAGCGCTCGATGTAGGGCCGGCTTTCGATGGTGAGGGTCTGGGCGCGCACGAGCCGGGCTGTGCTGGGCCAGGCCGTGAGGCCGATGGCGAGGATGATCGTGCGGGTGCCCTGTGGCAGCACGGCCGAGAGCGCGATCGCGAGGATCAGCGACGGCAGCACCAGGAAGAAGTCGGTGAACCGCAACAGGATCGCCGAGATCCAGCTGCCGAAGTGCGCGGCGGCGATGCCGACGATCGTGCCGATCAGGACGCTGAGCACGGTCGCGGAGAAGCCGACGAGCAGCGAGAGCCGGGTGCCCCAGATCGTCATGAGCAGCACGGAGCGGCCGTCGACGTCGGTGCCGAGCCAGAACTGTCCGTCGGGCGGGCTGAGCGGGTGGCCGGTGGCTTTGGTGACGTCGAGTCCGTCGGAGTCGCTGATCAGGGGCAGCGCGAGTGCGACGACGACGGTCAGCGCGAGCAGGCAGAATCCGGCGAGCGCGCCTTTCTGGGCTGCGAACTCGCCCCAGGTGCGGGCGACCGCGGCGCGGCGGCGGCGCCAGGCGATGGCGCGCGGAGTTTCTGCGGGAGCGGAGGTGGTCATGCGGTGCGCACCCTCGGGTCGAGTACGCGGTAGAGCAGTTCCGCGAACAGGTTCATCAGGACCACGCCGCCGGCCAGGACGACGAGCACGCCTTGCAGCACGGGAAGGTCGGGCCCGTGGATCGCGTCGTAGGTGAGCTGTCCGAGGCCGGGCCAGGAGAACACGGCCTCGACGGTGACGGCACCGGAGACGACCATGCCGAACTGCATGAACACCAGCGTCACCGTGGGCAGCAGCGCGTTGGGCACGGCGTGGCGGCGGCGCACCAGGTCCTCGCGCAGGCCTTTGGCGCGGGCGGTGGTGAGGTAGTCGGCGTTCATCTCCCCCAGTAGCGACGAGCGCATCACCAGCATGTACTGCGCGTAGAAGACCACGAGCAGGGTCACGCACGGCAGGATCAGGTGGTGCAGCACGTCGAGCGTCTGCGGGAGCAAGCCGGGTGCCGCGTCGGGTGAGTGCATGCCGCGACTGGGGAACAGGCCGCCGGTCGCGACGAGCAGGATCAGGCCGAGCCAGAACTGCGGGACCGACCACAACGTCAGGGCGAAGCCGGTCTGGGCGCGGTCGAAGAAGCTGTTTCGCTTCCACGCGGCGCGGATGCCGAGCCACAAGCCGATCGCGACGGCCAGCACGGTGGCGCTGCCGACGAGCAGCACCGTGGGCCACAGCCGTTCGCCGATCATGTCGAGCACGGGCCGGCGTTCGATGTAGGACTCGCCGAAGTCGCCGCGGAACAGGCCGGTGAAGTAGTCCCAGAACTGCGTGAGCATGGGCTTGTCGATGCCGAGGCGGTCGCGCAGCTCTGCGATCTGGGCGGGGTCGGTGGGCCGTTCGCGGACCATGAACGCCACCGGGTCTCCCGGCAGGAGCCGGAACAACAGGAAGCCCAGCACAATCACGAGCAAGATGCTGGCGACGGCTTCGGCGACCTTGGTCAGGACGAAGCGGACGGTCCCGGTCCCGCTTCGCTGCTCGTCGGGGTCGACGAGCAGCGAAGCCGGGTCCGAAGAGGAAAGTGCCTGCGTCAAGAGGTGCTACTCCCGGTCGTCCGCGGCTTTGCCGCGCCGGCCGATCATGATCCCGCCGCCGACGAGCACCAAGACCACGACGACGCCGAGCACGATCCACAGCACGGTGTTCGACCCGCCGCTCTCGGCGGCGGTGTTCTCCGTGCCGGCGGGGACGGCGCCGTAGACGCCCCAGTAGCCGGTCTGCTCCAGGATCGAGCCCTGGGGCTGCGGCTGGGTCTGGAAGCCGGAGAACTTGTCGGAGCGGTAGGCCTCGAGCGCGTTGTCGTAGTCGAGGACGACGTTCACGGCCTGGCTGTAGAGGCGGGCTTGGGCCTGCTTGACGTAGCCGGCGCGGGTGGCCGGGTCGGTGTCGGTGAGCTGCTGCTTGTAGAACCCGTCGTAGGCCGGGTCGCAGAAGAAGGTGTCGGTGGTGGCGCCCTTGCCCTCGGCGTTGGGCCGCGCGGCGCAGGTGTGCAGCGCGAGCGCGTAGTCCGGGTCGGGGTTGGTGGCGTAGCCGGAGATCGCGAGGTCGTAGTTTCCGGCGGTGGTGCGGTCGTTGAGCTCTTCGTCGGACACGAGCTCCTGCTTGACCGAGATGCCGATCTGCTGCAGCCAGCCGGTGACGTACTGCGCGGTGCGCTGGTCGAACGCGCGGTTGGCGTGGCCGGTGAGGCGCAGCTCGAGGCGCGCGCCACCCGGGGCGATCCGGACACCGTCCTGGCCCTTGGTGTAGCCGGCCTGGTCCAAAGCCGCGTTGGCGGCGGCGAGGTCGAACTTGCGGGCCTCGGTCGGTGCGGGATCCCAGTGGTAGGCCGAGTAGATCGGCGGGATGACGCCGCCGCCGAGCTGGCCGTAGCCCCCCATGACCTTGTCCACGATGGTCTTGGTGTCGATGCTCTGGGCGATGGCCTGGCGCAGCCGGAGGTCCTTCAGCACGGGGTTGCCGTTGCCGATGGGCTTGTTGTTCACGTCTTCGACGCCGAAGTTGATGTTGATTTCGTTGTAGCGGCGGCCGGGCGCCTTGTTGGTGGCGATGTTCGGCTGGCCCTCGAGAGCGTCGAACTGGGTCGGGGTGAGCCGGTTGATCACGTCGACCTCGCCCTGCTTGAGGGCGTTGACGGCGGCCTCGACGTCCTTGAACACGAGCAGCTGCAGCTCGTCGACCTTGGGCGCGCCGCGCCAGTAGGACGTGTTGGCCTTGAACTTCACGTACTCGTTCTGCTTGTACTCGGTGAGCTGGTACGGGCCGTCGCTCACGCCGACCACGGACAGGTCGTCGGTCTTCGGGTCGTTGAGGTCCTTGATCGGCGCCCAGATGTGCTCGGGCACGATCGGCACGTCGAGCAGGTCCATGGTGGCCTGCACGGCCTTCGTCTTGATCACCAGCGTCGTGTCGTCCGGCGCGGCGACGTTCTGGAAGTTGGCGACGTAGTTGCCGTTCGCGGTGCGCGCGGTCTCGTCGTCGAGCATGCGCTGGAAGGTGAACGCCGCGTCCTTGGCCGTGACGGGCTGCCCGTCGGACCACTTCACGCCCCGGCGGATCTTGAACGTCCAGGTGAGCTTGTCGGGCGAGGTCGTCCACGACTCCGCGAGCGCGGGCGAGGCTTCGGCCTTGTCCGCACTCGGGATGGTGAGGAACTCGTAGATGAACCGGCCGACCTGCGTCGACGCCGCGAGTGACGCCGTGAACGGGTTCAGATGGTCGATGCCGGTCGTGAGCGCCACCCGCAGCACTTTCGGCTGCGCCGGCTGCTGTGCCGCGGCGGTGCCCGCCAGCGGCAGAATCGCCATGGTTCCCGCGGCCAGAACCGCGATGGCGCGGTTCACCCCGCGCCGAACGTGCTTGATGCGCACTTGAAGACCACCCCATCGTCTAGCCCCAGATTCGAAAAGTAACCACATACCGAGGGAAGGGCGCAATATGTTCCGACAACTGTGCGGGTCCGATCGTTATGTGCGAACAGGGGTCACCGTGGGTGACCTCGGGTGTTCCGCCGCGGGCCGGACGTAGGATGACTAGAGTGCGCGCATGCGGATCATGGTCTCGGCGGACATGGAAGGCGCCACGGGCGTCACGTGGACCGACGACGTCGTCCCCGGCACCGAGCCCTGGCAGCGGTTCCGGCGGTTGTTCACCGGTGACGTCAACGCGGTGCTGGCGGGGTTGTTCGATGCCGGCGCGTCCGACGTCCTGGTGAACGAGGCGCATTCGTCGCAGCGGAACCTGTTGCTGGAGGAGCTGGATCCGCGGGCGCGGATGCTCACGGGGCGCCACAAGCCGTTGTCGATGATGCAGGGCATCGATTCCGGTGTGGACGGTGTGGTGTTCCTCGGTTACCACGCGGGCGCCGGGTTCGACGGGGTGCTGTCGCACACGTACCTGGAGAACCAGATCACCGGGGTGTGGCTGGACGACGTGCCCGCGAGCGAGGGCCGGCTCAACGCGGCGCTGGCCGCGGAGTACGGCGTGCCGGTGCTGCTGGTCAGCGGCGACGACCAGGCGTGCGAAGACGCCCGTGACTACGCTCCGGAGGCGGAGCTGGTGCCGGTGAAGGAGTGCGTGAGCCGGTACGCGGCGATCTGCCTGCCGCCGGCGCGCACGTCGGAGCTGCTGAGGACGGCGGCGCTGGACTCGTGCGTGCGGGCCGGGCGGGTGGAGCGGTTGCCGGGGCGGCACCGGATCGAGGTGGAGTTCGACGCGAGTCACCTGGCGCAGGCGACGGCGGTGATCCCGACGGTGGAGCAGATCGGCACGCGCCGCGTGGGGTTCGACGCGCCGAGCATGACCGAGGCGATGAAGGCGTTCAAGGTGGTCACGGCCATCGCGGCGGGGGCGGTGCAGGGTATCTATGGCTGACGTGGTCGATGTTGTGCAGCTGTGCGCCGACTTGATCCGGTTCGACACGACCAACCGCGGTGGCGGGGACTCCGAGGGCGAGCGGGAGGCGGCGGAGTACGTCGCGGAATTCCTGGGGCGGCACGGGGTTCCGGCGAAGATCGTGGAGTCGGCGCCGCGGCGGGCGAACGTGATCGCGCGGATCCCGGGGTCCGACCCGGCGTTGCCGGCGCTGCTGGTGCAGGGGCACCTGGACGTGGTGCCGGCGGACGCGGCGGACTGGTCGGTGCCGCCGTTTTCCGGCGAGGTGCGCGACGGGTTCCTGTGGGGCCGGGGCGCGGTGGACATGAAGGACTTCTGCGCGATGGTGTTGTCCGCCGTCGCGTCGGGGCTGCGGCCGCGCCGGGATCTGGTGCTGGCGTTCGTGGCGGACGAGGAGGACAACGGCGACTTCGGGGCGCATTGGCTGGTCGAGCGGCACCCGGAGCTGTTCGAGGGCTGCGTCGCGGCGATCAGCGAGTCGGGTGGGTACAGCTACCACGTGCCCGCGGCCGACGGGCGCACCGTGCGGCTGTACCCGGTCGGGACGGCCGAGCGCGGCACCGCGCACATCAAGCTGACGACGCGCGGCCGGGCCGGGCACGGTTCGCGCCCCAACGACGAGAACGCCGTGACCATGCTCGCCGATGCGCTGCACCGGATCGCCGGGCATCGCTGGCCGGTGCGGCTGACCCCGACCGTGCGGGCGTTCCTGGACCGCACGGGTGCGGCTTTGGGCGTGCCCGTGGACCTTTCTTCGGGTGACGCTGTGGACGCGACGGTGGCGCGGCTCGGCCCGGCGGGTTCGCTGGTATTGCCGACGGTCCGCAACAGCACCACGCCGACCATGCTGTCGGCCGGCTACAAGGTGAACGTGATCCCGTCGACCGCGACGGCCCAGGTGGACGTGCGAGTGCTGCCGGACGCGGAGGACGAGCTGTTGGAGGTCCTCGACTCGTTGCTGGGTCCCGGGGTGACGCGGGAGTTCGTGGCGCACCAGCCGCCGGTGCAGGCGCCGGTGGACTCACCGTGGTTCGACGCCATGGCCGCCGCGCTGCGGGGCGAGGATCCCGACGCCGTGGTGGTGCCGTACTGCATGGGTGGCGGCACAGACGCGAAGGCGTTCTCCAAACTGGGCATGGCGTGTTACGGCTTCGCTCCCCTGTCGCTGCCCGAGGGGTTCCCGTATCGCGCGATGGCGCACGGTGTCGACGAACGAGTGCCGGTCGAGGGGCTCCGGTTCGGGACGCGGGTGTTGAAGCGGTTCCTCACGGAGTGCTGAGGGTCAGTCGGCGGGGATGCTGAACCCGAACGGGATCCTCGGGCCGGCGGGGTCGGTGCGGCCGAACGGCTCCGGTGGCCGCTCCCCGCGAGGTTTTTCCCGGACGGGGTTGGCGATGAGCTGCTCGATCGCGCAGGTGAGCCAGGCGTCGTACCAGGCTTCGAACGTCGGGGCGGGACCGAGGTCGATGGGGTCGCTTGGGTAGTCGGCTCCCGGTGGTGTGCGGGCGGGCCGGAGGATGTCGTCGCCGGCGTCCCGGACGGTTCCGGTCAGGTCGCCGGCGGTGACCAGCACGGTGGACTCCCCGCCGCCTCGGCGGGCGATCGTAACGTGGCCGGGGATCACCGCGGAGTCCTCGGGCTTCAGCCGGAGGATCCCGTGGTAGGGACCGGCGCCGGTGCCGACGCGGCTGAGGAAGTCGCGGAACGCGGAGGGCAGAACGCCCCGCATTGCTTCGATGCGTCGGAGTTCGCGCTCCGGGACACGCCGGCTGACGTAGCGGTGGGTGTCGGCGCCGAAGACGCAGCGGCGGGCGCGGTCGAGCTCGCGCAGGCGGTCGAGTTTGACCGCCAAGCTGTCGGTGGTGATCACCGGTAGGCGTTCGGGATGGCTGCGGGATGGGTGCGGGCGAGTTCGGTTTCCAGTGCGGCGGTGCGGCCTTCGGCTGCGGTCGCGTTCGGGAGGCCGAGGCGGTCGGCGATCTCCTGCCAGCTCCAGCCGCGCTTGCGGGCCTGGGCGATGAGCGCCGGTTCCGATTGGTCGGCGACCCGGCGGCCGAGGACTATTTCGCGCGCCCAGTGCGCGAGCAGGTCGTCCGGGAGGTCGTGGCCGAGCTGTGTTGCGGCGAGCAGCCGGGTGAGCAGCTCACCGGCCGGCAGGCCGTGGTCGGCGAGCCAGTTTTCGACGTCGGGGTGGGACACTGTCAGGCTTCCCGGGTGAACTGGGCCCACCAGCGGCTGCCTTCGCGGACGCGGTCGACGGTGGTGGCTCGGACGCCGTCGCGGGCGAAGGAGTCGAGTTCGGCGCGGTTGAGCGGCCAGGGTGGTCCGGACCAGGTCGCGAGGTCGATGCTCTCCTCGGCGAACGCGCCGACGACGAGAGTGCCGCCGGGCGCCAGGAAGCCGGCCACGGAGGCGATCGCCGCGTCGCGCACGGACTTCGGCATGGACTGCACGGTGAGGATCTCGACGACGACGTCGAAGGCGTGGTGCCATTCGGCGGGCGGGTCGAGCAGGTCGGCGGTGCGGTAGGAGACGCGCGTGTCGGGGAAGCGGTTCAGCACGGCCTTGATCGCGCTGGGCGAGACGTCGAACGCCGAGGTCGTGTAGCCGGCCTGGGCGAGCAGTTCCGCGTCGTCGCCCAGGCCGCACCCGACGACGAGCGCGCTGCGGCCCTGGCCGGGGTTCGCCGCCGCCCAGGCCGCGAGCTCGGGACCGGGTTCGCCGCGGTACCACGGCACGACGGCCTGCCCCGCTTCGGCCGCGGCGTACAGGGGTTCGAACCAGCCTGTCGGGTCGCCGGAGGCCAGCGCGGTCTCGGCGCGGCGGCGCGCGGCGTCGTCGGCCGCCGCCTGGTCGATCGCTTCGGGGGGCATGTTCCCCTTATACCGGCGGCGGCCATCCGGTGTGCGGGATTTCCGGATGCGCCACCCGGCCGCGCACCGCGGCGCGAGTCCGGTGACGGCCCGGCTGCGCGGCTGCCGTTCACTGACCGCCGTGGCCCGATCTCCAGACCAGTCTGCTGATCCGCACGGACTTCGCCGATCCGGCGGGGTGGGACGCGGTTCGCACCGCCGTGACGACCCCGACCGAAGAGGATTTCCTGCCGAGCCTGCACGTGGTCGACGACCCGGCGTACCGCGACGCGACTGCGGACCAGTTGGTCGCGCTGGCGCCGGAGTGGGCACTGCTGGTGCTGGCGGACCGGACGGGCGCTCGCGTCGGCGGAGCTGCCGTTGCTGGTGGTCCGGGTGAGTCCGCGCGAGAGCGGGCGGCTGTGGGTGGTCGCGGAGCACCTGTGGTCGATCGAGAACAACATCTCGCTGGCCAACATGGCCTGGGACGAGTTCGCGTCGGCGGCGGACGAGGACGGCGTGTTCCACGTCTGACGCGCCCGGCGACCGGATGCGCCAGCGGGTACGTCCGGCGTTGTCCGTTTCCGGTCAGGTTTGCCCGCCGGATCTTGACATCGATGTCACACACGGGTTTCCCTTCCGTAGCGCCGCCGCCGGGAGGGTTCCTGCGCGGGCGCGCCCGACCCGCCCCGACAAGCTGGGAGCAACGATGCCCCGAAGCGCCAGACCCGTCCGCGCCGCGCTGGTCGCGGTCGTGGCGGCGGCCGGATTGGTCGCCGCGCCGGTGACCTCGACCGCCGCGGCGGACACACCGCCGCCGGATTTCTCGTCCTCGTTCGAGCCGTCGGATCCGCAGCCGACGTGGCAGGACACCGTTGACACCGATGCCGCGGGCAAGCCGCGGACCGAGGGGGTCAACGGGGCGAACGGTGCCACGATCCCGGGTGACATCCGGGGCAAGGTGACCGAGACGAGCGCGAGCAGCGAGAACACCGACGGTGGTGAGGTCTCGGCGAACCTTGTCGACGGCACCACGGACACGAAGTGGCTTTCGTGGGACCCCACGGCGTGGGCGCAGGTGAACCTGTCGGAGCCGGTGGCGATCACGCACTACGCGATCAGCTCGGCCAACGACTTCCCCGGCCGTGATCCGCAGGACTGGACGCTGCAGGGGTCGAACGACGCGCAGCAGTGGACGGACCTGGACAAGCAGTCGGGTCAGTCGTTCGACGCGCGGTTCCAGGAGCACCAGTACAAGCTGGCCGCGGCGAGCGCGGCCTACCGCTACTACCGCCTCGACGTGACGCGCAACCACGGCGACGACATCCTGCAGATGTCGGAGCTGCTGCTGGCCAACGACGACGCTCCGCCGCCGCCGTTGCCGAACATGCGCAGCTTCGTCGACTCCGGGCCGACCAGCGGGTACACGAACAAGAACCGCGTGGGCTTCACGGGCAAGAAGGCGTTCCGCTACGCCGGCACGCAGACCGCGGCCGGGCACGGTTACTCCTACAACAAGGTTTTCGACGTGAACCTGCCGGTGGTCCCGACCACCGAGCTGTCCTACAAGGTGCAGCCGCAGCTGACGGGCAACGACCTGAAGTACCCGAGCACGAACGTCGCGATCGACCTGGCGTTCACCGACGGCACGTACCTGTCGGGGCTGGGTGCGACGGACCAGTACGGGTTCCCGCTCACGCCCTCGGGCCAGGGTGCGAGCAAGATCCTTTACGCGAACCAGTGGAACCTGGTGCGTTCGGCGGTCGGCACGGTCGCGGCGGGCAAGACGATCGACCGGATCCTCGTGGACTATGACGACCCGAACGGGCCGGGCGCGTTCCAGGGCTGGCTCGACGACGTGAAGATCTCGGCGACCCCGACGCCGCCGGCGAGCCAGCGCCCGAGTGACAACGTGCTGACCACGCGCGGCACGATGGCCAACGGCACGTTCTCGCGGGGCAACAACTTCCCGGCCACGGCGGTGCCGCACGGGTTCAACTTCTGGACGCCGGTCACGGACGCGGGTTCGGACAGCTGGCTGTACAACTACTCGACGCAGAACAACGCGGACAACCGGCCGCAGCTGCAGGCGTTCTCGGCGAGCCACGAGCCGAGCCCGTGGATGGGTGACCGGCAGAGCTTCCAGGTGATGCCGTCGGCCGCGGCCGGGGTGCCGGACGCGAACCGCGACGCGCGTGCGCTGGCGTTCTCCCACGACAATGAGGTCGCGCGGGCGCACTACTACGGTGTGACGTTCGACAACGGGATCAAGACGGAGATCGCGCCGACCGACCACGCGGCGGTCATGCGGTTCTCCTTCCCGGGCACCGACTCGAGCCTGATCTTCGACAACGTGAACAACTCCGGCGGGCTCACGCTCGACCCGGCCACGGACACGCTGACCGGGTACTCGGACGCGAAGAGCGGGCTGTCGGCGGGTGCGGGGCGGATGTTCGTCTACGCGAGCTTCGACAAGCCGGTGACCGCCGGGGCGAAGCTGACCGGCCAGGGCCGCGACAACGTGACCGGCTACCTGCGGTTCGCCGCGGGCGCGGACAAGACGGTGACGATGCGGATCGCGACGTCGCTGATCAGCGTGGAGCAGGCGAAGAAGAACCTCGAGCAGGAGCTCGCCCCGACGGCGACATTCGACTCCGTGCGCGACGCCGCGCAGCAGGCGTGGGACAAGCAGCTGGGCGTGATCGAGGTGCAGGGCGCGTCGAAGGACCAGCTGGAGACGCTGTACTCGAACCTTTACCGGCTGTTCCTCTACCCGAACGAGGCGTTCGAGAACACCGGCACGCCGCAGGCCCCGGCGTACAAGTACGCCAGCCCGGTGGCGGCGAAGACCGGAGCGGACAGCGCGACGCAGACCGGGTCGAAGGTCGTGGACGGGCAGATCTACGTCAACAACGGGTTCTGGGACACCTACCGCACCACGTGGCCGGCGTATTCGCTGCTCACGCCGGACATGGCCGGGAAGATGGTCGACGGGTTCGTGCAGCAGTACCGCGACTCGGGCTGGATCGCGCGGTGGTCCTCACCCGGTTACGCGGACCTGATGACGGGCACGAGCTCCGACGTCGCGTTCGCCGACGCCTACCTCAAGGGCGTGACGAACTTCGACGTGAAGTCGGCCTACGACGCGGCGCTGAAGAACGCCACGGTGACCCCGCCGAACTCGGCGGTGGGCCGCAAGGGCCTGGACCAGTCGATCTTCCTCGGCTACACACCGAATACCACGGGTGAGGGCTTCTCGTGGGCGATCGAGGGCTACGTCAACGACTTCGGCATCGCGAGCCTGTCGAAGAAGCTCTACGACGAGGCACCGGCGAGCGACCCGCGCAAGGCGGAGTACCTGGAGAACTACCAGTACTTCACCAGCCGCGCGCAGCAGTACGTGAACCTGTTCGACCCGAGCATCGGGTTCTTCCAGGGCAAGGACGCCAGCGGCAAGTTCACCAAGACCGCCGCCCAGTACGACCCGCGGGTGTGGGGCGGGGACTACACGGAGACCGACGGCTGGAACATGGCGTTCACCGTGCCGCAGGACGGGCAGGGGCTGGCGAACCTCTACGGCGGCAAGGACAAGCTGGCGCAGAAGCTGGACCAGTTCTTCGCCGACCAGGAGACCGCGACCTTCCCGGGCACCTACGGCGGCGCGATCCACGAGATGCGGGAGGCGCGGGACGTGCGGATGGGCCAGTACGGCCACTCCAACCAGCCTTCGCACCACCTGCTCTACATGTACGACTACGCGGGTCAGCCGTCGAAGACGCAGGCCAAGGTGCGTGAGGCGCTCTCGCGGCTGTACTCGGGCAGCGAGCTGGGCCAGGGTTACGCGGGCGACGAGGACAACGGCGAGATGTCCGCGTGGTACGTGTTCGGCGCGCTGGGTTTCTACCCGCTGCAGATGGGCAGCCCGAACTACGCGATCGGGTCGCCGCTGTTCACCAAGGCGACGCTGCACCTGCCCGGTGGTGACGTGGTGATCAACGCGCCGAAGAACTCGGCGAAGAACGTCTACGTGCAGGGCCTGAAGATCAACGGCAAGGCCTGGACGTCGACGTCGCTGCCGCAGGACGTGCTCTCGCACGGGGCGACGCTCGACTTCGACATGGGCCCGAACCCCTCGGCCTGGGGCACGGGTGCCGACGACGCGCCGAAGTCGATCACCACGGGCGACGCGGTGCCGACGCCGCTGCACGACGAGACCGGCGCCGGCAAGGGCACGCTGTCCACTTCGGACGGTTCGAACGCGGCGGCGCTGATCGACAACTCCTCGCGCACCGAGGCGAAGGTGACCGGCGCGGTGACCTACCAGCTGAACTCGACGGACGAGGCGGTCACGCACTACACGCTGACCTCGCCGAAGGGCGCGGGTGATCCGAAGAGCTGGCAGCTGGAGGGTTCCTACGACGGGAAGACGTGGGCGGTCGCCGATCAGCAGACCGGTCAGACGTTCCCGTGGCGGCAGCAGACGCGGGCGTTCGCGGTGGCCAACCCGGCGCACTACGCCTACTACCGGCTCACGGTGACCGACAACAGCGGTGGTCCGGCGTCGCTGGCGGAGTTCGAGCTGCTGGGCCGCCCGGACGCGTCGTGCACGAAGACGTTGACGGGTGTGCAGAACGGCCCGCTGACGGTGTCGAGCGGCACGGTGTGCCTCAACGGCGCCACGGTGTCGGGTCCGGTGACCGTGTCCGCCGGGGCGTCGCTGGTGGTCCGCGGCGGGTCGATCTCGGGTCCGCTCGCGGCTACGGGTGCGGGCCAGGTGGTGCTGAACCGCACGAAGGTGTCGGGCCCGGTGGCGATCACGAGCACGACCGGGGCGGTGTCGATCGAGCTGACCGACATCGGCGGTCCGGTGACCCTGACGGGCAACCACGGGCCGGTGCTGGCCGGCAGCACCGTGGGTGGGCCGCTGGCCTGCACGGGCAACACGCCCGTCCCGACCGACCACGACTTCGCCAACACCGTCCGCGGCCCGGCCGCGGGGCAGTGCGCGAAGCTGTAGCCCGGTTCCGGTGACGGTGTGGCCCCGCAGGGTTTCCTGCGGGGCCACACCGTTGTCCGGGTTCGGTCGCCTGAGCGGGTGATCAGGCGTTGATGACCGCGGCGGCGTTCTCCGGGTACTGGAAGCCGCCGATTTCCCGTTCCAGCAGTTCGGCCAGCCGCAGCGGGGTGCGGTCCTCGAACATCGGGCCGATGACCTGCACGCCCACCGGCAGGCCCTCCGGGGACCGGCCCGCGGGGATGGCCGTGGCGGGCAGGCCGGGCATGGTGGCCAGACCGGCCCACACGAGCTGGTCCCAGTACGGAACCAGCTCACCGTCGATGTCGAGCCGGCGGTTGCCCGGGTCGGGTTCGTGGTCGTGCGGGAACGCGGGGGTCGGCGTGATCGGGCAGACGACGGCGTCGAACTCGGCGAAGAGCTGCCGCCAGCGGTGGCGGTGGAGTTCGCGCCGGTGGTTCGCTTCGAGCCACTCGTGGTGGCTCAGTGTCGGACCGTGGCGCAGGGCCGCGTCCAGAGCGGTCTCGGTGGGATCCGGTTCGCGGGTCCTGAACGGGAAGCGGGCGACGGAACCCGAAAACAGCAGTTGCGCGTAGAGCGCCGCGGCTTCGGTCAGGTCGGGCAGCAGCGGACTCTGCCGCTCGACGTGGGTGCCGCCGGCGAGGAGCGCGTCGGTCACCCGTTTCACACCCGCCCGTACGGCGGACCCGGTCGGGACGAGCGGGTGCTCGTCGAGGACCAGCACGCGGAAGTCGGCGAGCCGCTCGTGGCGGGCCGGCGGCAGCGCCACGGTGTGTGCGATGCCGAATGTGAGGGGATCCGGTCCGGCCATCACGTCGAGCAGGAGTGTGAGGTCGCGGGCGGTGCGTGCCATCGGGCCGACGACGGCGAGGTCGAGCTCGACCGGCAACGCCGGCCCGGGTGGCACGGTCATGCCGCGGGTGGCCGCGAGCCCTAGCGTCGGCTTGTGCGCGTAGACCCCGCAGAAATGCGCGGGGGTACGCAGGGAGCCGGCGATGTCCGAGCCGATCGACAGCGCGCCGAACCCGGCCGCCAGGGCCGCCGCAGAGCCGCCGGACGAACCGCCCGGCGTGCGCTCGTGATCCCACGGATTGTTCGTGGCGCCGTAAATCTCGTTGAAGCTCTGCAGGTCCTGCAGCCCCAGCGGCACGTTGGTCTTGCCGAGGATCACGGCGCCGGCGGCCTTGAGCCGGGACACCTGCACCGCGTCCTCGGTGGGCAGGTGGTCGCGGTGCGGCGGCAGGCCCCACGTGGTGGGCAGGCCGGCGATGTCGTAGGACTCCTTGACCGTGACCGGAATGCCGAGCAGCGGCCGGTCCTCGCCGCGGGCTCGCGCCTCGTCGGCTCGGTGCGCGGCGGCGCGTGCGCGGTCGAAGTCCGGTACGCAGATCGCGTTGATCACCGGGTCGTGGCGGTCGATCCGGGCGATCGCTTCGTCGGTCAGGTCCACTGAGGTCACCTCGCCGGCCTTCAACGCAGCCGCGAGCTGTTCTGCCGAGTGAAAACTCCATTCCATGGAATCCGACCGTAGCCGCGAGAACAAGTGTTGAGCGGAAAAGCATGTAATCAGTTGTGAGACATCGATCCCGTTGCGGGAAAACGTATTTCATGGCCTTCGCGATCAATTCGGATCGCCACAAAAAAGCGCTGATGTCAAATGCGGTCGGCAGGGACGGCGTGCGGGGAGGTCGTGGCCACGCCGGGCCGATCGCGGCGTGGCCGACTACCGTGTGCGGGTGACCAGCGCCGGGTTCTTCTCATCGTTCGAGGCGGGTGACCCTCAGCCGGTCGCCGCCGGTGTCCGCGTGGACAGCGGACCCGACCGGTCCCCCACCGCGAAAACAGGGGTGGGGTTCACCGGCGTGCGCGCGCTGCGCTACAGCGGTGTGGCGCGGACGGCGCTGTTCGAGACCGACGTCGAGGTCACCGCCCACAGTGCACTGTCCTACGTGGTCTTCCCGGCGTCGGACGCGGCGGTCCCTTCCTACCGCAGCACGTTCGTCGCACTGGACGTCGAGTTCGACGACGGCAGCAGCGCCGGGTTCTCGGCCACCGAGCAGGGGCACGCGAAGACGCTGCTGGTGGACCAGTGGAACCTCGTGCGCCGGCCGCTGGGCGCGTTCGCCGGGCGCCGCGTGCGCCGGATCGTGCTGCTCACCGACGCGCCGGGCGGCCGCGACGTCAAGGGCTGGCTCGACGACGTGCGCGTCGGCGAGCACCACCCGCGCACCGGCGACGCGGTCGACCACGTCCGCACGACACGGGGCACGCACTCCGGCTTCGGCTTCTCGCGCGGCAACACGTTCCCGGCCACGGCCGTGCCGCACGGGTTCAACTTCTGGACCCCGGTCACCGACGCGCGCTCGCTGGACTGGTTCTACTCCTACCACCGGCACAACACGGCGGCGAACGAGCCGGCGCTGCAGGCGTTCGCGCTGAGCCACCAGCCGAGCCCGTGGATGGGCGACCGCCACACCTTCCACCTGATGCCCGGCACCGGTCCCGTCGAGACCGACCGCCGGCGCCGCGCGCTCGCGTTCTCCCACGAAGACGAGACCGATCGGCCGCACCACTACGGCGTGCGGTTCGGCAATGGCGTCACGGCGGAGGTCGCGCCCACCGACCACGCGGCGATGTTCCGCTTCACCTTCCCCGAAGGCGCCGGCTGGGTGGTCTTCGACAACGCCCGCAACCGCGGCGGCCTGCGCGTGCACCCGTCGACGGGGGTGGTCACCGGGCACACGTGGGTGCGCAGCCGCCTGTCCACGGGAGCGCGGCGCATGTTCGTCCACGCGCAGGCCGACGTGCCCGCGTCCGGTGGGGGCCGCGGCCCGTTCCGGCGCCGGGTGACCGGGCACCTGGAGTTCGCCGCGCCCCAGGTGACGCTGCGGATCGCGACGTCGCTGATCAGCCTCGCGCAGGCGCGGCGAAACCTGGAGCTGGAGATCCCGGCCGGCACCACGTTCGACGAGGTCCGCGACCGCGCGCGGGAGAAGTGGCAGGACGTGCTGGGGCGTGTCGAACTCGAGGGCGCGAGCGAGGACGAGCTGGCCACGTTCTACTCGAACCTCTACCGGCTCTACCTCTACCCGAACCGCGCGCACGAGAACACGCCCGACGGCATCCGCCACGCCAGCCCCGTCGCCCGCGGCCGCGCGTTCAGCACCCGCAAGCGCACCGGCGCGAAGATCGTCGACGGCGAGCTGTACGTCAACAACGGCTTCTGGGACACCTACCGCACCACCTGGCCCGCGTATGCGCTGCTCACCCCCGAGCGCTGCGGCCGGATGATCGACGGGTTCGTGCAGCAGTACCGCGAAGGCGGCTGGATCGCCCGGTGGTCCTCCCCGGGCTACGCCGACCTCATGACCGGCACCAGCTCCGACGTCGCCTTCGCCGACGCCTACCTCAAAGGCGTGCGCAACTTCGACGTCGAGTCCGCCTACGACGCCGCCCTGAAAAACGCGACCGTCGCCCCGCCCCGCGCCGGCGTGGGCCGCAAGGGCCTCGACACCTCACCGTTCCTCGGCTACACGCCCACCTCGACCCGCGAAGGCCTCTCCTGGGCGCTGGAAGGCTGCCTCAACGACTTCGGCCTCGCCAACCTCGCCGACGCGCTCGCCCGCGAAAGCGAAGGCCCCCGCGCGCGCCGCCGCGCCGACAACGCCGCCTACCTGCGCCAGCGCGCCCAGCACTACGTGCACCACTTCGACCCGCGCATCGGCTTCTTCCAGGGCCGCACCCCCGACGGCGGCCGCCACTTCCCGGCGCGGGGCTACGACCCCGAGGCGTGGGGCGGCGACTTCGTCGAGACCAACGCGTGGAACACCGCGTTCTCCGTGCCCCACGACGGGCCCGGCCTCGCCGCCCTGCACGGCGGCACCGCCGGCCTCGAAGCCAAGCTCGACACGTTCTTCACCACCCCCGAGACCGGCCGCAAACCCGGCTCCTACGGCGGCCTCATCCACGAGATGACCGAAGCCCGCGACGTGCGCATGGGCCAATACGGCCACTCCAACCAGCCCTCGCACCACATCCCGTGGATCTACACCTACGCCGGCGCGCCCGCGAAGCTGCAGCGCACCGTCCGAGAGGTCCTGCGCCGCCTCTACCTCGGCAGCGAGCTCGGCCAGGGCTACCCGGGCGACGAGGACAACGGCGAGATGTCCGCCTGGTACGTCTTCGCCGCGCTCGGCCTGTACCCGCTCACGGTCGGCAGCCCGCGGTACGTGGTGTGCGCGCCGCTGTTCCGCCAGGCGACCCTGCACCTGGAGAACGGCCACGACCTCGTGATCCGCGCCCCCGGCGCCGCGAGGGCCGCCGACCTGGGAGACACCGCGGACACGCCCTACGTCCACGGCCTCACCATCGACGGCCGGCCCCACAAGTCGGCCACCATTTCCCACGCCGTGCTCGCCCGCGGCGCCGTGCTGGAGTTCGACGTGCGCAGCGAACCCGGCACGTGGGGCACCGAACCCGTAACCCCCGCCAAACCCGAGCCGCTGACCGACCTCGTCGGCACCGCCTACAGCCCCGACGGTCCCGCCGCGCTTCTCGTCGACGACACCAGCCGCACCGAAGCCACCTTCACCACCCGCACCCCCGTGGTCGAGTTCTCCGTGCACGGCAACCCCCGCGAAGTCACGATGTACACGCTCACCTCGGGCAGCCGCGACGGAGACCCGAGGGCGTGGGTACTGGAAGGCTCCACCGACGGCCGCCACTGGACCGTGCTCGACCGTCGCAGCGAAGAGCTGTTCCGCTGGCGCCGCCAGACCCGCCCGTTCGTCCTCGACAGCCCCGCGGCCTGCGAGCACTACCGTTTGCGTGTCACGGCGGCGAACCGCCGCCGCGTCACCCTCGCCCAGTGGGAGCTGCTCGCCCGATGATCGCCGACCTGCGCGACGCCACCCTCGACCGGCTGGCGGCAGCCGATCCCGGCCTCGTCCGCCTGCGGCTGGCCGGCTCCGCCGTACTGGGCATCATCATCGCCATCCTCGTGCTGCAGCCCCTGCACTTCCCGCTCACCACGTCACTGGTCGCCGCCATCGCCGCGATGATGAGCGCCTTCACCGTCAACGACCCCACCACCGGCGGCCAAGCCGTCACGCTGTGCCTCGCGGCCCTCGTCGGCGCCTGCTCCATCACCCTGGCCACCATCGGCGCCGCCTACCCACCGCTCGACAGCATCATCTTCGTCCTGCTGATCTTCGTCGCCGTCTACCTCCAGCGCTTCGGCCCCCGCGGCACCGCCCTGGGCTCCATGGCGTTCTTCCTGTTCTTCTTCCCCATGTTCCTGCAGGCCCACCTTTCCCAAGCCCCGCAGCTGCTCATCGCCATGGCCACCGGCGTCGCCGCCAACGCCCTCGTGCGCTTCGTCCTGCTGCGCCGCAACGCCGAAACCGAGTTCATCCGCATCCGCCGCGCCTTCCGCGCCCGCGTCGCCGCCACCGTGCGCGCCACCGAGGCCTACATCGCCTCCGCCGGCAGCGACCGCAGCAACCGCCAGATCCGCACCGCCCTGGCCCGCCTGCACGAATCCGTCCTGCTCATCGAGGACAACGCCCCCGACGTCGTCGACGCCCGCAACGCCGACCTCCTGCGCCGCCGCGCCATCGAGGTCGAGCTCGCCGTCCAATGGCTCACGATCACCGTGCAACGCACCTGCTCCCACCCCCTCACCCCCGGCGTCGCCGACGACCTCGTCGCCCGGCTGGCGAAGTTCCGCTCCCTCATGGAACGCGACCCCCGAGAACTGCCCCTCATCAGCGAGACCGGCGAATACAGCCGCATGCTCGTGGAAGGCAGCCGCATCGACGAGAAAGCCCGCCCCGGCGACGGCGTCCGCCGCGCCATCGCCGAACTCGCCGTCGCCGACGACCGCGCCCAGCGCGTCGCCGGCCGCGAGGCCACAGTGGACTACTCCCTCGACGAAGACGACGACGAACCCGAACCCACCCAAGCGTTCGCCTACGACAACCAGACCCGCAGCGCCATCCAGGCCGTCATCGGCGGCGGACTCGCCGTCCTCGCCGGACAACTCATCTCCCACCAACGCTGGTACTGGGCCGTGCTCACCGTCTTCGTTGTCTTCGTCGGCACCTCCAGCGCCGGCGCCCGCTTCGTCAAAGGCGTCCGCCGCACCGGCGGCACCCTCATCGGCATCGTCGGCGGCGTCGCACTGGCCCTGCTCGTCAGCGGCAACACCATCGCGATCCTCGCCCTGATCATGGTCTGCGTCTTCGGCATGGTCTACATGGCCCGCGTCTCACAGTTCCTCATGGCCTTCTTCGTCACCAGCATGCTCGGCCTGCTCTACAGCCTGCTCGGCACCTTCAGCATCGAGGTCCTCTGGATCCGCGTCGCCGAAACCGCCGTCGGCGCCGCCTCCGGCCTGCTCGCCGCCACGGTCATCGTCCCCGTCCGCACCCGCTCGGTCATGCTCGACGACATCGCGACCGTCCTCGACGAGCTGCACGAGTTCGTCGAATCAGCCGAAACCCTGCTCTCCGGCCGCGACAACGTGAACATCATCGAGATGTCCCGCGACCTCGACCGCGCCGTCGAACAGGTCCGCAAGACCCTCGAACCGCTCACCCACCCCATCAACCTCCGCAGCGCGCGGCGCGACTACGGCTGGCACGTGCTCACCACCCTCGAAGGCATCGCCTTCCGCGCCCGCCACGTCGCCGCCCGCGCCCAGCCCGGCCAGCTCGACGGACCCGTCGCCGACCGCCTCGACCTCTTCGCCGGCCGCGTACTCGCCAACATCGACCTCGTCGGCGAAGCCGTCCGCCACCCCAACACCACACCCACGGACAAGCTCATCCGCGACGACGGCACCCCCGTCGTCGACCGCATCGACGACTCCGAAACCCGCGCCGTCGTCTCCAGCTTCAGCCACCTCGACGAAGGCGTCGTCGCGCTGGGCCGCGTGTTCAACGTCGACGCGACCC
Organism: Amycolatopsis sp. NPDC051372; assembly: GCF_040682095.1. Classification (NCBI taxonomy): domain Bacteria; kingdom Bacillati; phylum Actinomycetota; class Actinomycetes; order Pseudonocardiales; family Pseudonocardiaceae; genus Amycolatopsis; species Amycolatopsis sp. NPDC051372. The sequence continues at coordinate 34,432 of NZ_JBFBAF010000056.1, forward strand.
AGCCCGCACCGGCCGGCGCTAACCGGCCCTCGTGAGCAGCTCCATGTTGTGCCCGTCCGGATCGTCGAAGTAGAACCCGCGCCCGCCGAACATCCCGTTGATCCCCGTCGTGCGGTGCAACGGATCGGCGTAGATCGCCGTCCCCGACGCCCTGAGGCGCTCCAGCGCGGCATCGAACTCCGCGTCGCTCACCAGAAACGCGTAGTGCTGACCGGCAACCTCATCCGCCTGCGCGAAATCCAGCGTCACCCCATTGCCCAGCACCACCGGCAGGAACGGCGCCGTCTCCTCACCCACAGCCAGCCCCAGGACCCCAGCGAGGAACTCCGCCGACGCACCCCGATCCGTCGCCCACACGATCGTGTGGTTCAGCTCCGCCATCACGCACCCCCGCGCGCGAACGCCGGCGGCGCACCGATCGGGCTCAGGTGCATCCCCGCCAGCAACCACCGGCCGCCCTCGCGCACCAGCACGTGCGTCGACCGGAACTGCCCGTCCACCGCGTTGCCCCGGTGCGTCGCCTCCTGCTCGTGCACGCCGACCGCGATCGCCGAATCACCGTGCTCGCGCACCTCGACCTCGCGCCAATCCAGCCGGCGCGTGACGAGCCCGCCGCCTTCGTAGCGCTGCAGCCACTGGTCGCGGTTCAGCACGAAGCCCAGCGGGCCGACCAGGGTGAAGTCACCCGTGGTCATCCCGGCCAGCGTCGTGGTGTCCCCGGCCGTCTCGGCCGCGACCCAGCGTTTCCCCAAATCGCTGATCTCTTCGGTGGTGCCCATGATCCCTCCCGCGGTCAGTGGAGCAGCTCAACGCGACAAACGTTAGAACTCTAATCGTTAGATGTCAAACGCTTAGTCTTCGATCAATCTGCGCTACGGTGCACCCGTGCCACGACCAACCACCGCCCCCATCGGCGTCGTCCTCGCCCGCACCGCCAAAGCCGCGGGCCAGGCCTTCGACCAGGCCCTCGCCGCCGTCGGCGGCTCCCAGCCCGTCTGGCAGATCCTCATCGCCCTCAAAACCCACCAGCACACCAGCCAACGCCAGCTCGCCGACGCCGTCGGCATCCAAGGCGCCACCCTCACCCACCACCTCAACAGCATGGAAACCGCCGGCCTGCTCACCCGCACCCGCGACCCCGAAAACCGCCGCGTCCACCACGTCGAACTCACCGACCACGGCGAAAGCACCTTCCACCGCCTCGCCGAAGCCGCCGTCGCCCACGACAACCGCATGCGCACCGGCCTCACCGACCACGAGATCGCCACCCTCGCCACACTCCTGGGCCGGCTCGCGGCCAACGTCACGACACCGGCCGGAGAGTGACTGGACGCACCCGAACGATCGCACCCGCGAGTACTAGAGTCGCGGTACTAGCCAAAGTCGTCTCAAGCTGGAGAACCCGCTATGACCCAAGCCCCTGTCAACGTCACCGTCACCGGTGCGGCCGGCCAGATCGGCTACGCGCTGCTCTTCCGCATCGCGTCCGGTCAGCTCCTCGGCCCGGACACCCCGGTGAAACTGCGGCTCCTCGAGATCCCGCAGGCGGTCAAGGCGGCTGAGGGCACCGCGATGGAGCTCGACGACGGCGCCTTCCCGCTCCTGTCCGGGATCGACATCTTCGACGACCCCAAGCAGGCGTTCTCCGGCACCAACATCGCCCTGCTCGTCGGCGCCCGCCCCCGCACCAAGGGCATGGAGCGCGGCGACCTGCTCGAGGCCAACGGCGGCATCTTCAAGCCCCAGGGCGAAGCCATCAACGCCGGCGCGGCCGACGACATCCGCGTCCTCGTGGTGGGCAACCCGGCCAACACCAACGCCCTCATCGCCAAGTCCCACGCGCCCGACGTCCCGGCCGACCGCTTCACCGCGATGACCCGCCTCGACCACAACCGCGCCCTCGCGCAGCTGTCGAAGAAGCTCGACGTCCCGGTCTCGGACATCAAGCGCCTGGCCATCTGGGGCAACCACTCGGCCACGCAGTACCCGATGATCACCCACGGCACCGTCGGCGGCAAGAACCTCGCCGAGGCCGTCAACGACCAGACCTGGGTCGAAGAGACCTTCATCCCCACCGTCGCCAAGCGCGGCGCGGCCATCATCGAAGCCCGCGGTCTCTCCTCCGCCGCCTCCGCCGCGTCGGCCGCCATCGACCACGTCTACACCTGGGTCAACGGCACCGACGAAGGCGACTGGACCTCCGCCGCGGTCATCTCCGACGGCTCCTACGGTGTCCCCGAGGGCCTCATCTCGTCCTTCCCCGTCACCGCCAAGGACGGCAAGTACGAGATCGTGCAGGGCCTCGAGATCGACGACTTCTCCCGCGCCCGCATCGACGCCACCGTCGGCGAGCTCGCCGAGGAGCGCGACGCCGTGCAGAAGCTCGGCCTCATCTGAGTTGAACACTGCTTCTTCTGAGGGCCGCCCCGGATCCGTCCGGGGCGGCCCTCGCCTCATTCACCTCAACGGCCCGTCGGGCATCGGGAAGTCCACCGTCGCGCGCCTCTACGCCGATCGCCACCCCGGCGTGCTCGACCTCGACACCGACCACGTCGTCTCCCTCATCGGCGGCTGGCGCGACGACTTCTTCGCCACCCTGCCCGTCGCGCGCCGCCTGGCCGTCGCCATGGCGGAAACCCATCTGCGGTCCGGGTTCTCCGTCGTGATGCCCCAGCTGGCAACGCACCTGAAAGAGGTTTCGGGGTTCGAAGCCGCCGCGCGTGCCGCAGGAGCTTCGTACATCGAGATCGTGCTGACCGCGGCGAAGCCCCACGCGTTCGACCGCTATTCGTCCCGCTCCAGCGAGAGCGGACCGGCCCGCGACATCGACGAGATCATCACTCGCGCGGGCGGGCTGGAGCTGATCGACCGCGTCCACGACCACCTCTCGGCGTACCTGCGGCAGCGTCCGAAGTGCACTGTGGTCGACACGGAAAGCCTTGACGTGGAACAGACCTACGACGCCGTGGTGGAGATCCTCGCTGGTCTTTAGCGGGGTTTTGGTGGTGAGCTGTCGGGCCAAGTGCCAGATTTTTTCGCACCTGACCCAGCGTATAGGCCGTTATACATTTTGAGAGTGACTGTCTACACCGGACTTGGCGCGACCGGTCAGGATCAGTCTGTGAGTGATGGGGGAAATCCGAACAGGGTGACCAGGGCCGCGTCGTGGAACGCGACGACACGGGAGACACCGGCGGCGGTCGGGTCCAGCACCACGATGCCCCTCCCCCGGAACACGCCGGCTTCGTCTCGGCGGTACTCGACGGCAGCGGGCTGGCCGTTGGCGGTGGTGGCGAGCATCCGCCAGTCCCCCGGCGCACCCAGCACGTGCGCGGCGAGCATGCGGATGCAGTTGACGAGCCCGGCCTGCCAGTCGCGCAACGGTGTCGCCTCCAGCGTCGCGTCCGCGCACAGCACCTGCTCCAGCAGGCCGGCATCCGAGCGTTCGAAGGCCGCGATGTAACCGTCGAGCAACGCCCGGGCCCGCTGGTCAGCCGGTTCCAGCAACTGCTCCGGCCGTGGTTCCAGCTCACCCAGCCGCGCCCGGGCCCGCTGCAGCCCGCTCTTCACCGCCGCTGTGGTGGTCCCGAGCAGCTGCGCGGTTTCGGCCGCGGAGAACGAAAGCACCTCACGCAGGATGAGGATCGCGCGCTGCCGTGCGGGCAGGCTCGCGATGAGCGCCAGGCGCAGTGATTCGCGCGCGACGACCGACGTGGCCGGGTCGTCGTCGGCGGTGGTCCACCGGTCCGGCCACGGTTCCAGCCACGAGACCTCACCTGGCGCGACCGGGTCGGGAGAGGTCCCGGAACCCTCCTGGGGACCGCCCAGGCCAGAGGGCAGCATCCGGATCTTGCGCGGCTCCACCGCGGTCAGACAGACGTTGGTGGCGATCTTGTAGAGCCAGGACCGGATCGACGCGCGGCCCTCGAACCCGGCGTACGACCGCCAGGCCCGCAGGTAGGTTTCCTGCACCAGGTCCTCGGCGTCGTGCGCAGAACCGACCATGCGGTAGCAGTGCGCCAGCAGCTCCCGGCGGAACGGCTCGGTTTCGGCGGCGAACCGGTCCCGATCCGCCGGCTCCCGCACCTGGGCCGTCATGTGGCGATTCTAGGTCGTGGCACGAGGTTCACCGTGGTTCGTTTGCTGACCATGATTCGCTCCTCGTCCGGGCCGATCCCGCGGGCCGGGACCGTCTCCCCGTAGGACCGGCAAGCCGGGCCGAAGGAATCGAACCGCAGGTCAGGGCCGTAGGGCGAGCTTGCCGACGGTCGCCCTCGCCTCCAGCTCCGCCAGGGCTTTCGGGCCGTGGGCCAGCTCGTAAACCGCCGGATGTTCGGGCGGGAGGACGCCGTCGGCGACGAGGGCCGACAGCTCACCCATGACCTCACCGAAGATCCGCGGAGCCGCCTGGATCAGCGTCCCGAGGTTGAAGCCGACGACGTGGACCTGGTGGCGATACACCAGATCCCAGTTGGTGATCGCGGCCTCGCCGCCCGCCAACCCGTAGACGACGACCCGGCCGGTCACCGGCTTCGCCGAGGCCAGGGCGGCCGCGAAGCCGGCACCGCCGGCCGACTCCAGCACCAGATCGGCACCGGCGCCACCGGTCAGCCGCAGGATTTCGGCGGTGAGATCGGCATCCAGGGAGTCCAGGACGTGATCGGCGCCGAGTGCGCGCACGGTGTCGTGCTTGGCCGGGGAAGCGGTGGCAATGACTGTCGCCCCGTAGTGCTTGGCCATCCTCACGGCGGCTTGGCCGGTCGCGCCCGCCGCGGCGTGGACCACCACCGTCTCCCCCGAGACCAGTCGCCCCAGCGGTTTGAGCGCCGCGAGCGCGGCCGGCCGGTTTACCACCAGGCCCAGCGCCTGCCCGGCCGTCCAACCGGCCGGAACCGGCATCGCCGCGGCCGCGGGCAGGACCGCGTACTCGGCGAACGCACCGGATCCGACGCCGATGACCAGGCTCTCCAGGCCCAGGCCGGTGACCTCCGAGCCGAGCGCAACGACTTCACCCGCGGCCTCGAAACCCGCCAGGTACGGCGGCTGCGGGCCGCCCCGGAACACCCCACGGGCCTGCGAGAGGTCGGCGAAGTTGACCCCGGCGGCTCGGACCCTGACCAGCACTTCACCCCGGCCGGGAGCCGGTACCGGCGCGTCAGTGATCAAACGCAGGTCTTGCGGCCCCTCGAGCGACGTCTGCTGCAGCGCGCGCATGGTCGCGGGAATGTTCACGGCGATCAGCTCTCTCTCTTCGACTGTCCGAACCGCGGCCCGCTCGGGGCGAGCCGGCCGTCGAAAAGGGAGACCTCCTGCCGCGCCGAAAGGAATCGGCAGCTCGCGCGGATCGTCCTCAGAGGACCGAGCGGATCGCCTCCACGACAGCGTCTTCGTTCTCCAGGTGCATCGTCTGGTGCGCCGCACCGTCAAGTGTGCGGTGCTCACCTCGCGGCACCGAAGAGGCGATCGACGCATGCAGGGCCTTGATCCCCGCCAGCAGCATCTGCTCCATCAGCTCCGGGGAGGCGAACTGCGCCCAGTACGGGTTGGCCCCGAGTGCGCTCAGCACCACCAGCGGGACGTCCGGCAGCGCTCCCCCGGCGCGGACCTGGTCGTACACCTCGGTTTCGAAGTTCCGGGTCTCCAGGACTGCCGTGCGCCAGTCCGTGAGGTGCTTGTCCACCAACGCTTCCCGGACACCGTCGGGCCAGTTCGCGTACAGGCCCAGCAAGGCGTCGCGCGAAGCCTCCAGTTGCGCGGACGTCGGCTCGGGCAGGGCGGCCGGGTCGGGTTTGAGGCTCTCGTTGAGCTCGGCGGCCTCCTTCGGCAGGAACTCCAGGATGTCCTCGTGGCCCGGATCGAGGAACACCAGGCCGGCGACTTCCTCGGGGAAACGCTGCGCGTAGCGGCGGGCGTACAGCGCCCCGAGGGAATGTCCGGCCAGCACGTATGGCCCGGGCACGTCAGCGGCCGCGAGCAGGGCCCGCAGTTCGTCCGTCACCTCGTCCGGCGTGCGTGGCAGCTCGACAGCGTCGCTCCAGCCCGTGCCGGCCCGGTCGTACACCACGCTCGTGGTGAACTGCGCGATGCGCTGCTGCACGTTCAGGAAGTCATACGCCATCAAGCCCGCGCCAGGCAGGAACACCACCGGTGACCCGCCGGAGCCGCAGCGATGCAGCAGCAGCCGGCGCCCGGCCACCTCGCAGTGCTCGCCCAGTGGTGCCACGTCGACCTTCATCGCCGAATCTCCCGTCCCGGGCCCCCAGCGGCCCAACGTTCTCAAGATTGAGAACGGTACCAGATGTGCGAACATAACGGCGTGGACGATCTGGAACTCCTGGTGCACCCGGTGCGGCTGCGCGTGGTGCACGCCCTCTCCGGCGGGCGGCCCCTGACCACCACCCAGCTGGCCGAGCGCATCCACGACGTGTCGAAGGCAACCCTGTACCGCCACGTCGGCCTGCTCACCGAAGCCGGAATCCTCGAAGTGGCCGAGGAACAACGCGTCCGCGGCGCCGTCGAGCGCAGCTACCGGCTGCGGCGTGATCGCGCGGTGGTCGACGCCGACGCGGCAGCCTCGGCAACGCTCGACGATCACCGCAAGGTGTTCGCGACCGCGATGACGACGTTGATCGCCGAGTTCACCGCATACCTGGGCCGGGCCGGCGCGGATCCGGTCATGGACCTCGTGGGCTACCGCCAGCACTCGGTCTGGCTGAGCCCCGAGGAGCTCGCCGAGCTCATCACCGATCTCCGCGAAGTACTCCTCCCCCGGCTGCGCAACGAGCCTGCCCCCGGCCGGCGCCAGCACCTCATCAGCCCGATCTTGTTCCCCCTGGAGTGATCGCGACCAGGCCAAACCCCCGCCGTATAGGTCGTTATACAGTCCACAAGAGACAAAAGTGGGGCCGACCGAGAACGGCCGGCCCCACCCGAAGAACGATCAGGCCCCCGCGAGACCCCGGCGCTCTAGCAGCGGCTGGATCTCCGGCTGACGACCGCGGAAGTTCGCGAACGCCTCCATCGGGTCCACACTCCCCCCGCGGCCGAGCAGCGTCGAACGGAAGTGGTCGCCGTTCTCGCGCTTGAGGCCGCCGTTCTCGCGGAACCACTGCACGGTGTCGGCGTCGAGGACCTCGCTCCAGATGTAGGAGTAGTAGCCCGCGCTGTAACCGCCGCCGAAGACGTGGTTGAAGTACGTGGTGCGGTAGCGCGGCGGCACGCTTTCCAGCGCGACGCCGGCCTTCTCCAGTGCGTCGGCCTCGAAGCGCTGCACGTCGTCGACGCGGTCGTCCACGCCGAGGCGGTGCCAGGCGAGGTCGAGCAGCGACGCGGCGAGGTACTCGGTCGTCTTGAAGCCCTCGCCGTACTGCTGCGCGGCTTCAAGCTTGGCGACCTGCTCGGCCGGCAGCGGCTCCCCCGTCACGTGGTGCTTGGCGTAGTTCGCCAGCACCTCGGGCCACAGCATCCACATCTCGTTGACCTGCGACGGGTACTCCACGAAGTCTCGCGGCACGCTCGGGCCGGAGAACGTCGGGTACTCGACGCCCGAGAGCAGCCCGTGCAGTGCGTGGCCGAACTCGTGAAACACGGTGGTGACCTCGTCCAGCGTCAGCAGGGTCGGCTCCCCCGCCGGCGGCTTCGCGACGTTGAGCACGTTGACCACCACGGACTTGCGCCCCAGCAGGTCCGACTGCGACACGAAGTTGTTCATCCACGCGCCGCCGCGCTTGGAGTCACGCGTGTAGTAGTCCACGAGGAACAGGCCCATGCCGCTGCCGTCGGCGTCGAAGACCTCGAAGGTCCGCACCTCCGGGTGGTACCTCGGCAGGTCGTCGCGCTCGGTGAAGGTCAGGCCGTACAGGCGGTTCGCGGCGAAGAACACGCCGTCGGTCAGCACCCGGTTCAGCTCGAAGTAGGGGCGCAGCGCGGCGGTGTCCACCTCGTAGCGCTCGCGGCGCACCTTCTCGGCGTAGAACGCCCAGTCCCACGGCTTCAGCGTCGCGCCGGGCACGTCCGCCTCGAGGTGCTGCTGCAGCTCGGCGGCCTCCACGCGGGCGTTGGCCACGGCGACCGGCGCCAGCCGCTCCAGCAGGCCCGAGGCCGCGTCGGCGGTCTTGGCCGTCTCGTCGGAGATCACGTACGACGCGTGGTCCGGGTAGCCCAGCAGCGCCGCGCGTTCGGCCCGCAGACGGACGATCTCGGCGGCGACGGAGTTGTTGTCGTACTCGTTGCCGCGGTTGCCCCGCGAGACCGAGGCGGTGAAGACGCGCTCGCGCACCGCGCGGTTCTCCAGCGACTCCAGGGCCGCCTGCGCGGTCGGGAGCGTGAGGTTCAGGACGTACTTGGCCTCTTCGCCACGAGCGGCAGCCGCCTCGGCGGCGGTGGCGATCGCGCCCTCGTCGAGCCCGGCCAGGTCCGCGACGTCGTCGAGGACCACGGCGAGCTCGTTGGTGTCGCGCAGCAGGTTCTGCTGGAACTTCGTCTGCAGAGTCGAGAGCTGCTCGTTCAGCTTGCGCAGCTTCTCCTGCTCGGCCTCGGGCAGCCCGGCGCCGGCGCGGCTGAAGTCGGTGTGCCGGCGCTCCAGCAGACGCAGCGACTCGGGGTCGAGGCCGAGGCTCTCGCGCCGCTCGTACAGCGCGCTGATCCGCGCGAACAGCTGCGGGTCCAGGTGGATCGCGTCGGAGTGCGCGGCCAGCTTCGGGGCCAGCTCGGCCTGGATCTCCTGGATCTCCTCGGTCGAGTCGGAGCCCGAGACGTTGAAGAACGTGCCGGACGCCCGCTCCAGCAGCTCCCCCGCCCGCTCCAGCGCGGCGATCGTGTTCTCGAACGTGGGCTCCGCGGGGTTCGCGGCGATGTCGTGGATCTCCGCGGCGTGGGCGGTCAGGCCCTCTTCGAACGCGGGCCGGTAGTGCTCGACCGTGATGCGGTCGAACGGCGGCAGGGCGTAGGGCAGCTCACTCGGGGTGGCGAACGGGTTGTCCGGCGAAATCATCGGGTTGCGCTCCTGGTTCTTCACGTGCTTTCCCGCGCTGATCCCGCCACCCTACGGGTTTCGCGGCCCTGGTCGAGCCGCTTTCCGCCGAGGGCGTGTCCGCCGGGCTCAGCGCCCGGTGCTGCCCCCGACCACCGCGTCGCTGTCGCCTGCCTTCTTGCCGCGGCCGGACTTCTTCTTCGGCGGCGGGGGCACGATGCCCAACAGGTCGCCGCCGTTTTCGTTCACGCGCAGTACGAACGGCCGAGTCTCGGTGTAGCGGACCACCGACACCGACGCCGGGTCGACCACGATGCGCTGGAACGCGTCCAGGTGCTGGCCCAGGGCGTCGGCCAGCACCGCCTTGATCACGTCGCCGTGGCTGCAGGCGATCCACACGGCGTGGTCGCCGTGCTCGGCGGTGATGCGGGCGTCGTGCGCGCGGATCGCGGCCACCGCACGGGCCTGCATCGCGGCCAGACCCTCACCGCCGGGAAACACCGCCGCCGACGGGTGGGACTGGACCACCCGCCACAGCGGCTCCTTGACCAGCGTCTTCAGCTCGCGACCGGTCCACTCGCCGTAGTCCACTTCAGACAGGCGCGGCTCCACGGTCTTGTCCAGACCCAGCGCGGTCGCCAGCGGCGTCACCGTCTGCTTGCAGCGCAGCATCGGCGACACCACCAGCTCGGCGACGGGCACGCCGGCCAGCCGCTCGACCAGCTTCTCGGCCTGCGCTCGGCCAGTGTCGTCGAGACCGACCTTCGGCGTGCGCCCCGCCAGGACGCCGGACCCGTTCGCAGTGGACTTCCCGTGCCGCAGCAAGATGACCGTACTCACCCGGCAACAGTAACTGTGTTTTCTGCCCCGGCTCCGCCAGGGCGTGCGAGATCGCCTTTGAGCCGGTTTCCGGATTGGGGCGGTCGGATCGGCCCCGAAGGGAGCCTCGAAAAGGCGCGAAGCACGCACCGAAGGAGCCCACCCCAGCGTGTTCGTGGTGCACCCGCTCGGCCGCAGGATCGTCGCC
>NZ_JBFBAF010000057.1:0-42198 GCF_040682095.1 Amycolatopsis sp. NPDC051372
CCCGCTCACGCAGCTCGTCGCTGTACTTCTTCGGTGCCGGCATGCTCTGCATCCTCCCTGAGATCAGAGCCTGCACAGAACCCGGGGCGCATCAGTCTGCTGCTGCTGGCCATTCTATTGCTGGTGATCAGCGCGGTCGCGGAGACCGTGGCGATCTGGACCTTCGGTGTGATCATCGACGATGCCTTGACCACGGGCGACCTCCGCGGGTTCTGGCGGCCCGCCGCAATCTGGGTCGGCATGGCCGCAGTCGGGGGCTTCGCCTCGTTCGGAGGCGGCCTCCTGACTTCCTGGGTGTCAGAGCGGTTTCTGCTTCGCCTACGCGACGCCGTATACGCACACCTGCAACAGCTTTCCCCCGACTTCTTCGCCCGGCATGACACCGGTGATCTGGTGGCCCGGGTGACCAGTGACATCGAGATGGTCGAACAGTTGACCGCGTCCGGGACGGTCGAAACCGTCAGTGCGATCGTAACCGCGATTTTCTACGCCGGCGCCGCACTGATCGTATCCTGGCACCTGGCACTCGCGTCATTTATTCTCGCCCCGCTATTCGGACTGGCGGCACGGTCGTTTTCGAAGAGAATCAAGACAGTCTCCCGCGACGAGCGCGACTACAACGGCATGATCACCGCTGCGGTCCAGGAAAGCCTGACGAACCTGCCCCTGGTGCAGGCCTACAACCAACAGCACACCGAACAACAGCGGCTGCACGCACACGGCGCGTCCTGGATGCGAACCAAGGTGCGCGAAGCACGGGTGTCCGGAGCGTACGCACCGTTGGTGGACATCACGGAGGTCACGGCGTTGCTGCTGGTGGTCGGCGCAGGGATCTGGGAGATCAGCCAGCATCACCTGACCCCGGGGGGCGTGTTGGCGTTCACCGCATACGTCGGCTATCTCTATCCTCCCCTGCGCCAGCTCGGCTCTCTGACGATCATGGTGAACGCGGCCACGGCGAGCTCCGACCGCATCTCGGAATTGCTGAACACAAGACCGACGGTCGTCGACCACGCGGGTGCCCACGTGCTGGCCCACTCCCGTGGCGAGATCAGCGTGGACCGGGTCAGCTACCGCTATCCCGATGCCGACCGGTCCGCGCTGACTGAGCTGTCGTTCACGGTCCGCCGTGGCCAGTTGGTGGTGATCACCGGGGCCAGCGGCGCCGGCAAGTCGACCATCACAAAATTGCTACTGCGCTTCGCCGACCCGTCTTCAGGCAGTATTCGGCTCGACGGCTTCGACCTGCGTGGTATCACCACCGAATCGCTGCGCGAACAGGTGACCCTGGTGCTGCAGCAGACCCAGGTCTTCCATGGCACCGTGCGTGACAACATCGCCTACGGACGGCCCTCGGCCACGGATTCCCAGATCGTGGCCGCGGCGGTCGCGGCGGACGCCCACGAGTTCATCTCCGCCCTGCCGGAGGGATATCAGACCGCGCTGGACGGCGCCGGCCACCGGCTCTCCGGTGGGCAGCGGCAACGGCTGGCGATCGCCAGGGCCATCGTCCGCGACACCCCGATCCTGGTCCTGGACGAGCCCACCGCCGGGCTGGATGCGCGTGCCGTCCAGCGTGTGATCGAACCACTGCGCCGGCTGGCCAGCGGCAAGACGACGATCCTGATCAGCCATGATCTGTCCCTGGCTCCGGCTTCAGATCACATCCTGATGTTGGACCACGGGCGGCTGATCGAATCCGGTCGGCACCAAGACCTGCTGGACCTTGGCGGACCGTACGCCAAGCTGTACGCGCAGCACCGGGCTGAAGCGAAAACCTCACCCGCGTCGCCAGGGGCGCTTATGGGCTCGCAGGCAAGGCCGGAGGCTGGTGGTCCCCAGACGACTGGCCCTTCGACTATCCACGGTTCCGTGACAGCCGCGCGACGCGAAGGCGAGCGGCGTCCAGGGACGGAACCCGTCCGCTGGCGGATACAGGGCCAGCTTTTCGACCCAGAGGACGGCCACCGTTCCGCCATTTCGCAGTGACTGAGGAAGGGTGCATCGATCTCCAGGCACGGGTTGCGTCCGCGCCGGCGGTGCGTACCAGTGCTCACCGAAACCGGTGCGCCGGTGACGGCCGGGTTGCGCAGCGTCCAGGCCACCGCGAGCGCGCCGGGTGTCGCGCCGTGCCGCTCGGCGACTGCCGGCAGTCGAGCGGCCGGCGCCAGGTGTCAGGAAAGCCGGTGTTCCGGTCGCGGTCGCGGGTGAGACCCGCGAGCCGGCGCGCTCGGCCGGCGCGGATTCGCTGCTGAGCGTCGGTGGCGGCTCGACGACCGACACCGCGAAGGCCGTCGCGCTGAGCACCGGCCCGCCGATCATCGCGATCTCGACGATGTACGTAGGGTCGGAAGCCACTCGGGTGTGGGGCTCACCGACGCGGCCCACAAAACGACGGGGACCGATCCGCGGTGCTGCCGCGGACGGTCATCTACTACCTGGAGCTGACTTGCACGCTGCCCATGGACCTGTCAGCCGCGAGCGGTCTCAACGCGATGGCGCACTGCGTCGAGGCCTTTGGGGCGCTGCTCCACGGCGCCCGCACAGCGGGAGCGCGGGTTTCCCAGCAGGGACGACATTCCGGCCGTGAGCGGGCGGGTCAGCGCCTCTCGCCCGGTTGCGCCGCCTCCCGGCCGGCGGCACGAGGCATCCGGTGTCGAGTGGTTCCCGGTGTCCCGGCAGCGTTGTCGAACGGCGGGATCGGTCGCGCAGATCGGCGTCCAGATTGGACAGGGTTCGCCGAACAGCAGCGAATCTCGCGGCGGTCCACGCGGTGGACCGCCCCTGCGAGTACCGCCGGGAACTCTCGACTGCGGGCCAGGTTGCGGCTAGTGCGCGGGCGTGAGGGGCGTGAAGTCGCGGGCGGCGACGAACGGGGGACGCGGCGAGGCAGCGGCATACGGTTCGCGCAAGGTGTTCTCCACGCTGTTGAAGACCACGAACACATTGGAACGGGGGTAGGGAGTGATGTTGTCGGCGGATCCGTGCATGAGGTTGGCGTCGAACCACAGCGCGTGCCCGGCGGGACCGGTGAACTGGTCGATCCCGTGGGCCGCCGCCAGGCGCGCGATCGTGGTCTCGTCGGGCACGCCGACCTGCTGCTCCTTGAGTGAATCCCGGTAGTGGTCCCCGGGGGTGGCGCCGGCGCACTGCGCGAACTCCCGGTGGGAACCGGGCATCACCATGAGACCACCGTTGTAGGGGTGGTTGTCCGTCAGTGCCAGTGACAGGCTGACCGCGCGGGGAACGGGCATGCCGTCTTCGGCGTGCCAGGTCTCGAAGTCGGAGTGCCAGTAGAAACCCTTGCCGCGGAAGCCGGGCATGCAGTTGATCCGGCTCTGGTGCACGTACACCTCCGAGCCGAGCAGTTGCCGGGCCCGGTCCAGCACACGGGGATCGCGCACCAGCTGTGCGATGAGCGGGCTGATGCGGTGGACCTCGAAGATCGACCGCACTGCCCCGGAAGCCTTCTCCCGCACCACGCGTTCGTCCGCTGCCAGCGTCTCGTCGGCGCAGAGCCGATCCAGCTCCGCACGCAGCAGATCCAGCTCCTCCCCCGTGACCGACGACGGGACGATCGAATATCCCCGTTCGGCGTGCGCGGCCAGCTCGGCCGGGGTGAACGGCTCGCGCAGCCGACCCGGCCACACCGCGGGCACCTCCCGGCGCAGCAGCGCCGGTTCGCCGCCGATCCGCGTCGGATATCTGTCTTCGGTCGTGGTGCCCGTCGTCGTCATCCCAGCTCCTTCCAATTCCGAGGCAGGGCGAGTACCCCGAACCCGAGCAGAATCCACATTAACGTGAAAATTCCGGCGATCGGCATGGACCGCGGCCGCCCGGTTCGATTACCGGACGGTGGGGTATCGCGCGTGCTCACCCGTCTTGGCGCGGCATGCCGTCCTGAAACAGCGCCGTCGGACAGTCGGGCTGATCGACAATTTCTTCGCACGCACCCGTCGCACGCTCGCGTAACTCGGGCACCCGGCCCGGGTCGCGATCTTCGTGCTAGAGCCTTCTCGGTCGACAGTGGTCGCGCCAAGTAGGGCCGCGGATCGATTTCGGCAACCGGGCCGGTGCGGTGAAAAGTTCGCCCGGAGAAAGCTACCGCGAAATCACGAGGGAATGTTTCCCTCGCGATCCTAGGTCACCAGGTCCGTGACTTTCCGACTCGGTACCTGATCAAACAGAACGGTGATTCTCCTGCGTCGATTTCATTGCCGCGCGGGCCGGTCAGCGTTTCGTGGTGATCGTGGTGACCGGCAGGCCGAACCGGCGCTCGGCTTGGTGCGGCAGGTCGGCCCGGAGCCAGCGGGAGGCGCGCCGGGGCAGCGTGGCTACGATGATCTCGTCGAACTCGCGACCCGCCATCACCTTCTCGATGGCTTCGAGCGGCTGGGCGCTCCCGAGGTCGCCGTCCGCCTGAACCTTCTGCACGGCGAGGTCGGCGAGCACCTGTTCCAGCCGTTGCCGGGCCTGCACTGTCGCCTCCTCGTCGGAGGCAGGTCGACCGAAGTCCATCACCACGCTGGGCATCGGCATCAAGCCGCCGGCAGCGGGCACTGTGTGGTAGTGCGCGGCGGCGGTGTTCGGGACGAGCACATAGAAGGAGCTCGGCCCCGCCTCGATCCTCTTGTGGAGCTCGTTCTGCAGCTCCGGACCCAGGAGGGTCTGGTTCGCGACCACGAGATAACTGCGCATGAAGACCACCCACTCGGTCAGCCCTTGACACGCTGTGCAATCTCATGATAAGTCGCCGCACGTGCCGTGGTCTACGGGCGAAGGGCCGCGGCGGTCGCCGTCGAGACGAGGTGGAACCCGCGCACCACCCGGGCCAAGAGGTCCACAAAGGACTTGCCGGTCGAGAATCCCGACCGGCGCCTCGAACCCGCCGGGTTCACCGCCGATGGGACAGGTCGGCGGCGCCCACGAGTCCGGCCTCGTTGCCCAGCTCGGCGATCCGCACCTTCGCGGCTGGGCGGTGTCCACGGCCGGTGAGGTTCTTGCGGAAGACGGCCTCCGTCGGCGCGCGGAGAATTTCCCCGGCCTCGCACACGCCGCCGGCGATGACGAACATGCCCGGGTCGAGGATCGCGGCCAGCGCGGCCATCCCGCGCCCGAGCCATTTGCCCAGCTCGTCGAAGCAGTTCAGGGCGGTCACGTCGCCGGACTGCGCGGCCTCGGTGACGATGTGGCCGGTGATGCCCGCCGGACGCCCCCCGGCGAGCCGCAGCAGCTCCTGGGCCATCGAGGGCGCGACGGTCGCCTGCTCCTGCGCCTCGAGCACGAGCGCACGCCCGCTGCCGTACTGCTCCCAACAGCCGTGCAGGCCGCAGCCGCAGCGCCGTCCGTCGGGGACGATGGTGAAGTGCCCGATCTCGGCGGCCAGCCCGTAGCGGCCCCGGAAGAGCTTCCCGTCGAGGACGACACCGCCGCCGATCCCGGTACCGATGGTCAGGATGACGACGTGGGTCTCGCCGCGGGCGGCGCCGAACCGGGCCTCGGCCCACGCGGCCGCGTTGGCGTCGTTCTCCACGATCACCGGCAGGCCGAGCCGGGCCTCCAGCGATTCCCGCAAATGCTCGTCCCGCCAGGCGAGGTTCGGCGCGAACATCACGGTCGAACGCGTCTCGTCGACGAAACCCGCCGCGCCAAGGCCGACCCCGACCACGGTGTACTCGCTGGTCAGCTCGCGAACGGCGTCGGCGATGGACTCCTGGGTCTTCGACGGGTCGTCGGCGGGCGTCGGACGCCGGGTGCGGGCGACGATGTGCCCGCCCTCGTCGACCACCCCCGCGGCGATCTTGGTGCCGCCGATGTCGACGCCGATGGCGAACGTCCCCTCGGCGGCCTCGTGGACCGGCCGGGGAACCGCCTCGGCCACCGGGCTGGTCATGACGCCCGCCCGGCCAGCACGTGACGGCCGAGCGCCGCGACGTCGATCTCGTCGAGGGAGGTCACCACGAGGTCGGCCCGTGCGGCTGAGAGCAGCTCCTCGTCGTCGGCCCTGGCGACACCCAGCGCCGACATCCTGCCGGCCTTGGCTGCTTCGATGCCGCTGGCCGCGTCCTCGACGACGAAGCAGTCTTCGGGGGCGACGCCGAGTTCGGCCGCGCCGGTCAGGAAGATCTCCGGGTGTGGCTTGCCGTGGGCGAAGTCGCGGCCCGAGATGTCGGCGTCGAAGGAGTCGAGCAGGCTCAGTCCGGGCGTCACGAAGTCGTGGGAAAGGCCGTTCTGCGCGGCGAAGGTGTCGAGACGGATCTGCCTCAGGAAAAGCCCGGCGTTCTTCGACGACGACGCCGCCGCGGTCGGAATGCCCGCGGCCTTCACCGCTAAGACGAAGCGCAGCGCGTCGGGGTAGGCCTCGAACTCGCCGGCCTCGATGAGCTTGATGACCATGTCCTGTTTGTGCGCACCGTAGACCTCGACGCGCGCCTTCGCGTCGGGGACCTCGAAGTACTCGAGGGCGGCCAAAGCTCCGGCGGCTCGGGGTTTGCCGGACATCACCTGCTGGTAGACCTGGGGGGTGAAGCGGTCGTCCGACCACGTGGTCCGGTCGCGGATGTCGGCCCACTCGGTCTCCATCAGCTCGCGCAGCGAGTCCTTCCAGGCCCGCTCGTGCGGGGAGTCGACGAGCACGCCGTCGACGTCGAAGATCGCGCCCTCAAAGCCGTTCGCCATGGTGACTCCCTTCCGCGTGGCCCGGGTGGCTCTCCCGGGTTGCGGGTCCGGATTCGTGGGACAGGGTGAAGACCCGGCTGTCCCCCGCCCCGAGCTCGTGGACCTCGTCTCCGACGCCGATGAAGACCGGCCCGCGGAAGCCTTGGGGAAGCGCGAAGACGGTCAGCTCGTCGCCCGTGATCGACACCCGCAGCGGCACGCCGCGGTACTGCATCGAGAAAACCAGGCCGTCGAGCCGGTTGAGCTGGGTCGGCGCGAAGTACAGCACGCCGTCCCGCACGGCGCTGCCGACGTAGTAGCGCTGCAGCAGGTCCAAGGTCCCGGACATCACACCCATGTGGATGCCTTCCTTGGTCGTTCCTCCTTGGACGTCACCGATGTCGCTCTCCAGCGCCACGATGAACCGGTCCCAGGAACTCTTCGGGTCCAGCGCGGCGAGCACGCCGGCGTGGGTGACGAGACTCAGCGTCGAACCGTGGGAGGTGCGCCGGTCGTAGTAGTCGATCGTGCGCCGGGTCAGCTCCGCATCGGGCTCGTAGCCGAGCCGGCGGAAGAGAGTGCGGAGCTCTTCGTCGGAGAACAGGAAGAACAACATGACCGCGTCGGCTTGCTTGGCCAGTTTGAAGCGGTCGGGTTCTTCGCCTTCCGCCTTGAGGATCCGGTCCAGCCGCTGGATGTTGGCATGCTCGGCCCGGTAGTGCTCCCAGTCGAGTTCGTCCAGGTCCAGGTAGCCCTCGAACTGGCTGACGATGCCGTCCGGGTGGAACGGCACGTACATCTTGCGGCTCATCTCGTCCCACGTGTGCAGCTCGTCATCGGTCAGTCCGAGGCGGGCGCGCAGCGCGGCGCGGCGGCTGGCCGGCAACAGCCTCAGCACCCGCGGTGCGGTGTCGGCGATCCAGGCCACCATCACGTTGGTGTAGGCGTTGTTGCGCAATCCGCCCTCTTCGCTGCCGGGATAGCGCTCGTGAAACTCGTCGGGTCCCATCACGCCGTGGATCTCGTAGCGGTCGCGCTCCGGGTCGTACCGGGCGATCGAAGCCCAGAACCGCGCGATCTCGAGCATCAGCTCGGCGCCGTAGTCGCGCAGGAACTCCCGGTCGTCGGTGGCCTGGTAGTACTGCCAGACGTTGTAGAAGATGGCCGCGTTGACGTGGCGCTGGTTGTGGCTGAGGTCGGGGTCCCACTGACCGGAGAGCGGGTTGAGGTGGACGACCTGGGTCTCCTCGGTGCCGTCACTGCCGCTCTGCCACGGGAACATCGCGCCCTGGAAGCCGGCTTCCCGGGCAGCCGCGCGGGCCTCGGTGAGCCTGCGATAGCGGTAGAGGAGCAAGCCGCGGGTGATGCCGGGCAGCCGGAAGTTGAGGAACGGGTGGATGAAGAGCTCGTCCCAGAACACGTGCCCGCGGTAAGCCTCGCCGTTGAGCCCCCGGGCCGGGACACCCGCGTCGTGCCGTGCGGTGTGCCGGGAGCAGACCTGCAACACGTGCGCCACGTGGAACCGCAGCAGCAGTTCGACCCGTGGTTCCCGCGGGAGCTCGAGGTCGCAGACCTCCCACAGCTCCGTCCACGCCGAAGCATGCTCCACCAGTGCCTCGGCGAAGTCCGGGTAGCGCAGGACGCCCCGGCCCGCGGCCGCCAGCGTTTCGGTGATCGCGTTGTCGTGCGAGGTGAACAGCGACACCATCTTCTCCACCCGAGCCGGCCGGCCCCGCGCCACGTCGAAGGTGATCACCTGCTGGATGTAGTCATCCATCTGATCCAGGGTGCGCTCCACCGGAAGCTGCTCGCCGTCGAGGAAGACGCGGGTGCGGGCGGCCTCGGTGACGTAGATGTCCGACTGCCGGGTCTGCACCTTCAACGCGATGGTCTCCGGACCGAAAGTGCGCGGAGACACCGGGTCGAGGTGACGCCCCTCCAGCTCGCGGTAGCGGGCGACCATCTGGTTGGTCACCCGGCCGTCCAGCCCGGAGATCACCTCGACGCGACCCGACCAGTTCTCGGGCGTCAGCGTCCACTCGATGCCGGCCTGGTGGCTGTGGGCCATGCTCACGAAGCGGCGGCTGCGCAGCGTCGTCTCCCGTCCGGCGCGGTCGCGGAAGCGCAGGACGCGCTGAACGGTCGCGAGCCGGATGTCGTAGGAGTGCTCGTAGGAGATCAGTTCGACGTTGCCGAGCCTGATCGCCTCCTCGCCCTCGATGCGCAGCTTGAGCACCAGCCAGTTCGGCAGGTTGACCAGGTCCTCGTTCTGCACCGGGCGTCCCCCGAGGATGGTGGTCTCGCGGTTGAAACCACCGTGCGCGTAGGTGCCCGGGTAGTGGACTTTGCCGGCGTCCTCCCACTCGGCTGCGCCGCGGGTGCAGAAGTATCCGTTGCCCGTCGACGTCAGCGACTCCCGCAGACCTTCGACGCCGGGATCGAAGTGGTCGTAGACGAGCACGCAGTCGGACACGGATTTCCGCTCGTCCGGGGGCGGGCCGTCACCGACGGCCAGAGTGGACAGCAGCTGCGCGACCTCTTCCGGGGAGGAGAGGGCGAAGTCGGCCGACGTGCTGCGATCGGCCACTTCGGGGTCGTCGGCCCGGCCGACGAAGATGCCGACTCCACCACGATCGGCCAGTGCCCGGAAGGCATCCTCGTCGGTGATGTCGTCGCCGAGGTAGATCGGGACCACGTCCGGCGAGTCCAGGTGCAGGGCGCGGAGCAGGTGGAGCACGGCTTTGCCCTTGTGCCAGTCGATCTTCGGCAGAAGCTCGTAGACCATCTTGCCCGGCGTCATCTTCAGCCGGTCCGGATGCTCGGCGAGGAGGGTCTCGACCACGGTGGCGATCCGTTGGCGCCGGTCCGGGTCGACGAGCCGATAGTGCACCGCAACCGAGGCCTTCTTCGGTTCGATCACCACGCCCGGGATCGAGCCGGTTTCGGTGCGCAGGCGATCGGTGACCTCGCCGATGACGTCCTCGAACCCGCTCGCGGCATCGTGGTGGATTTCGCCGGCGGCCGGGCTCCAGATGTCGAAGCCGTGGCTGCCTGCTACCACCAGGTCGTCGATCCCCATCAACCGCTGCACGTCGAGCCGGTCTCGGCCACTGACCACGCACACCGGGCAGCGCAGGGCCAGCGCGCGCACCGTGGCACGCATGCGGTCGGAGATCAGGGCGTCCTCGGGATGGTTCACGATCGGGGCCAGCACACCGTCGTAGTCGAGGAACACCGCCGGGCGTCGGCCGGTCAACCGCTCGGCGAACCGATCACCGTCGCGCAGTGCGTCGGGAAGTTCTCGGACCGTCGACGTCGACTCGGTCATCGTCAGGCCATCTCCTCCAGCTCACGCCCCTTCGTCTCCTTGACGTACTTGATCACGAAGAAGATCGACGCGAAGGCGAAGAACGTGTAGACGCCGTAGGCAAGTCCCAGCCCGACATCCGACAGCGCGGGGAAGGTCGTGGAAATGGCAAAGTTGGCCAGCCACTGCGCAGCCGCCGCGACGGACAGGGCCATCGCGCGGATCTTGTTGCTGAACATCTCACCGAGCAGCACCCACACCACGGGGCCCCACGTCGCTCCGAAGAACACGACGTAGACGTTGGCGGCGATGAGCGCGATCGGCCCGGCCGAACCCAGGTCCGGCGTGCCGTTCACGATCGGCGCGGTGCCGAAGAGCAGGGCGAGCACGCCCAGACAGACGAACTGACCGATCGAGCCGATCACCAGCAGTGGCTTGCGGCCGATCCGGTCGACCAGTGCGATGGCGATGACCGTGGTGAGGATGTTGGTCACCGACGTGATCACGGTGATCGCCAGTGCGTTCTGCTCGCTGAACCCCACCGCCTGCCACAGCACCGAGGAGTAGTAGAAGATCACGTTGATGCCGGTGAACTGCTGGAAAATCGACAGTCCGATGCCGATCCAGACGATCGGCAGCAACCCCAGCCTCGGGCCACGGACGGTCACGAAGCCGGTGCGTTCGGTCTTTCCTTTGACCGTCCGGATGATCTGCGTGATCTTCGCGTCGACGTCTCCGCCGACAAACCGTCGCAGCACCTCTGCCGCTCTGGCCAGCTGCTCCTTCTGGACCAGGT
Organism: Amycolatopsis sp. NPDC051372; assembly: GCF_040682095.1. Taxonomy (NCBI): domain Bacteria; kingdom Bacillati; phylum Actinomycetota; class Actinomycetes; order Pseudonocardiales; family Pseudonocardiaceae; genus Amycolatopsis; species Amycolatopsis sp. NPDC051372. Next base: position 10,761 of record NZ_JBFBAF010000057.1, read on the forward strand.
GTCGCGGCGACTCCGGGATCGTCAAGGCCAGGAGGCCGTAGGCGAGGGCGGGAATCAGCAGCGACAGGAACATCCACCGCCACGTCGCGAGGCCGAACCACAGGGGATCCAGCGCGCCGCCTGATCCGGCGACCAGTGCGTAGTCCACGAGCAACGCTACGAAGATGCCGGACACGATGGCCAACTGCTGCAGCGAGCCCAGCCTGCCGCGCAGGTGCGCCGGCGAGATCTCCGCGATGTAGGCGGGAGCGATCACGGATGCGGCACCGACACCGAGGCCTCCGACCAACCGCCAGAACGCCAGTTCCCAGATCGAGAACGAGAAGCCGCTGCCCAGCGCGCTGATCGCGAACGCGATCGCCGCGAGCCACATGACGCGGATCCGACCGTAGCGGTCCGCGATCGCACCCGCGAACCAGGCGCCGATCGCGCAGCCGATCAGCGCAGCGGCGACTGCGAACCCGAGGACGAACGGCGACGCGTTGAAGGTTTCCCCGACCGCCTTGACGGCGCCGTTGATCACCGCGGTGTCGTAGCCGAAGAGGAAACCGCCGAGCGCCGCCGTGGCGGCGACGAGCACGGTGCGCCCGGTACTCGGGGTGGGATAGCTGATCCGATGGGCAGGATTGCCCTGCTGCCAAGAGGGTTCGCTCGACGGTGGCTGTTCGCCCGGTGTGGTCCCCACATGGACCTCCCCTGCGTGAGGATCTCCGAGGCGGTCTGCGCTCGACGGCTCCCTCACACCTCCCTACAGGGTGTGTCCGAATTCACATTCCGTCAAGAGGGCTGTCACCTGCGCAAGTTTGCACGCGAGCACCGCACTGTGTGGATGCACCACTTCCCGGCACACGGTCACGAACACGGCCGACCGACCGCAACTTTCCTACCGAGGAGAGGCCGGTGTTGTTGATCCGGCCGGAAAACCGGCCACTCGGTCACCACTGGTGAAACTCGACCGGTCCAAACCCGATGCGGGCGCGCCGGGTTCGGCCGGGCCCAAGGTTCGCCTGGTCCGGGTGAAGCCGGACACGGGCCCTCGCCCGGATGCTGCACTGGTGGGGAGGTTCGACCGGAAACCGTTGCCAAAGCAGGACGCCCGCGCTACGCCACGCGTCGTGCACGCCGCTGACCTGCGTATCGAAGCGTGGGGACCGACGCGGGAAGCGTGCCTGACGGAAGCCGTCCGCGCGCTGGTGGAGAGTTTCGCCCGTACACGTCTGCACCGCGGGTCCGCGGCCTGGTCGTTCGAGGTCTGCGGCGCGACGGACGGTTCGGTGCTGGTCGCGTTGCTCGACAAGGTCATCCTCATGATGCGGACCAGGAGCCTGATCCCGGTCACCGCGGAGGGGATCGTCGTGGACGGCTCGACGGTGCGGCTGCGCTGCCAGATGACCGACCTCGGCGCCGTCATCCCGACCGGGGCGATTCCGAAAGCCGTGTCCCGGCGGCATGTCCGGTGCGAGCGCACCGAACGCGGCTGGTGGTGCGCGGCCCGGATCGACGTCTGAGTCGCCGTGAAGTCAGGCGACTCCGCGCCTGCGCCCTGGTGATTTCACCCCCGGTGCAACGCCGACCGTTCGGGCTGCCGGCCGTGGTTCGTGCTGCGATGGTCCGACGCGAGCGCTGGGTGTCCGGGGGGGGATCACCACCGCGGGCCGTGCATGGCTGCGCGCAATCGTTCTTCCCGCAAGGCATCGACCTCCGGCAGGGCCAGCGGCGAGGGCGGGGTGCCGAGCACCCATTCCAGTAGCCGGTCGGCCAGCGCGGGGTTGCGCGCCAGCACCGGGCCGTGGAGGTAGGTCGCCAGTACCCGGCCGGTTCCCGCGCCCTCTGTGCCATCCCCGTTGCCGACGCCGGTGCGTACCGAGCCGAGCGGACAGCTGCCGGGGCCGACGAGCGTGCGGCCGAGGTGGTTCTCGAAGCCGGTGAGGGGCTGTGCCGTCAGCTCGGGTCTGACGTCGACGACGATCTCCCCCACCGCACGCCCCCGCCCGGGAGACGTCACCACGTCGAGCAGGCCCAGACCCCGATGGGAGACGTTGTCGGGCGTCGTGAAGCTCATACCGAGGACCTGAAGCCCGGCGCAGACGCCGAACACCACGGCACCTCGTGTGACCGCCCGCTGCAGTCCGGGATGCTCGTGCAGGTGCGCCGTCGCAAGAGCTTGGGCATCGTCTTCGCCACCGCCCAGCAAGTACAGGTCGAGCGAGCACGGCACCGCCTCGCCGTGGCGGGTCTCCGTCACGCTCGCGGCGATGCCCCGCCACTGCGATCGCCGCCGCAGCACCTGGGCGTTGCCGCCGTCGCTGTAGGTGCCGAGGATGTCGGGCAGCAGCACCCCGATCCGGACGGCTGACTCAGTCATCGCCGAGCTGCTGCCGGAGATCTCGGAACGCCGTGTAGTTCGCGACGAGCTCGACCGGGCCGGGCGGCAGTGAGTCGACCGCGGCGAACGGACGGGGGCAGAGCGTGTGCCGCACCTCGGCGTAAGTGAGGCGGACGGCCAGATCGGTCGCCCGTTCGCCGGCCGCCACGACCTGCCGTCCACGCAGCTGCTCGAACTGCACGTCCCACAACCACGACATGTCCCGCCCGTCGGCCTCACCGCTGTTCACCGCGATCACGACCGGCAACCGGGAGTCGAGCAGCGGCAACGTTTCCTCCCAGCACGCCGGGTTCTTCGCCAGCATCACCCGCACACTGCGCCCGGACACCCGAGCCTGGCGGTATCGGCCGGCGACGTCGGCGATCGGGCGAAGTCGTGCGACGGCGACCTCCGGCGGGACACCGAGCCGAGCGGCGGTGGCCACCGCGATCGCGGCGTTCGCGGCGTTGGCCCGGCCCGGCAGGCGGAGGCCGAGCGTGATCTTCGAGCCCGCCGTGGTTTGCACGGCATCACCGGTCAGTGTCCACAGCGGATCCGGCCGGGTAAGACCACACGCACAGTGCCAGCAGGTGTTTTGCCGGACCACGGCTCGGCCGCATCGGGCGCAGGCCACGGCGTCGGCGTGCCACCGCTGTCCCGCGCCGACCCACACGGGGTGAGCCGAGCCCAGGGCGGCCGAGGTGACCAGTGGATCGTCGCAGTTGGCGACCACGGTCGTGTCCGGCAATGCCGCGGCGACCGCCCGCAACGCCCGTTCGGTCGTCCGAACCTCGCCGACCCGGTCCAGCTGGTCCCGGCTGAGGTTGAGCAGCACGAGGCAGGCCGGGTGCACCTGCGCGGCGACGGCGGGCACGTAGGTCTCGTCGACTTCGAGGACCGCCAAGGGCGCCTGATGGTTGTCCACCAGGGCGGCGACTACCCCGTCGGTCATGTTCGCGCCGTCGCTGTTCGTGGCGACCTGGCCCAGCGTCTCCAGGATCCGGCTGAGCATGAGCGCGGTGGTGGTCTTGCCGTTGGTGCCGGTCACCAGCACCACTGTCCGACCGCCGCCGATCCGGCTCAGCACGCGAGGATCCAGTGTGAGTGCGATCCGCCCGCCGATGACGCCGCCGTTGCCGAGACCCATCCCCCGCGAGATCGCCGCGCCGAGCCGCCCGGCCGCGATCGCCAGCCGCGTTCGCGCCGGGAGCCGGCGCGCCACGGGCGGCAGGACGGCTTGCTTGCCGACGACGCACGGTGAATCGGGGCTCACGCACAGCCTCCTTCGCGCTCGGTCGGGCACATCGCCGTCACCTCGTCGCCTGGCCGTGCGAGGACACTGAGAGCGTGGAGACGACGGCACGTCCGGTGCGAACCGGGCGGCGCGTTCCGTTGGCCCATCCGGGAACAAGAGTACGTCGGACCGCATCAGTGCGCGTTCAGGAAAGGTCGACAGACCGCTGTCCCGTTAGCGCTGTTTGTCCATTTCGGCCACCGACTTGCCGCCGTCTGCCGACCCGCGATCGTCCTCCACACGGTGAATCACCGGGAGCGCAGCATTTTCAGACCCGCTCCAGGTGCATCCGGCCCGGACGCGGCGGGCAGATGCCGTGCCGTAGATGTCCGGACCACCGGCCGCATTCGTCGCCACGATGACCGGCAGCGAGCTCGGAGCCCGGTCCGTTGCGGCGGCCTGCCATCCGAACCGGTTCCGCGCGACCGATCACGGGCGACCGGTGGCGTTCGTCGTGCACGGTTCGCTCAGGCAGTACAGCCAGGGAAACGTTCGGCTGAGAGTCCCAGCCGAGCGTTTCGCCACTGTCGGTCGACACCGAACGAGGTCCGGCCTCGCTGAACCCGCTCTGCAGGTCAGGACGTGACCGCGCACTGTCCGCGATCGGCCCTCACCGGGCCCTCGCTCGTCGGGCGCACGTCGAAATCGAAGATCTCCGTGGGCACGTAGAGCGTGCAACACGCGTTGGGGATGTCCACGATGCCGCTGATCCGGCCTTCGATGGGCGCCGAGCCGAGCAGCAGGTAGGCCTGTTCACCGGTGAAGCCCCACTTCTTGAAGTACTCCACCGCGTTCAGGGCGGCATTGCGGTAGGCCATGGTCGCGTCGAGGTAGAGGTTCTCGTCGGTCTCCCGATCCACCGAGACGCCCACGAACGACAGGAACTCGGAATACCGGGGTTCGACGTTTCCCGGCATGAACACCGGATTCGTGGTGATGCCGTACTTCTCCATGCCGCCTTTGATGAGGTCGACGTGGAAGTCGATGTACCCGCCCATCTCGATGGCGCCGCAGAAGGTGATCTCGCCGTCGCCCTGGCTGAAGTGCAGATCTCCGCCGGAGAACTTGGCGTCGTCGACGTAGACCGGGTAGAAGACCCGCGACCCCCGGGTGAAGTTCTTGATGTCGTGGTTCCCACCGTTCTCCCGGGCCGGCACCGTGCGTGCGCCCTCGCGGGCGATGTGGTCCGCGGTCGACCCGTCGGCCGTTCCGGCGAGCGTCCCGTCGAGCAACGGCGGCAGGCCCAGCGGCGGTACGCGGTCGGGCTCGCGGTCGACCAGCGCCTGCTCCCTGCGGTTCCACCGCTGGAGCAGCTCGGCCGAAGGCGCGGTGCCGAACAGGCCGGGGTGGGTGATTCCGGTGTACCGGATGCCCGGCAGGTGGCGCGACGTGGCCTGCTGACCGTGGAAGTCCCAGATCGCCTTGTAGGCGTCGGGGAAGTAGTCGGTCAAGAACCCGCCGCCGTTGGCCTTGGCGAACACGCCGGTGTAGCCCCAGCCCTGCCCCGGCGCGTCGCCGGTCTCCTGCGGAACCGGGCCGAGGTCGAGGATGTCGACGACGAGCAGGTCGCCGGGCTGCGCGCCTTCGACGCCGATGGGACCGCTGAGCATGTGGCAGCGGTTCAGGTCAACGTCGCGCACGTCGTTGGCCGAGTCGTTGTTGCCGAGCTGGGCGTCGGTCCACTCCCGGCACTCCACCCGGAACTCCTGCCCGGGACGGACCATCGCGGCGACCGGCACGTCCGGGTGCCACCGGTTGTGGCCCGGCACGGCCTGATCGCGCATGGATTTCGTCTGGTCGACGCTGAACACTACTTCTGGCATGCGAATTCTCCTCTGTTTGCGGGCCCTCGATCCAATTCGCCCGCCGTTCTCTGGTCAGTACGTGTGAACCTCCTGGTCATATTCGGCGACGTTCGGCAGAAAAACCGACGCCTGAATTTACAAAAACCTGAGTTCGCCGACGATATGAAATTCTGCGAAAAGACCTTCGCTGTCCGGCGATCCGTACCCACGCCCCGAGCAAGCATCGACGACTCCGGCCGGCGCTGATCGCCATCGCGGTTGCGGTCGCCAAACCGACTGCTTGCGGGCTACTTTCCGTGACGGCCCGGGCGGACTCACGAGGACGTTCGGCCACTCCCGAGACCAGGACGGCACTGGCCCGACGCCGCATCTCGAACGGGATCGCGCTGTGCGCAGCGTATTCGCACGCCGCGCAGGGATGTCAAGGGCAACGAAAAACCACGCTCCGGCTTGACTTAAGGTATATCGTTTCGTTATCTTGCCTCGTCCTGCACCGGCTGCCTGTTACGGCGTCGAACCAATGCTGATCAAGAAAACGGTGGAGCGTCGTGGAAGCGAAGTCCGACGACGACGGCTCGATGGAGTTCGTCGTCCTCACCGCGTGGGAATGCGCCAGCTGCGAGGTCGCCGGGCGGACTCCGCCGGGGATGGCGGTCGAGTGCTGGAGTTGCGGCGGCTCGGTCGTGATCACCGCACGGCCCAGCATCCGGCGCTTGGCCGGGTAGCCGCACGCGGCCCACCTGCGGTTTCCCCCGCGACCCGCGAGGCCCTGTCCCCCGCCCGAGAACTCGAGTTGACTGGCCTTCCGGAGCGTCTTACGGTGCCGAAAGGCAGAGTTTACTTTCTGTAGCTCAAAAGCCGTCCGTATCCACAGTCAAGCGGGCTGGGAGGGCGCGCATGACGACCTACGAGCCACGAGATGTGCGACCAGGTATCGCGGCGCTGGCCGAGCGCCTGCGGGCGGCGCTGGGTCCTGATTCGGTCATCGACGATCACCATCGGCTGCGTACCTACGAGTGCGACGGCCTCGCGCACTACAAGGTCACTCCCGCGCTCGCCGTGCTCGCTCGGGACACGGCCGCCGTCGTGGAGACCGTGCGTGCCTGCGCCGAGGTCGAGGTGCCGTTCGTCGCGCGCGGGTCCGGCACGGGCCTCTCCGGTGGTGCGCTGCCGCGCGCCGACGGGGTCCTCATCGTCACCTCGCGGATGCGCCACATCATCGAGATCGACCAGGAGAACCAGCGTGCGGTGGTCGAGCCAGGGGTGATCAACCTGGACGTTTCCCGGGCCGCGAAGCCCGAGGGCTACTACTACGCGCCGGATCCCTCGAGCCAGCAGGTGTGCTCGATCGGCGGCAACGTCGCGGAGAACTCGGGTGGCGCGCACTGCCTGAAGTACGGCTTCACCACCAACCACGTCACCGGCATCACCTTCGTGACCGCCGACGGCGAAGCCATGCGGCTCGGCGGCAAGGCGCCGGATCCGACCGGGTACGACCTGCTCGGGGCCATCGTGGGTTCGGAAGGCACGCTCGGCATCGCCACCGAGGTGACGGTGCGGCTCACCCGGCTGCCGGAAGCGGTCCGCACGTTGCTCGCGGCCTTCCCGAGCACCGACGACGCCGGAGCGGCGGTTTCGGAGATCATCGGCGCCGGAGTCGTGCCCGCGGCGATCGAGATGATGGATGCGCTGGCGATCGAGGCGGCCGAAGCGGCCGTGCACTGTGACTACCCCGGTGGTGCGGGCGCGGTGCTGATCGTGGAACTGGACGGACCGGCCGACGAGGTCGAGCGGCAGTTCGAGGAGGTCGAGCGGCACTGCCGCACGCACCGGGCCTTCGAGATCCGCATCGCGAAGGACGACGTGGAGCGCGCGTTGTTCTGGAAGGGGCGCAAGTCGGCGTTCGCCGCCGTCGGGAGGATCAGTCCCGACTACATCGTCCAGGACGGTGTCATCCCGCGCACCGCGTTGCCCGAGGTGCTGCACCGGATGACGGAGCTCTCGCGCAGCAGCGGAGTCCGGGTCGCCAACGTCTTCCATGCCGGGGACGGAAACCTGCACCCGCTGGTGCTGTTCGACGACGCGGTGCCCGGCGAAGCCGAGCGCGCCGAGGAGGTTTCGGGGGCGATCCTCGACCTCTGCATCGAGTACGGCGGATCGATCACCGGCGAGCACGGCGTCGGGTCGGACAAGGCGAAGTTCATGCCGCGGATGTTCACCGAGGCGGACCTCGACACGATGCAGCTGGTGCGCTGCGCCTTCGATCCGGCCGGGCTGGCCAATCCCGGCAAGGTGTTCCCGACGCCGCGGCTGTGCGGTGAGGTGCCAGGCCGGCACAAGGGTGCGCATCCCTTGCAGGAAGCCGGAATCGCCGAGGTCTTCTGATGAGCGGGCCCGATCCGGCGATGCTGGACGCGCTGTGCGCGGCGACCGCGAAGCATGCCCGACCCGCGGAGGTGGGTGACGAGGTCGACGGCATCGCGCCGTCGTTCGTCGCGGCACCGGGCAGCACCGCGGAAGCGGCAGCCGTCATGCGGATCGCCGCTGACAACGGGCTCGCCGTCGTCGTCCGGGGCTCGGGGACGAAACTCGGCTGGGGACAGCGGCCCGCGAAGGCCGACCTGGTCGTGGACACCGGCCGCATGGACCGCGTCGTCGAGCACCGCGCCGGCGACCTTGTCGTTCACGTGGACGCGGGCCTGCGCCTCGCGACGCTGCAGGACCGCCTCTCCCCCGCGGGTCAGCGGCTGGCAGCGGATCCCGTGGTGCCGCCTGGCGCGGCCGACGCCGGAACGGCCGGCGGGCTCATCGCGACCGCCGCTTCCGGCCCGCTGCGCTTCTCCCACGGCGCGGTGCGCGACCTGCTCATCGGTATCACGGTCGTCCGGGCCGACGGCGTGGTGGCGAAGGCCGGCGGAAAGGTCGTGAAGAACGTCGCGGGTTACGACCTGGGCAAGCTGTTCACCGGATCCTGGGGAACGCTCGGCCTGGTCACCGAGGCGGTGTTCCGGCTGCACCCGCGACCGGCGGTGGCTCGCTGGGTCGTGGTGCCGGTGGACTCGACAGGCGTCGCGTACGAGCGTCTGCGGCGGGTTCTGCACACCCAGCTCGTGCCGAACGCGGTCGAACTCGACCGCCCGGCCGGCGCGACGGGGACGCTCGCGGTGCTCGTCGAGGGCATTGCGCAGGGAGTCGCCGGCCGGGTCGCGAAGTTCCTCGAACTCCTCGGGGACGGCGCCGAACCGTGCGACGCCGCGCCGGAGTGGTGGGGCCGAGCCCCCTGGCGGCGAGGCGACGTGGCCCTGCGCCTCACACACCGGATCACGGGCCTGCCGGCCTTGCTGAACGCGCTCGACGAGCAGGCGCGGCGTCACGGCGTACCGGTCTCGGCCCGTGGTTCGGCCGGCGTCGGTCTCCTGTACGCCGCGGTGCCGGGTGCCGCCGAGCCCGCCGTGATCGCCGAGCTGGTCCAGGTCTTGCGCGACCGGTCGGCCACCTGGGGCGGGGATGTCGTCGTGCTGGACGCTCCGCCTGCGGTGAAGGCGGCGCTCGACCCGTGGGGGCCGGTACGGGGGTTGAGCTTGATGCGCCGGGTGAAAGACCAGTTCGACCCCGAGCACCGGCTCGCTCCCGGTCGCTTCGCCGGAGGGATCTAAATGTCCGAACCTGCCTTCGATGACCACCACCCGCCGTCGGCGGCGCTCGTCGGTGACTGCGTGCACTGCGGGTTCTGCCTGCCGACCTGCCCCACGTACACGTTGTGGGGCGAGGAGATGGACTCTCCACGCGGGCGGATCTACCTGATGGAAATGGGCCTCGGCGGCGAGCCGATGACACCGGAGATGGTGCAGCACTTCGACGCCTGCCTCGGGTGCATGGCCTGCGTGACCGCGTGCCCGTCCGGCGTGCAGTACGACAAGCTCATCGAAGCCACCCGTGCGCAGGTGGAGCGGCGTCACCACCGCCCCGCCCGCGACCGGCTGATGCGCCGCGCGGTCTTCGGCGTATTCCCGTACGCCAAGCGGTTGCACGCCTTGCGCGGTCCGCTGCGGGCCTACCAGGCCACCGGCCTCAGCCGCTGGTTGCGCCGCGGCCGCTTGCTGCGCAGGACTTTCCCGGCGCTGGCGGCGCTGGAGTCGCTGGCACCGGAGCTCGAGCCGTTCGAGCAGGTGCCGGAACAGTCCTGCGCCCAGGGTGCGAAGCGAGGCACCGTCGGCATGCTCCTGGGCTGCGTGCAGCGGGAGTTCTTCCCGGGCGTCAACGCGGCGACCGCCCGCGTGCTGACCGCCGAAGGCTTCGACGTGATCGCGCCCGCAGGGCAGGGGTGCTGCGGTGCGCTGAGTGTCCACAACGGCCGTGAGGAAGAGGCGCAATCCTTTGCCCGCAAGCTGATCGACACCTTCGCGGCGACTGGGGTTGAGCAGGTCGTGGTCAACGCCGCCGGTTGCGGTTCGGCGATGAAGGAGTACGCGGACCTCCTCGCCGACGATCCCGCCTACGCCGAGCGCGCGCGAGGATTCGCCGAGGGGGTGCGCGACATCACGGAATTCCTCGTGGAGCGGGGAACGGTGGCCGCCCGCCACCCGCTGCCGGTCATGATCGCGTACCACGACGCCTGCCACCTCGGGCACGCGCAGGCGATCCGCACGCAGCCCCGGGCGCTCTTGCGGGACATCCCGGAGCTTCTGCTGCGGGAGATCGCCGAAGCCGAACTGTGCTGTGGTTCCGCGGGGATCTACAACATCCTGCAGCCCGAGGCCGCGGGGGAACTCGGGGACCGCAAGGCGCGCAACGTTCTCGCCACCGGCGCACCCCTGCTGGTGACGGCCAACCCGGGCTGCCTGATGCAGCTGGCCGCGTCGGCCGAGCGGCTCGGCGCGCAGCTGAAGGTCGCCCACACCGTCGAGGTCCTCGATGCCTCGATCCGTGGCCTGGCAGCGGACGCTGTCGGGAGGTCCCGATCCGGGGCGTAAGCCGGCAGATCCCAGGTTGTCGTCCTCAACGGTGAGGTGGCACATGTACCAGCAGATTCTCGATCCCGTCGCGGGTTCGCTCGCATGGTCGTCGCTCGTGGCCGCTGTCCCACTGATCGTGCTGTTCGTCCTGCTCGGCATCCTCCGGATGACGGCGTGGCTCGCGGCGCTGATCTCACTCGCGGTCGCGATCGTGGTGGCGATCTTCGTCTACCCGATGCCGGCCGGCCCGGCGTTCCTCGCGGCGGCCGAAGGTGCCGCGTTCGGGTTCTTCCCCATCCTCTGGATCGTCATCAACGCGATCTGGATCTACAACATGACGGTCCACACCGGACACTTCGACGTGCTGCGCCGCTCGTTCTCGCGGGTCAGCGACGACCAGCGGATCCAGGGCGTGATCGTCGCGTTCTCGTTCGGTGCGCTGCTCGAAGCGTTGGCCGGGTTCGGCACCCCGGTCGCCATCACCAGCGTCATGCTGATCGCGCTGGGCTTCCGGCCGTTGAAGGCCGCGGTCGTCGCACTCGTCGCCAACACCGCACCCGTCGCCTTCGGCGCGCTCGCGGTGCCGATCACCACGCTGGCCACCGTCACCGGCCTGCCGCTGCACGACCTGTCCGCAATGGTCGGACGCCAGACCCCGCTGCTGGGGTTCGTCGTCCCGCTCGCGCTCGTGTTCATCATCGACGGCACCCGCGGGGTCCGCCAGACCTGGCCCGTGGCGCTCGTCTGCGGCGTGGTCTTCGCCGTCGCGCAGTTCGCGATCTCGAACTACGTGAGCGCACCGCTCACCGACATCGTCGCGTCGCTGCTGAGCGCCGGCGCGATCGTACTGTTCCTGCGGGTCTGGCGGCCGGTCGAGGGGTTCACCGAGGCCGGCGGACCTGAGGTCACCCGCACCGCCGGCGCGGGCCCGGACGGGCGCGCGGAGGCGGCGACCTCGACGGCCACGATCGACCGGCAGGCTCCCCGGGCGGGCCGCGACGGTCCATCGGGTGGAGGCGGTGACGGTGACACCGAAGCCGGCCGCCGCGACAGCGGCGCCGAGGTGTTCCGCGCCTACTCGCCCTACCTGATCATCATCGTGGTGTTCGGGCTCGCACAGATCCCGGCGATCCAGCACGCGCTGACCAGCGTCACGCGCACCTTCGCCTGGCCCGGGCTGCACATCGCGTCCGCGAGCGGGAAGGTGTCGACGCTGCCGATGTTCAAGTTCGACTGGCTCGCCGCGGCCGGCACGCTGCTCATCATCGCCGGGCTGCTCACCATTCCCGTGATCCGGATCCGGCCCGCGACCGCGTTGCGCATCTACTTCGCCACGTATCGCCAGCTCGCTCCCGCGATCGTGACCGTGATGGCCGTGCTCGCGCTGGCCTACGTCATGAACGCGAGCGGGCAGACCACGACGCTCGGCACGTGGATGGCCGGCGCCGGTGGGATCTTCGCGCTCATTTCGCCGATCCTGGGCTGGCTGGGCGTCGCCGTGACCGGCTCCGACACGTCGTCGAACTCCTTGTTCGGCGCACTGCAGGTGGTCGCCGCGCAGAAGGCCGAGCTGAGCGCTACCCTGCTCGCCGCCGCGAACTCGTCCGGCGGGGTGCTCGGCAAGATGATCAGCCCACAGAACCTTGCCATCGCCGCGGCGGCGGTGGGTATGTCCGGCCGGGAGGGCGATCTCTTCCGCAGGGTGTTCCTCTGGAGCGTGCTCTTCCTCGCGGTGATGTGCGTGCTCGTCTACCTGCAGTCCACCCCTTTGCTCTCGTGGATGGTGCCCTGAACCGGATGGCGCCGGGTGTGGCTGATCGGCACGGACGACAAGGGCGTGAACCGTTCGACGGGGCGCTCCTCCCGCTCGGCGGGCAGGCGCGGCCGGTCGTCACAAAGATCTTCTGTTGAGAATCCGTTGCGGTTAGCGTGAGCCGAGTCACTGATTCCGAGTTCGTGACGGCCTCTCTGCCTGGTGTGCGTTCCAGGCCTTCGAGCGGCTGCCACGATGCGCCGGCACGAGAGTGTTCGACCGACAATTTGGGGGTTTCCATGCCGCGCCCGTACGCCAGCGGAGTCGTCGCCGCGCCCGTCGAAAAGGTCTGGGCCCAGGTCCGCGCATTCGGCGACGTTTCCGCCTTCCTGCCGGCAGTCGGCCACAGTGAGATCGCCGACGGCGTCGACGGGCAGGTCGGAGCCGTCCGGAGGCTGACCCTCGATGCGGGCGGCGACCCCTTCGACGAACGGCTGCTCGTCCTCGACGACCCTGGTCGCACGCTCACCTACGCGTTCACCGGGGCGAATCCGTTCGGCGTGCGCCGCTACGTTTCGACGGTCCGGGTCAGCCCGGTCACCGACACCGGCGAGTCCTTCGTCGAGTGGTGGGCGGAGTACGACGCCGACGCGGGTCAAGAGGAAGAGCTGAACCGCACCTTCGCCCAGGACGTGTACGGCAGCGGCATCGCCGGGCTACGGAAGCTGCTCGCCTAGTACTGCCGGTCGCTCATGCGAGGCCCCGCCGGACAACCGGATTCAGCGTGGCCGCCGGCCCGGAGCCCTTATTCGATACCGACCAAGGAACGGAGTCGCTCACATGGCTTTTCCCGGCCTGCAGCACGTCGCGATCACGGTTTCGGACCTCAAGCGCAGCACCGAGTGGTACAGCCGCCTGTTCGATGCCGAACCCGTACTCGACGAGGACGAGGAAGGCGGCGAGTTCCACCACACGGTCTTCGCCCTCGACGGCGGAATGCTCTTCGGTCTGCACACTCACCCTGGCCGCGAGTCGAAGGACCGCTTCGCCGAGACGCGCACCGGCCTCGACCACGTGGGCTTCGCACTGTCTGGCCTCGCGGAGCTCGAGCAGTGGCGCGATCGCCTCGACGAGCTCGCCATCACCCACGGCGGCATCAAGAAGGCGCATTACGGCTCGGGCGTCTCTTTCCGCGACCCCGACAACATCGCTCTCGAGTTCTTCATCGCACCAGGGACATGACCACCGATCCCTGTGCCGGAGTTCTCGCCCAACGCTGCGGTAGATCCCGGGACTACGAGCAGACGAGTTCGAGGGATCTCGCGCGCGATACCGGGTCGTAGATCGGTGTGGACAACATCAGCCCAGCTCCCCGGCCAGCGCCGCGCTCTCGGCGCTCGATGCCAGCAACCACGGCGCCGGGACCGCGGTCAGGCCGGGTACCACGCGGAGGGCGCTCGTGCCGGCCAGGTACGCCGGCAGTTCGGTCAGCTGGTCGCAGTAGGACTCGCCGGATCGCCGCAGCGCGCCAAGCAGCGACAGCGGGGGCAGGGACGTCCGCTCGCACATCGGTGTCGTCCGTTCGAGTGCATCAACGCGTTCGCTCATACTGACCTTTCAATTCGACGCAGTTGCTCCGTACGGCGGCCTTGTCAGCGGCGATTCTGCCGCAGCAGATCCGCCGCGCGTTCCGCGACGGCGTAGACCGTGGCGTTGGTGTTGGCCGACGGAGCCGGCCCCGGAGGTGAACAGCGACGAGGAAACCAGGTTCAGCCCGACACCGGGAAGCTCGCGCACCGTGTCGACGCCCAGGGGCGGGACTTCTCGCTGCGTGGAACCGACGGTCCTCTCACTCAGGGGGCGGCCGAACCCCTCCACCCGATCATGGAGATCCGACTGGTGGCCGCGGCCGAAGTGGGTCACCCACTGGCCACCGATGTCAGCGGTGGCGCGGAAGAAGGGTTTGGCCGCGCTGAACTCAACATCGTCAACGGGAGGCGGCAGAGCGTCGCGGACGGAGCAGGAAAAGTGCAAGCCTGCTGCGGTCACGGGGAGCACCGGGCCGCGGCCACGCGACCCGGTGTTCGGATCTCGTTTCTGCGGCGGTCAGTCGCGGAGGAAGTGCAGGACCTGCTGGACGAACAGCTGGGGGTACTGGAAAAGGGCTCCGTGACCGGCGTCCGGGTAGATGCCCAGCTGGGCATGGGGCAGCACGTGCGCGAGGTTGAACGAGCTGATGGTCGGGATCATGATGTCGTCGTCACCGTTGATCACCAGAGCGGGCTGGGAGACGTTCGCGAGGCCGGTCGGCGAACTGCTCTGCTCCCATTTGGCCAGTGCGGTGGCCTGGGCCCCGATGGTCTCGTTCGTGACCGCGGCGTCCCGGTCGGCGGTGCGCTCGTCGAGCCGAGCGAGGAACGCGTCGGCCGCGGCCTGGCTGGCCGAGGTCTGGGAGAAGAACAGGACGTGTTTCGGGTGCCGGCCCGTGGCGGTGGCCTTTTCGACCGAACTCTGCAGTACGCCGAAGGCGTTGGCCGGTCCCGCATCGCCCGCCGGCGATGTGCCGGCCAGGATCAGGCGGCGGACCAGGGCCGGCTCCTGCTGGACGAAGGCCTGCGCGACCATGCCGCCCAGCGAGAAGCCCAGCAGGTCGACGCTCGTCAGGCCAAGCGCCTGCACGAAGGCGACGGCGTCGGCGGCCATGGCCTCGACGTTGTCGGGCGTGGTGCCGCCCGAAGCGCCCACCCCGCGCAGGTCCACGAGGATGACCTGGCGCTCGGCAGCCAGGCCGTCGACCACGGTGGGATCCCAGTCGTCGAGGTTGGCCGTGAAGTGGTGCAGCAGGATGACCGGAACGCCCGATCCGGCGCCGACTTCCCGATAGGCGAAGGGCGTTCCGCCGACGTCCACCGTGCGGGTGGGGGCTTCGTTGTGGTTTGCAGACATGGGTGGTCCTCGTACCTCTCCTGGTTCGGCCCGTTATGGAATAACGGTCGCTATATAACGACCGCTATCGTATGGTCGTGGCAGCGTGAAGGCAAGTGGGAAGACGAGGACTCGACGTGCGTTACCCGAAAGACCACAAGGAGACGGCCCGCGCCGCGATCCTGACCGCGGCAGCTCGCCCGCTGAAGGAGAAAGGCTTCCACGGAGTCGGTGTCGACGGCCTCGCGGCTGCGGCCGACGTGACCTCGGGGGCGATCTACTCCAACTTCGGCAGCAAGGAGGCGTTCCTCGAGCAGGTGGTGAAGGAGCAACTCGGTGTCGAGTTCACCGTGATCGAGGCCGACGACCCGGGTGAGCGCCGACGTCGTCTCGTGGAGTTCCTCCACTTCTACCTGAGCGACGAGCACTGCGCGGAGGTCGTGGACGGGTGTCTCATGCCGGCGCTCAGCGGAGACGTCTCGCGCGCGAGTGATGCCGTTCGGGAGACCTACGAGCGTCGGATGGCGGCCCTGGTCGAGTTGCTCACTCCGGCCATGCCCGGCTCACCGGACGAGCAGACAGAACGCGCGTGGGCACTGGTCGCCTCGGTCGTCGGCGCCGTCACGATCGCACGCGCTCTCCCGCCGGGCGAACGAGGCCGGGCCGTGCGGGCGGCCACGCTTCGCTGCGTCACCGCCGCCATTGACGGCGATGGCAGCACTTCTCCCTGATCGGCCGGACGAACGAGTGCGCGCAGGAGGATGACCGGGCCGGAGCCGCCGGTTACCCTCAGCGGACACCGCCGCCGCAAGGCGAGCTGACGGCGAAGGCGAGGCTCGCTGTGGACATCAACCCGACAGCCATCCCCTTGGGCTGCGTTGTCGACGGATTGGCCGGCTTGTGTTCATCGCCGGGCGCGACCCCCTGACGTCGTCCACGCGGCGCGCCCGGCGAACGGGCCGCGTCCACCGGCGACACAGGCCGTGAAGATCGGGTGTGACAGAGCCGGGAAATCGCTTCACGAACCAGAATGGGCACGACCGCGGCTCGTCGGGGCTCGCCCTGTCATCGCCGGCCCTGCCGCTGCACAGGCGCCGTGGCCAGCTCGCCGGCGATGGTCCGCGCCCAGGCCCGGATCATCGGCCAGTCACGGTTGTCGCCGTCCGGTACCCGTAGCGCGGCGACCACGGCCCGTTCGGGGAAGCGCAGCTTCGCGCGCTCGATGCGGCCACCGAAAAGCCGGTGCTCGCGGGCACCCGAAGCGACCAGCACGTCCGAGACGTCCACCGGATCCTCACCCGGGTGCGCCTGCTCCCCTGCCGGCCCGCTGGAAAACAGCCACACGGGGACGCGGCGCAGCTCCTCCTGGTGCTCGTGCACGAGCCGACGTGCGCTGTCGAGCCAATGCCCGAAGTAGACCGCACTGCCGAGCACCACCGCGTCGTTCCCCGCGAACGACGTCACGTGCTCGGCATCGCGCACCTCGGCCTCCGTCGCGACACCGGTTTCCTCGAGCGAAGCCGCGGCCGTCGCGGCGATCTGCTCGGCGATTTCCCTCGTGGCCCCATGTCTGGTCGCCACCGCGACGAGAATCCTCATGGCATGCCGCCTTTCGATCGACGCTCCTCACCGTCGCGTCCCACCACAGCCCGCGGCAGGGCACGAAGTCACTTCCGGCGATGACGAAATCGGCCACGCACATACCCTCCGCTCCTAGCGCACGCACCGGGGCGCGCCCAGCCTGGAACTCCACACCCGCCCGAGGAGGCACCATGACGGATTCCCACCCGCAGGCACCCGATCTGCTCGTCGACCGGTTCGCCCCGCACCCCCACTTCTCATTGGTGCGCCACGAGATCGTCGACGCACCGGTCAAAGAAACATACGCGGCGGCACGCGACCTCGACCTGACGGACATCCACAGTGGATTTCTGACGATCGCGGAGCGGTTTCGCGAGCTGCCCGCTCGCTGGCGCGACCGGCGGCACGGGCCGCAACGGCAGCCCACCCGACTGACCGTCGACGACCTCGACAGCGGTTCCGACTGGGCGCTCCTCGGCGAACACCCGGGCACCGAATTCGCCGTCGGCGTCGCAGGGAAGTTCTGGCGCCCGGTCACCACCTGGCGCCGGGTCGACCCGGACGACTTCGCGGCTTTTTCCGAACCCGGATACGGAAAGCTGGTGATCGCGTTCGGCGTGCGGCCTTACGGAATCCACCACAGCCTGCTGACCGTCGACTCCCGAGTGCAGATGACGGACCCGCAGAGCTGGCTGAAGTTCCGCCGGTACTGGCGAATCGCCCGCCCCTTCGCCCAGGCGGCTCACGCCACGCTGGTGCGGACGATCTCCCAGGAGGCGCGGGACCGGGCCCTGGCCGCCTACAGCCGGCCGGAATGAACGGTCGTTCGAGCCGGGTCCCGCCGCGATTCCGGGAACCGGCTCGGGCTCGCCCGTCAGCATCCGGACTCAGGTGTCGATTCGGGTAAAACGGTCTTCTCGTTCTCCTCGATCGCGCGCCGTTCACCGACCAGCATGCACCGGCGGATCGCAGTACCACGCGGCGACCTCACGCCGCGCGTCTTCTTCGATCAATGCCTGTTCCCTCTCGTCAACGATGCTCCTCCTTCCCGCTGCCAGAGACTTCCCCCGAACGTCAGAAGCACCGTGATCGCGGCACCGCCGCCGGACGTCCCGCGGGCGGGCGGACCGTCACCTCCACATGTCCGTCGTCATCACCACTCCCGTCCGCTCTGCGATACGAGCTTTACCTTGGTCGGATTCCGCCGCGACGTCCGCAGGTCCTGCGGTCCGGGCGGCCGTGCGGGCTCGGGCTCGTGCCGGCCGTCGCCGGAGTGATCGCCGTAGTGTGCTTCCACCGCTCGGCCGAAGCGCCCATCGGTGGTCCTGCAGACCGGTGACGGGGCACCCGGGGACGCCGGACCCTAAGCCGCGGCCGGACCCGGTCCGCCGGGCCCGGGCGAGGGATTCGCCCCACTCCCGAGCTCGTGCTCGTTCTCCGTCCACCAGCCGCGTTTCGCCGTTCACCACCTCGACGAAGAAGCTCGTCGCCGGAATCACCGGCGGATGACCGAGGCGGCGCAAGAGCTTGCCGGCCGCCCTCGCGGCGGAGCCGGTCAGCCAGACAGGTTTGCGGAGCCTGGTGTCGAACGCGGCCGTGGTCGTTCCCGGAGGCAGGACGTGAAAACCGCCCAGCCACTCGCGCATCCCCGGCTCGTGCGTGCGAGTCCCGCCCGGAGCGTGCTCCCACCGCCGCCTTGCGCGTCGACGGCCGGCTCAGGCCGTGAACGTGCGTCGGCGCGCCCACCACGAGCAGGTCGCACCCCATCAGATCGCGTGGCGCGCGGTCGACGGGGACGACCTCCGCGGAATCCAGCCCGTCCGCCACCGCTCGTGCGACCTCTTCGGTGTCGCCGAACATGGACTCGTACACGACGATCGCGCGCATCCCGTCCACCTCCTCACCTGTCGAGCCGAGCAGGCTCGTGTGTGATGCCTTCGATGTCCTCGGCGGCGACGTCCAGCAGTCGATGCGCGAGCGCGCTCAGGGCCCGGGCGGCGGCGAGCTCGTCCCCGATCTCCGGGACGTCGCGGTCAGCCGGGTTGAGCCGCGCCGTGCCTTCCGCGTCGAGCGTCGCACCTGACCCGGTGCGCAGCCGGGCCGTGGCGTTCGTCCGCCCTTCGTTCTCGCTGAGAAACAGTTCGACGTGCCATTGCCTGGTGTGCATCACTACCTCCTGCTCCGCGGACGGTTCGGCCACCATCCTCGAACCCTCGTCGGCACGCGGTCATGGTCGTCGATCGGCCGCCCCGGGCTCACGAGCGCGCTTTCTTGCTCACGAAGGCGAACCACTCCTGCTGCCACTCCCCCCTGCGGTAACGGTTCAGTGCGAAGACAGCGATCCCGTAAACCACCGCCAGTCCGAGGCACACCGCGAACAACAGCCCGGCCGCGGCCGCGGTCGCGTTCACGACGGCGGCGGCGCTCAGCGGCGGCTCGACCACGACGCCGGTGCGATCCACCCAGATCGGCACGGTATCGCCACGGTGGGAGCCTTCGTTCGCATCCACCTTCCCGACGTGACGGACGCCGTCGGCGGAGTCCCACGTCGCGTCGGTCGGCATCGTGCTGCCGACGGCGCCGCTGCGGCCGCTCACGGAAATCGGCGGGCCATCCGCGAGGAGCGTCGCCGTCACCGGCACGTACTCGGCGAGTTCCCGCACCGAGACCGCCTTCTGCGAAGCGTAGACCGACGAGCCGGCGGCCGCCGAGAACGGGATCGCGGCGAGGGCCCCGAGGATCACCACGAGTACCAGACCGGCCTGCAACCGGTCCGAAGTCCGTGCGACGGACCCGCGCACGGGAACGAGCAGGTGCCGCCACCGCGACAAGCGGTTCGCCGACGGAAACATGTCTCGCGCCTTTCGTTTCGACGGGCCGGTTTCCGCTCATCAGCATGGGCCGCGCGTCGGCTGATCCGAAGAGGCCTTCTGCCCGCTTCGCCGGGTCACCGGTCCCCGGCGCACGCCCCACCCGGCGGCCCGCCAGGGACCAAAGACCCTTGGCCCGCCCGGGTCGCCGGCATCAGGGTCGAGGCACCTACGCCGGGCCGCCGGAACGGAGAACGCCATGCGAACGCGTGACATCATGACCACCCCAGTGATCAGCGTGACTTTCGACGCTTCGCTCGCCGAAGCCGCTCACCTGATGACGCGACACGGCTTCACCACCCTGCCCGTGGTCACCCGTTCGGCCAAGCTCGTGGGTCTGATCAGCGAAAGGGACCTCGTCCAGGCCGGATTCCCCGGCGACGCGGCCACCGGGGACCCTGACACGGGCGTCCTGCTCAGCCGCCACCGCACCGTGTCCGCAGTCATGCGCACCCCGGCCCCGACCGTGACGCCAGACCTCGACGCCACTGCGCTTGCGCACCGCATGACCGAATCAGGTGTGCGCGCGCTGCCCGTGGTCGAGGACAACGGATTGCTGGTGGGCATCGTGACGTATCAGGACCTGCTGCGCGTCCTGCCCGCCGAGGAGCGGTCCTCATAGGACACCGAGTCCGCACCAGGTGGTCAGCGAGCAGGCACGTCAGGGGCGCGCCGGTCGTCACCTCCGCCACCGGACGCCGCCCCGGCAGGCCGTGCCCGAGACGCAGCAGCGTGTGCGGACGGCCGGTGCCGCGGAAGAGGTCGAGCAAAGGCGCCCGGGTGCCACGCGCCTCGAACGGCTGCGACACGACCGACGCGGCGAGGCCTTCCGCGGTCGCGGGCAGCAGGACTCGTTGCAGCACCAGCCCGGCACGCACCTCGGCGGCCGCACCCTGGTCGCGGGTCAGCACCGCGGCCCGCACCGGATCTTGCTCGAACAAGCGGGGGCGATGGCCGGGTTCTCGTGCGAAGAACGCAAGGCCGAATGCCGGGGATGTCCGGCGGTGGGCCGAAGGCTATCGTCGGCACCCCGTCCGGGCTGTTCGGATCACGGCCCGTCCACTGAGCGGCTTCAGCGCGGAACTCGGCGTCGAGCGGCAGTTCGGCCTCCGCCCGGCGGACGAGCGCGGTCACCTTCGGGTATCGGCCTGGCGCGTCGAGGAACTCCAGCACGCCGCCCTCACCGAGCGCGGCGGCCTTGAGCCGGGCCCGTGCGACCGGCGACACCGGGTGCGCGGACATCGGGCGGCGGTTGGTGTGCCGGTGCCAGACGGCATCGGCGAGCTGCCGGTCGGGCAGAGACGAGCGTGCGTCGCCGTCGACCCGCACGACGGCGAGCAGATCCGGCTGCGCGGGTTCGGGCATGATCCGCGGCGCGATACCGAACCCGTTGACCCGCAACATGATCAGCAGGTTGTACCCGCCGCGCCTCGCGGGAGTCCGGGTCGGCGACGGTCAGGAGGCCGCCGTCGAGCCACACTTCGGTTCGGTGGCCGTCGACCACGAACCGCCACGGCTGGGGCGTCGTGCGGTGACGGAGCGCGGACCGCGGCCGACAGAGCCCGCCGACAACGGGGAAAGCGCTGTGGTCATCATGGTCTCCTGGTCGAGCCGGCCCGGTTCAGTCCGGAAGCAGATCGGCGAGGAGGCGACGAGGCGAAGGCGGCACGGGATCCACCGGGTGCCCGTAGCGGAAGATCACCTGCGGCAGTCCGGGCAGGTCCAACCGCTCGGCGAGCAGCTCGCGGAAACCGCACAGGTGCAGCGCTGGGTGAGGACCGACTCGGCGAGACTGCGCGCGGTCGCTTCCAGCCACGTCCGGGCGCACACGGCGCCGGCGGCGAGGTGCTCGCGCCGGCTGTCCCCCTCCGTGCAGAAGACCAGGAGGTGCTCCGCTTCGAGCCGCGCGGTGAGCCTGGCATCGTCCGGCACCGGCGTTTCGCAGCGCACCAGCCCCCGCGGCAGGCAGCGATTCGGGGCCGAGCGCCGCCCGCGCGCACGCTCGCCTCGCCGCCCGCCGCCGACACCGCCGCCTGGTCCACTTCGGACACAGGCTCGGCCGAGAACCAGCGGCGGTGGCTGCGCCGGCGCCCGATGGCGTGGTAGCGCGCGAGCTCGGCGTGGTCGGGGCTCAAGCCCGGTTCGGCGTGGATGGTGGCCACGACCGCACCACCGGCGGGGTACGACGTGGTGGTCGCCCGGCACAGCACCCGCGCGGCCACCTGCAGGTGCGCGAGCGCCGCGCCGCAGGACACCATGCGGTCGTGGCCCTCCGGATCGTGGTTCGGCAACGCCACGGAGGCTCGCTCGATCAGGTCGACGTCGTGCGATCCCGCCGATGGGGCCCAAAGTCACCGCGCCCACGGCAGACGTCCTCGCCCGCACCGGTGACCTCATGCCCTGGCCCCCGCACGACCTCCTCGACCACGCTCGACCGGAAACCCGGGGAAAGGCGTGTGCGATGAATTCCGCGAACCCGGCCTCCGGCCGCTTCATCGTCGTCGGCTTCGACGGCTCCTCTCAGAGCGAAGCGGCGCAGGGCTGGGGGCTCGGCGTTGCCGCCCAGCCCGATGACTCCGTGCACGCCGTGCTGGTGCGGCCGACGGAAACCCTGTCGCCGGGAACGTCTTTCGCGCTGCAGCCGCACGGTCGGCATCCCGCCGGTGCGTGCGCCCCGCACGACGACATCGCGCGCATCCGCGCGGAGTTCCCCTCCGCCGCGGACGTCACGATCTCGACGCCGCGGGCGATCCGGCCACGGAGCTGATCACCGCGTCCACCGACGCCGATCTCCTCGTCGTCGGCACACCCCGCCGGCCGCACGCGGGAGCTGCTGCCCGGCAGCGTTTCGCGCGACTGCGTGCGCTATTCGCGCTGCCCGGTCGTGGCCGTCACGCCCGACGCCGCGGCGACGCCTGGTCCCGGCCGCGTCCGCCTGACCGATGAGAGGCTCCGGACTCAGGGCAACGGCGCAGTTCACTGAATCCGCACGCCGCGGCGAGGGTGCGAATCGAGCGTGAACCGGCCGCCGGCCGACTCCGCGCGGTCGTGCACGTTACTCAGTCCGCCCGCCACGAGTTCCGCCGGCGGCCCGCTCCGTCGTCGGCCATCGAGAGCACCCGTAGGGCAGCCTCGTTCGTCGAACAGCTCTTCGGGCCGGTACGACCGCAACCATGTCTCCAGCGCGCTGAGGTGCTCGAAATCCTCGCGCACCTGCGCGAGCGGCACCTGGTGGGCACGCGAGGTGCCCTCGACCTGCTTTCCGTCCACAGTGGCCGGTCGGTCCAGCCCTTGGGTGAGCGCAGCACAATCATCGGCCAGGGCCGGCCGCGACTTCGTCGCAGCGCCGCCGGGTCGGCCACGCGTCGAGGGCCGCCGCCATCGCTTGGTGCATCGCTGAGGGCTCGTCGCCCTCCAACTACACCAGCCGACGCCACGCAGCAGCGAATCCAGTTCGGATAGCGGGATTCGCGACCGCCTCGAGCCACGTGTTCGCGAGCAGCGCCGGACCGCCGTGCCCGGGACGGTCACGAACACCGCGTCCAGGTCGTGGGTGAGGATCGCACGGTTGAGGTGGGCGTAGCCGAAGCTCAGCCCCGGCGAGGTCCCCCGGAGCCCGAGCAGGCGCGGCTTGACCTGCCGGGCACCAGCGGCTCACGCAGCAAGTGGGTTGCTCGTGAGGTAGATCTGGCCCACGGCCAGGTAGTTCGCCGCTCGCCACTGTGCGTCGACCGGGGCCGGCTCGACCGGCGAAAGCGTCGAGGCCGTGGCCTCGAGAGCCGTCACCGCTTCGGCTCCGGCCGCACCACGAGCACGGGGCAGGACGAGTGGTGGATCAGCGCCTGGGCGGTCGAGCCCAGAAGCATGCCCGTGAAGCCGCCGCGGCCGTGGCTGCCGACCACCACCAGCTGTGCCCGGTCGGACTCCGCGAGCAGCGCGTGCCGCGGCCGGTCCTGGACCAACGCCCGGCGGACCGCCACTTCGGGGAACTTCTCCTGCCAGCCGGCCAGCCGCTGGGCCAGCAGCCGCTCCTCCGTCGGTTCGAGCGATTCCGGCTGGGGCATCAGGCGGGCCGTGCTGTCCGCGGAGTCGTACGTGACGTCGTTCCACGCGTGCACGGCCACGAGCGGTACACCGCGGAAACTCGCTTCCTCGAAGGCCGCCGCGATGGCGGCCTCGCTGTTCGGGGTGCAGTCCGCGCCGACCACAACCGGTCCCTCCAGCGGAACCGGGCCATCGCCGTGCCGCCCACGGACCACCGCGACCGGGCACTCGGCGTGGCTGGCCACGGTGGCGGCCGTGGAGCCGACCAGCATCCCGGCGAAGCCACCGGTGCCGGTCCGGCCGAGCACGATCAGCCGAACCCGCCTCGACCGGTCGAGCAGGGCGGTGGTCGAAGCGTCGAAGAGCACGCCCGTTCGCACGGTGAGGGCCGCGTCCACGGACAGAGCCAGCTCGCGAGCCGCTGTCAGGAGGCGATCACCTTCCCGCCGAAATTGCTCGAACAGCTCGTCGCCTCCGGCCAGGCCGCCACCGTAGTAGAGCGCAGCGCCCTGCAAGCAGTTCACGAGTTCCAGCTCGAGCCCCCGTCCGGACGCGAGCCGCGCGGCCCAGCGGACCGCCTCGTCCGCACGTGCCGAACCGTCGACACCGACCACCACGGTGTTGCTGTTGTGCGTTGTCATGACCACGGGTCCTCTCCGACGAAACCGTCTCGGCACCGACGACGCCCTGCGCGCGCAGGGCGAGCAGGGTCGCGACGTGGCGACCGGTCTTGTCGTCGTAGCGCTCGACGATCCGCACGACCCTCTCGCGGACCGCGACCTTCCGGCGACCGGTGCCGCCGTGGATCTCCAGCCGGTGCTGCACGTCGGCGCAGATCACACTGTCTTCCCGGGCGAGCACACGGACCACGTCACCACGCGTGACGATCCCGACCAGGCGGCGGCCGTCGACGATCGGCATCGCGAACGGGTCTCGTGCACGCATGGAGTTCGCCCCTTCTTTCATTGCATCGAAAGTAGCCACCGGGCAAGGCCTGCCACGCCGGTCCGGAGTCACCACCGCGAAGGACCAACGTCACCGGTCGCGAGCCGTCCGAGTCCCCGGACCACGGCTTCCCGCACCGCCGGCACTGTCCCGCCACGACTGTCCACAAGAGAATTTGCCCACCCGCACGGGTTCGGGGATCCCGATCACCGCGGACCGGATCACAAGCCGCCCTGAGGGCACGGCGCGCACACCGTCTGCGACACGGCGAGTGGCCTCCGCGCCGTCGCCCTGCGAAAGTTCATGAAGGTTGCGCGCCCGGGCGAACGACCGCGACCGGGCACGCGGAGTGCGCGAGCAGCGCTTGGCTGGTGGAGCCCAGCAACATCCCGGTGAACCCGCCGCGGCCGCGGCTGCCCACCACGACGAGTTGGGCGTCCGCTCCGAGCTCCAGAAGAGCCCGGACCGGCCGTCCTCGGACGACCAGGACGTCGATCGGGAGGTCGGGGAACTTCTCGCGCCAGGGCGCGAGCTGCTCGTCGACCCGCCGGCGTTCGGTTGCGGCGACGTCCTCCAGGCGGGTGCCCGCTGCCCGCAACTTTCCCTCCGGCGTGATCTCGTTCCAGGTGTGCACCGCCACGAGCGCGGTGCCGCGGGCCGCGGCTTCTTCGCACGCATAACCCAGAGCGTCGTTGCTGTCGGGAGACCCGTCGAGCCCGGCAAGCACCGGGCCGGCCACCGGCGGCGGGTCGTCCGGCCGACGCCCGCGCACCACGACGACCGGGCACGGTGCGTGGGCGGCGAGTGAGACCGCGGTCGAGCCGATCAAGAGCCCGGTGAACCCGCCCAGCCCGCGCGAGCCCAGCACCACCACTTCGGCGTCCGCACACTCTCGCAGCAGGACGGCCACCCGACCGCCCTCCACGACAGACCGCTCGATCCGCACCGAAGGCCACTTCGCCAACACAGCGCCCTCGGCCTCGGCCACCCCCGACTCGGCGCGGCCCCGGAAGCCTTCGCGGACAGCTGTCACAGCCGTGCCCGAGACGCCCGGCGAGGGAAGCACGTACGCCTGCACGAGCCTCAGCACCGCGCCCCGCCGCACAGCCATCTCGGCGGCCCAGACCGCAGCGTGCCGCGCCGAAGCCGAACCGTCCACGCCGGCCAGCACCACGCGGTCGTCACGCCGGGACACTGTCCGCACCTCCGCCCGACTGCCACAGCGCCCGCAACCGCTCGAACCGCGCACGGTCCACTTCGTCACGCACGGTGATCTCCGCTTCGGTCGCGACGATGGCGTCCGGGCCGGGGAACACGGTCGACACGTGGTCGTCGGCCAGCCAGCGGACGCTGAAGGGAGGGGTGCCGTCCGGCCCTCCGACGGCGAAGATCCGGCCCCGCTGTTCGGGCAGGTCGACTCGAACACCCTTCACTACGAGCCAGTCGCCGGGTTGTGCGTGCACCACTCCTCCTCGAGATCACGTTCGACGGCCTGAATCGCGGCCGCACAAGTCAGGTGTTGCCGGCAAGTTCCACCGCGGTGACGCCCTCGACCGTCTTCGCGAGAGCGGCGACGAGCCGTCGTTCGGCTTCGTCGGCGAACGTGCCGCAGACAGTCACCAGACCTGCGGTGACGGAGACAGACCACAGGTCGCGGTGGCCCGTGTAGTCCTTGAACAAGCCGCGGACCTGCGCGGCGATGGCGTCGTCGTGCCGTACGAGCGGGCGCAGCAGGTCTCGCCGGCTGACAATCCCCGCCAGACCGCCCGCGTCGACCACCGGGATGCTGCGCAGCCGGTCGACGAGCATCCGGGCGGCGATGTCGCTGATATCGGTGTCAAGCTCGACGACTTCGACTGGCTTGGTCATCACGGATTCCACGAGCCGGCCCGGCGCGACCGGCTCTCCGGTCAGAACCCCGCACAGCGCGTCGGCCTCCGTGAACGAACCGACGACGCGGTTTTCCTCGTCGACCACGGGCAACGCGGCGATGCCGTGCTCCATGAGCAGCACGATCGCCTCCCGCACCGGCGTCGCCGGCCCGACCACGACCACCGGCCGGGTCATGATGTCCCGTGCGCGCACGGCTCTCCTCCTGATGTCTCAATGAACGACGGTGGCCGGGCACATCGCATGAGCGAGCAACCGGCTCCCGGTCGAACCGCCCTCCGCGGCCGCTTCGACTCGTTGAATCCCGCGATGGGCGCGCTCCAGCAGCAGCGGTTCTTCCCACGACCATTCGCGGCCGCTGAGGTCGGCCGGGTCGAACAGCCCGGCGTGGAACAGCCGGAGCACGCACTCCCGGCGCACCCCTTCTTCCGCCGCCCACCGGGCGGCGGCCAAAGCCGCCTCCGGTTCGCCGGCACCGACCACCACGGTGGCGCGGACTGTCGTTCCCGTCACGACGTGCCTCCGTTCCCGCCACCTCGGACCGGTGACTCACTCCACCGTCGCTCAACCGCGATGAGCGCGGTCAGGGGAGGAAGTCCCTTCCGGGCGGGACGAAAGCGCGGAGTGCTCCATCAGCGTCGCCGCGTGGTCGGGGACCTCGCGCTGCAACCGCCGGTCCGTCCGGGCATACCCGCTGTCGCGGGGCCGCGGCGGAATGGTCACGGCTTCGCGCGGGATCTCGTGGTAAGGGACGCCGGCGAGCAGGTGCGCGATCATGTTGATCCGCCCGCGCCGCTTCTGGTCGCTTTCGATCACGTACCACGGTGCTTCGGGGATGTCGGTGTGCACGAACATGTCGTCCTTCGCACGGGAGTAATCCTCCCACCGGGACACCGATTCCAGGTCCGTCGTGGACAGCTTCCAACGCCGGAGCGGGTCGTCGATCCGTGCCCGGAACCGGCGCTCCTGCTCGTCGCGGCTCACCGAGAACCAGTACTTGTGCAACAGGATGCCGTCGCCCACGAGCAGGCGTTCGAAAATCGGGCACTGCTGCAAGAACCGGTGGTACTCGTCGGGTGTGCAGAACCCCAGGACCCGCTCCACGCCCGCGCGGTTGTACCAGCTGCGGTCGAACAGCACGATCTCACCAGCGGCGGGCAACAATTCCACGTACCGCTGGAAGTACCACTGCGTGCGCTCCCGCTCGGTCGGCTTCGGCAGTGCCTCGACCCGCGCCACCCGCGGGTTGAGGTGCTCGGTCAACCGCTTGATCGTGCTGCCCTTCCCCGCTGCGTCACGGCCCTCGAACACCACGACCAGGCGCGCGCCCTCCGCGCGCACCCACTCCTGCAACTTCACCAGCTCGATCTGCAGCCGGGCGAGCTCCTTCTCGTAAACCGCGCGCGACAGCCGCGCCGCGGGGTGCTTTCCGTTCATCGGGTCACGTCGTCCCACACGAAGTCGAGGCCGTTGCACACCTCGACCACCCCGGGCACCGCTTCGATGAGACTGGTCACGGACGCGATCTCGCTGCGCCGCTCGGCTCGGCCCGCGACCGTCACCACACCGGCGTGGACCATCACCCGCGCACGATCCGGCCCGATCCGCAGGGACTCTCTCAGCAGGACCGTCACCTCGCGGTGGATCTCAGCGTCCGGGCGCGAGATCACCCCGACGAGGTCGCGCCGCGCGACAACACCCACCGGCCGCCCGGCGGCGACGACGAAGAGCCGTCGCAGCCCCGATTCGGCCAGCCGCGCGGCGACGTCGGCAACGGGCGCACCGGCAGCCACGGTCAACGCCGGGCTCGTCATCACGTCCCGCGCCGTTCGCGGCGGCGACGGGTTTCGGCGCCACCAGCCGCGACGGCGATCCGAGCGCAACAACGGCAGCAAGTCCCGTTCGGACACCACACCGGCAATCGCACCTTGGCGATCGACCACGGCCACCGCGCTGATCCCGCGGCGGACCAAGGTTTCCGCGATCTCCGTGACCGGCGTGTCCAGCCGCGCGCACACCGGGCTGGGCGTCATCACTGCGGCGACGGGTGTCGTGCTCGTGTTCATCGTTCCTCCCCTGTCGAGGTCTGTCCGTTCCGCTCCCTGCTCACCACCAGCACGGGGCAGTCGGCGTGGTGCAGCAACGCATGGGTGGTGGAACCGAGCACCATGCCCGTGAAGCCGCCTCGCCCGCGGCTGCCCCACGACCACTACGGCCGCGTCCTTGCCGTATTCGATCAACCGGTCGCTCGGCCGGTCCCGCTCGACGACCAGCTCGACGTCGACCTCCGGAAAGCGCTCGCGCCGACCGGCCAGCCGCCGGGCCAGTGCGCGTTCTTTCCCCGAACGGCCGGCCGCTGTAGTTGTCCTGCCACGCGTGCAGGGCCACCAGCCGGGCGCGTCGCCGCGACGCCTCCTCGAACGCCCATCCGATCGCGGCGTCGCTCGTCGGGCTGCCGTCCACGCCGACGATGACCGGCCCGTCCACCCGCGTGGCGCCACTGCCGCGGACGATCGCCACCGGACAGCCGGCGCGGGCGATGAGGTCTGCGTCAGGTGAACCCGCGAGCAAACCGGACAGTGTTCCGGTGGGCGGGCCCAGCACCAGCAACAGCGCGTGCTGGGAGGCCTGCCGCAAAGCGGCCTCTACGCCGACGCCGCTCGTCTCGGTGGTGATCGACACACCGGACTCGGCCACCGCCGGCTCGTCACGCGTCGTCCGCGCAACCTCCAGCGCGAGCGCCTCCTTGGCCGCACGCCACTCGGCGCCGCCGACGGACGGACCGTCGACCCCGTTCACGGTGAGCACAGTCAGCGACGTGTGCCACCACGAGGCTTCCCGGGCAGCCCAGCCGGCAGCCACCGCCGCCGGCTCGCTGCCGTCGACACCCACGACCACGTGATCGATCACGACTCGCTCCCCCGCTGCCCGATCGGGACTTCACCCAGGCCCCTGCGAAGGCTCGGCGGCGCGATGCGCGACGTACGGCCCAGCCGCATCAACGCCTGCGGGAAACCGGGCAAGCCGCGGTCCTCGCACAGCGCCGATCGCACCTCCGGCACGTGCAGGGGCTGTGTCAGCACCGCCACCGCCAGCCCGCGCGCGATCGCCTCGAGCCAGCACCGCTCCAGCGCGTAGCCCGCGTGGACGTGATCGGCGCGGCCGTCATCGGTGGTCAGGAAGAGCAGGAACGTCTCGGCCGCCAGCCTGGATCGCAAGACGGGCAGCTCCGGTAGGTCGGTGGTGCGTCGGACCAGCCCCGCCCACGGGAACTCGCCGCCCGGAACCACGGTGCGGCCGAGCCCCGCTCCGTGGCGGTGGCTCGCTTCGTCGCGAATCGTCCACAAGGCGATCTCACGTTGGTACGCCCCGTCGTCACGGATCGCTCGCGCCGCGTGGCCGAACAACGCCGCCAGCTCACCGGCGTCGGGCAGCGGCACCGCCTGGGCTCCGGTCGTCACCGCGGCCCGCGCCACCTGCTCGACCAGCCTCGGCCCCACGGGCGCTCCGGTGAACCGCGCCCGCTGACTGCGCCGGGTCGTGATCGCGGAAAACCGCCTCAGGTCCGAGTCCGACGGCTGCGCCGTTGCCGTCGCATCGATGCGCGCCAGAACTTCCGGATGGGCCGTGTCGGGCAGGATCGTGACGTCCGCCCGCCGGCCGAGCACCCGCACCGCCAGCTCGAGGTTCGCCAGTGCCGCCCCGCACGACATCACCAGGTCGCGCCGATCGGGATCGTGCCGCGGCAACGCGACATCCGTCCGCTCGCGTAGCACGACCGCTCCCGCGATCGGCTCGACCGTCCAGGGCTGGGTGTTGTGCACTGACGGCGCGCGCAGGACCGCGCGGCCCAGCACCTCCGCTTCGGCGCTCGTCCAGGCGCCGGCCCGCGGTCCGGGTGCCGAATCGGCTTCGCTGGTCACGGCTTCTCCTGAAGGTGTCGATTGGCCGGACTCGCTCAGCAAACCGCCGGCACCGGGTTCGGCGCGCCGGCCACAAGGCATCGCGGCGAAGGACCAACGTCACCCGAAGCGGCGCCGGGATGCGGGTGTCCACAACGGACGGTATTTGCCGTCTGCTTGCCTTTCCCGCCCGCGCGGGCCGTCGCTTCCGGCATCCCACGAAACGCCGGTGCATGATGGCGGCATGCAGCCCCGCGTCCTGCTCGCCGACGACGACCGCGCCATCCGCGAGTCACTGCTACGCGCACTGGAGCTGGAGAGCTACGAGGTCACAGAGGTGACAGACGGGGTCGCCGCGCTGGCCGCGGCGCGGCGGGACCGCTTCGACGTGCTGATCCTCGACGTGATGATGCCCGGCGTCGACGGGCTCGGCGTGTGCCGCGTGCTGCGCGCCGACGGTGACCCGACGCCGATCCTGATGCTCACCGCGCGCGTCGAACCGCCCGACCGCGTCGCCGGTCTCGACGCGGGGGCGGACGACTACCTGGTCAAACCGTTCGATCTCGACGAGCTGCTCGCCCGCCTGCGGGCGCTGCTGCGGCGGACCTCGCCCGACGCCGCCGTGACGCCCAGGGTTCTGCGACTCGGCGCGCTGACCGTGGACCCGGCCGCACGACGGATGCGGTGGCAGGACGTGGAGGTCGAGCTTTCGAAGACCGAGTTCGACCTGCTGGAACTGCTGGTCCGCAACGCCGGGATCGTGCTCGAGCGCACCACGATCTACCAGCGCATCTGGGGCTACGAGTTCGGCTCGGATTCGAAGAACCTGGCCGTCTACATCGGCTACCTGCGCCGCAAGCTCGAGAAGGCCGGGGCGACCGACTTGATCCGGACCGTGCGCGGCGTCGGGTATTCGGTGCGGGTGTCGTGAACCTGCGCAGCAAGCTGGTCATCGCGTTCGCCGGCGTCGGCGCCGCCGCGAGCGTGCTCGTCGGCGTCTTCAGCTACCAGACGGCGTCGCAGCGGATCAGCGACGAGCTCGATCGCTCGC
This sequence comes from Amycolatopsis sp. NPDC051372, assembly GCF_040682095.1. Taxonomy (NCBI): domain Bacteria; kingdom Bacillati; phylum Actinomycetota; class Actinomycetes; order Pseudonocardiales; family Pseudonocardiaceae; genus Amycolatopsis; species Amycolatopsis sp. NPDC051372. The sequence goes on from NZ_JBFBAF010000057.1 coordinate 42,141, forward strand.
TGCTCACGACCTCGGCCGAAATCCAGGCCGGCGCGACGCAGGTGCTCGCGCCCAGCCC
>NZ_JBFBAF010000058.1:0-37570 GCF_040682095.1 Amycolatopsis sp. NPDC051372
CCGGCCACAGGTCGGGGCGGTGGTCTGGGCCGGGGGCCGATCGCACCGCCCAGTCGAGACGCCGGCGCGATCTCGCGCTGTAGTTGGCTTTCCCTACCGCAGCCGGGAAAGCCGCGTTCGTCAGCGCTGTCCTTTCGGTGGGCCCGGAGGGACCGGGCCCACCGAGTCGCGGTGGTCGATGTCACTTCTGGCCCCACGCCGACCCACGCCGCACCCGAACTCAGCGCCGCCGGGTGCGGAGGTAGTCGCCGACCACGGCGGCGCCCAGGCCGTCGAGGTCGGGGGCCACCACGCGGCCGCCGGAGCGGCGGGCGATGGTGTCCACGAACGCTTCCAGTCGCGGGTCCTCCCCGAGGCGGAAGACCGTGACCGAAGCGCCCATCTTGGCGATCCGGTCCACTTCGGACAGTGTCTTGTAGATCGTTCGCGGGTCCGGCGGGTAGTCGAACACCGCTTCACCGTCGGGTTCCAAATGCGCCGTCGGCTCGCCGTCGGTGACCATCAGTACCACCGGCTGCGCGTCGGGGTGGCGGCGCAGGTGCTGGCCGGCCAGCAGCAGCGCGTGGTGGGCGTTGGTGCCCTGCTCCCACGTGCCCTCCAGGCCCACCAGCTCCGGCAGGTCCACCTTCGTCGCGTAGCGGCCGAAGGTGATCAGCTGCAGCGCGTCGTTGCGGAAGCGGGTGCTGATCAGCTGGTGCAGGGCAAGCGCCGTGCGCTTCATCGGCAGCCAGCGGTCCTCCTGCACCATCGACCACGACGTGTCCACCAGCAGCGCCACCGCCGCGCGCGAGCGGTGCTCGGTCTCGACGACCTCCACGTCCTCGACGTCGAGCGTCACCGCACGCGAGCCGACCGACGTCGAGCGCAGCACCGCGTTGCGGACCGTGCGCGGCACGTCCCACGGCTGCATGTCCCCGAACCGCCACGGGCGGCTCGAGCCCGTGGGCTCCCCCGCGGCGCCGGCGGACTCGGTCTCCCGGTCGCCCGTCTTGCCGCGCAGCGAGTTGACCACATCGGACAGTGCCGTCTCGCCCAGGCGCCGCAACGCCTTGGGCGACAGGCGGAGCGTGCCGTCGGCCGCGCGTTCGAACAGGCCCTGCCGGCGAAGCTCACGCTCCAGTTCGGACAGCCGCCGCGCGTCGACGCCGGCGTCGGGGCCCAGCTGGCGCTGCAGCGCGTCCATGTCGATGTCCTCGAGCCGCGCGCCCGGGTAGGCCTGGCCCAGCTGCTCGGCCAGCCCGTCGAGCTCCGCGAGGTCCTGCATCGCCTGCGCGCCCTCGCCCAGGCCCAGCGGGTCCTGGCCGCGGAATCGCTCCGAGCCCTGCCAGTCCTCTCCCGGCCGCAGCGCCTGCAGCGCCGCGTCCAAAGCGGACAGCTGCTGGGCGATGCGCGGATCGCCGAACGCCTGCTGCGACAGCTCCGCCAGCTCGGCGCGCTGCTCGGCCGACATCGAGTTCAGCATCCGCTGCGCGGCCGCGGCGCGCGAGGCCAGCGCGTCGATCAGCTCCTCGACGTTGCGCGGGTTCTCCGGGAAGAACTCGCCGTGGCGGTTCATGAACTCCGCGAACCGCTCGTCGATGTCGTCGGCCCCCTGCGCGTGGGCCTGCAGCAGCGCGTTGAGGTCGGACAGCATCTGGTTGACCTGCTCGACGTCCTCGGGCCCGGCGTTCTGCAGCGCCTGCTTCATGCCCTGGAACCGCGCGTCGAGCGCCTCGCGGCCGAGCAGGTCGCGGATCTGCTCGTACTTCTGCCGGCCTTCGGACGAGCGCCAGTCGTACTCGCTCAGCTCGCGCACGGCCGCGGCCGTGCCCGGCGGGAGGGCGTCGAGCTGCGCCTCGCGGAAGCGCGCCTCGTCGTCCGGGTCCGGGAACAGCTCGCGGCGCTCGGCGGTCAGCGCCTCGCTCAGCAGCTGCTGCACCTCCTGCAGCGTGCCGTCGAGCCGGTGGCGGCGCTGGATCTCCGAACGGCGCTGCCACAGCCGCCGCGTGAGCTCGTCGAGCCCCGACGTGCGCTCGGTGCCGCGGCGCAGCAGCTCCTCCAGCGCCGAACGCGGCGACGCGCCGGCCATCACGTCGCGGCCGATCTCGTCGAGCGCGTCGCGCAGGTCCGCCGGCGGCGCCAGCGGGTCCGGCCCGTCGTGCCACGGGCCGTAGGAGTATCCCTCGGGAATGAGCGGCATTACTGGCCGTACACCGTGGTGTTCTCGTCGGAGTCCTTCGCCAGCCGCCTGGCGAGGAACAGCGACTCCAGTGCCAGCTCCACCGCGGCCGCGATGCGACCGGCCGGCTCGTCGGAGGACACCCCGGCACGCTGGGCGACCTCGTGCAGCACCGGCAGCTCCGGCAGGGCGGCGAGCACGTCCCGGGCCGGCACGCGCTCGCCGGTGGCCACCAGGTGGCCGTCGGCGACGGCGTCGGACAGCGGACGCAGGTCCAGCCCGGCGAAGCGCTCCCGCGCGGTTTCGGCCACGGCCCGGCGCATCAGGTGCACGAGGTGCTCGACCTCGCGGCCCTCCTCGCCCGGCTCGAACTCGATCTTGCCGCGCAGCACGGCGGGCACCGCTTCGAGGTCGACCGGCCGCGCGACGGCCGGGGCCTCCCCGGTGAGCGCCGACCGGCGCAGCGCCGCGGCGGCGACGGTCTCGGCGGCGGCCACGGCGAAGCGCGCCGACACACCGGAGCGCTGGTCGATCACCGGCGACTCGCGCAGGTTGCGCACGAACCGGGCCAGCACCTCCAGCAGCGGCTCGCCGACCTCGGCGACCAGGTGCGCCTCCTGCTTCACCACGGCGACTTCGGCGGCGACGTCGAGCGGGTAGTGCGTGCGGATCTCCGCGCCGAAGCGGTCCTTCAGCGGCGTGATGATGCGGCCGCGGTTGGTGTAGTCCTCGGGGTTCGCGGTGGCGACGAGCAGCACGTCCAGCGGCAGCCGCAGCGTGTAACCGCGGACCTGGATGTCGCGCTCCTCCATCACGTTCAGCAGTGCGACCTGGATGCGCTCGGCGAGGTCGGGCAGCTCGTTGATCGCCACGATGCCGCGGTGGGCTCGCGGAACGAGCCCGAAGTGGATCGTCTCCGGGTCACCGAGGCTGCGGCCCTCGGCCACCTTCACCGGATCGACGTCGCCGATGAGGTCACCGACGGACGTGTCCGGCGTCGCGAGCTTCTCGGTGTAGCGCTCGCTGCGGTGGCGCCACGCCACGGGCAGGTCGTCGCCCAGCTCCGCCGCACGGCGGATCGAGGCGGGGGTGATCGGATCGAGGGGGTGCTCGCCGAGCTCGGAACCCTCGATGACGGGGGTCCACTCGTCGAGCAGGCCGGCGAGCGTGCGCAGCAGGCGGGTCTTGCCCTGGCCTCGTTCGCCGAGCAGGACGACGTCGTGGCCGGCGAGCAGCGCGCGCTCGAGCTGCGGCAGGACGGTGCGGGAGAAGCCGACGATGCCGGGCCACGCGTCGCGGCCTTCGCGCAGCGCGGTCAGCAGGTTGTCGTGGATCTCCTGAGCGATGGGGCGCGGGGTGTACCCGGCGGCGCGGAGCTCGCCCGCGGTACGGGGAAGTGAGTCTGGGACAACGGTCACCGCATCGACGCTACTTACCGTTTCGACGTACGTCGACGTGGAGCGACTCCAGCGTGGGCGATCGTCCACGAAGTGTGGACTACCGGTAAAATAGGGCGTCGTGTGCCGTCCCAGTGCGACCCTCGCCGTCTGGTCCTCCGCGTGGCTCAACGGAGCCGCGGCTTCCGATGATGTGCTCGACGCCCTCGCTGCCTGGGGCGAAGCGCACGACGTCGTCGCGGCCGACGCCCCCGCCGCCGAAGCGTTCGAGCTTCCGCTGGCGTTCCACCGCGCCGCAACCCCGGTCCAGCTCCTCATGGCGCTGCGCGCGCAGAGTGTGAAGATGGCCCAGCTCGTGCTCCCCGTGCCCGGCGACGTCCGCGGCCTCGGCGGGGGCGGCCCGTTCGCCGAAGCGGCGCTGCGCTGCGGTGACGCGGTAGTGCTGACCGAGCTCGGCTTCGGCCTCGTGCCCGAGCCGATCGCCGAAGGCCTGATGCGCTGGACGGTCTACTCGGTGCCCACCCCGGTTCCGCTGGAATACCAGTCGCTGCCCGACGCCGAACACGGCCTCACGGACGCGATCCGCGCCAGCGCGGGTGCGTTGCAGGCGCTGGACGTGGCCAGCGATCGCCCCGGCGTGCGCGCCGAGCTGTCGGCCCACCTGCGATCGCGCCCGCAGGTCGAGTGGCCGGCCGGCACGCCCGCGCGGGCGCTGCGCGTGCTGCAGCGCGCGGAGGAGATCTCGGCGATCCTGGCCATCGCCCGCACCGACGACCCGGGAGGCGCGCTGTCCGCCTCGGCCGCCAGCCGTCGCGCCGAAGCGTTGCGGCCCTTGTCGGACGCGGTGCGCACGGCTCGGACGGCGTCGGTCAACGAAGCGGTGCGGGTGTTCGCGGAGCAGGCCGACCGGCAGCCGTGAGGTTCTCCGCGCTCAGCTGACAGCGAACACCCGCGCCTGCAGTCTCAGCCAAGAGCGAACAACGCGCTTTTCGCCCGTGTTGCCCGGTTCTCCGGACAGCGGGCTCTTTCAGGTCAGCGGGCGGGACGCCTCGCGGGCTCGCAGCAGCCGACCGAGCAGGGCGCCCCGTTGAGCGAGCAGCCGTCGGCCGGGAAGGGCGAGAGCTTGCGGGCCGGGGCGCCGGAAATGTGCTCGCGCACCAGTTCCACCACCAGCTCGGCGAAGCGCGGGTCGACGTCGGGCGTCGCGGCGCGGGCGAAGGCCATGCCATGTTCGGCGGCGCGCTCGGCGGCTTCGTTGTCGAGGTCCCAGATCACCTCGAGGTGGTCGGAGACGAAGCCGATCGGGCTGACCACCACGGACTTCACGCCGGCGGCGTGCAGGGCGTCGAGGTGGTCGACGATGTCCGGCTCCAGCCACGGCACCTGCGGCGGCCCCGAGCGCGACTGCCAGACCACGTCGTACTCCGCGATGCCTGCCTCGGCCGCCACGAGCCGCGCGGCTTCGGCGATCTGGCGGGAATAGCGCCGGCCCCCTTCGGCGGGCGGGCCGGAGGCGACGTCGGCGCTCACCGGCACGGAGTGCGCGGTGAAGACCGTGCGCGTACCCGGCCGGTCACCGAGGCGCGCGTGGGCGGCGCGCACCGCGTCGGCGATCGCGGAGATGAACAGCGGGTGGTCGAAGAACTGGCGCAGCTTCACGATCTCCGGCGCTTCGGGTCCCACGGCTTCGCGGGCGCGCACGATATCCTCGTCGTACTGGCGGCACGCGGAGTAACCGCCGTAGGCACTGGTGGGGAACGCGAGCACGCGCTGCACGCCGTCGGCCTTCATCCGCGCCACGGTGTCCTCCACCATGGGCTGCCAGTTGCGGTTGCCGAAATACACCGGCAGGTCGAGGCCTTCGGCCGCGAGCTGCTTCTCGACGGCCGCGATAGCCGCGCGGTTGAGCCGGTTGATCGGCGACACCCCGCCGAAGTGCTGGTAGTGCTCGGCGACCTCGAGCAGCCGCTCACGCGGCACCCCGCGTCCCCGGGTGACGTTCTCCAGGAACGGCATCACCTCGTCGGGCCCCTCCGGACCGCCGAACGAAAGCCATAACAACGCGTCGTAACCCACGGTGTCCATCTTGCCCCTGTGGCGGCGCCCACGACGGAGCGGGCTCATTGTGTACCGACCTATCCAAAACCTGGTACGGTGTCCGCATGCCCAGGCCACGCGAGTTCGACGAGACCGAAGCCCTCGAAGGCGCCATGAACGCCTTCTGGGCCCGCGGCTACGAGGCGACCTCCACACAGGACCTCTGCGCCGCGACCGGACTCGGCCGCAGCAGCGTGTACAACACGTTCACCAGCAAGGAAATCCTGTTCCGGCGCGCGCTCGAGCACTACATCCGGCTCGGCGTCCGCAGCCGGGCCGCAGTGCTGGAACAGTCCGACGACGGTCTCGACGCGATCCACCGGCTCCTGGTGTCGGTGATCGACGACGAGCTCACCCACGGCCGCCGCGGCTGCCTGGTGGTGAACACCGTCGCCGAGTTCGGCACCGCGGACCCCGAGATCACGGCGCGGGTCGAGGCCGACACGGCCGCGCACCTGGCATCGCTCGCCGAGTGCGCGCGCCTCGGCCAGGCCGACGGCAGCATCACCCGCGACCGGGAGCCGAACGACATCGCCGAGTTCGTGCACAGCACCGTGAGCGGGCTGCGGCTGATGTCGCGCCGCGGCGCCGAACGCACGGCCATGACGGCGGTGGCCGACATCGCCGTCGCGGCACTCGCCCGCCGCTGACCCACCCGCACCGACCACTCCACCCCAGCATCAGCGTCGATGTGCCACGAGCCAGTTTTGTACCAATCGATCCATAAGGAGAGACGAATCGTGCCCTTGGCCGTCTTCGTGCTCGGGCTCAGCATCTTCGCCCTCGGCACCTCGGAGTTCATGATCACCGGCCTGCTTCCCGGGATGGCGGCCGACCTCGGCGTCAGCATCCCCGACGCCGGCCTGCTGATCTCGGCGTTCGCCGTCGGCATGGTGGTCGGCGCGCCGCTGCTGGCCGTCGGCACGCTCAAGCTGCCCCGCCGCACGACCCTGCTCGCGCTGCTGGTGGTGTTCGCCGGCTCGCACGTCGGCGGCGCACTCGCCCCGGGCTACGGCCTGCTCTTCGCGACCCGCGTCGTGAGTGCCCTGGCCTGCGCCGGGTTCTGGGCCGTCGCCGCGGCGACCACCGTTTCGCTCGTGCCCGCGGCGCGCCGCGGCCGCGCGCTCGCGGTGCTGGTCGGCGGCCTGACCCTGGCGAACATCGCGGGCGTCCCCGCCGGCACCTTCCTCGGCCAGCACGCCGGCTGGCGCACCGCGTTCTGGGCGGTGGCCGCACTGACCGTGGTGGCCATCGTCGGCGTGCTCGCGTTCGTGCCGCGCACCGTCTCGAACTCCTCGGCCCTGCGAGTGCGGACCGAACTGCGAATCTTCCGCAACGGACGGATCTGGCTGGCGCTGGGCGTGATCGCGCTGACGCAGGCCATGGTCTTCGCGACGTTCAGCTACCTCGCGCCGCTGCTCACGACGACCGACGGCCTGCCATCCTCGTGGGTCCCGCTCGTGCTCGTGCTCTTCGGCGCCGGCGCGGTGATCGGCATCCTCGCCGGCGGCAAGCTCGCCGACGCCCGTCCGTTCTCGACGCTTTACGGCAGCCTGGGGCTGGCCGTCGTCGCGCTCGTCGCGCTGGCGGTCACTTCGGACACCGTGGTCGCCGTCGTCGCGGTCCTCGTGCTCGGCGCCGCCGCGTTCGCGGCCAACCCGGCCCTCAACGTCCGGGCGTACTCGGTCGCGGGCGGATCGTCCACTTTGGTCGGCGCCAGCACCACGTCGGGCTTCAACGTCGGCAACACCGCGGGTCCGTGGGTCGGCGGTGTCGCGATCAACGCGGGTCTCGGCTTCCCGAGCGTCGCGTGGGTGAGCGTGGGGCTCGGCGGGCTGGCGCTGGCCGCCCTCACGTTCGCCCTGCGCCTGCAGCGTTCCGACGACGCCCGCGCTCCCCGTCCGGCGCTCTCCTCAAAGGAGCCGGTACCCCAGCCGGCCGCGCAGTGAAACGGCGAGCGGCTCCCGCGAAAACTTCGCGGGAGCCGTTCGCCGTAAGGGAAAGACCTCAGATGCCGAGAGCGTGCACGCCGCCGTCGACCATGATCATCGAACCGGTGGTGGCCGGCAGCCAGTCCGACAGCGCGACGCAGACGGTCTTGGCCGTCGGGTCCGGGTCGGAGCTGTCCCAGCCGAGCGGGGCGCGCTCGTTCCAGCCGTCCTCCAGCTCGTTGAAGCCCGGGATCGACTTCGCGGCCATCGTCTTCATCGGACCGGCGCTGACCAGGTTCACGCGGATGCCGCGCGGTCCGAGGTCGCGTGCGAGGTAGCGGTTCACCGACTCCAGGGCCGCCTTCGCGACGCCCATCCAGTTGTAGGCCGGCCACGCCACTCGCGCGTCGAAGTCCATGCCGACGATCGACGAGCCGCGCGAGAGCAGCGGCAGCGTCGCCACCGCCAGCGACTTGAACGAGAACGCCGACACGTCCACGGCGATCTTCACGTCGTCGCTCGGCGCGTCCAGGAACGGCGCGCCCAGGCAGGTCTGCGGGGCGAAACCGATGGAGTGCAGCACGCCGTCGAGGCCGTCGACGTGCTCGCGCACGCGGTCGGCCAGCGAGTCCAGGTGCTCGGAGTTGGTCACGTCGAGCTCGAGCACCGGCGCCGGCTTCGGGAGGCGCTTGGCGATCGTCTTGACCAGCGAGAGCCGGCCGAAGCCGGTGAGCACGACCTCAGCGCCCTCCTGCTGCGCGATCTTGGCCGCGTGGAACGCGAGCGAGGCATCGGTGATGACACCGGTGATCAGCAGCCGCTTGCCTTCGAGCAGTCCGGGCAACGGGTTCCTCCAGGTCTTGTGGTGGTCGCGGAAGAGTCGGGAAGGTCAGTGGCCGAGGCCGAGGCCGCCGTCGACCGGCAGCACCGCGCCGTTGACGTAGGCGGCGTCGTCGGACGCGAGGTAGCGCACGGCCGCGGCGATCTCGGCCGGCTCGGCGTAGCGGCCGGTGGGCACGTTGGCGAGGATCTCCTTCTTGCGGTCCTCGCCGAGCGCGTCGGTCATGTCGGTGCGGACGAAGCCGGGCGCGATCACGTTGGACGTGATGTTGCGCGAGCCGAGCTCCCGCGCGAGCGAGCGCGAGAAGCCGACGAGACCGGCCTTCGACGCGGCGTAGTTCGCCTGGCCTGCCGAGCCCGACAGGCCGACGACCGACGAGATGAAGATGAACCGGCCCCAGCGGGCGCGCAGCATGCCGCGCGAAGCGCGCTTGGCGACCCGGAACGCGCCGGTGAGGTTCGCGTTCACCACACGCTCGAACTGCTCCTCGCTCATGCGCATCAGCAGCGTGTCGTCGGTGAGCCCGGCGTTGGAGACGAGCACCTCGACCGGGCCCTGGTGCTCCTCGACCAGCTTGAACGCGGCGTCGATCTGCTCGGCGTCCGTGACGTCCGCTTCGACGCCGAAGAGCCCTTCCGGCGCGCCGGAGCCGCGGTGGGTGACGGCCACCTGGTGGCCCTGCTCGGCGAGGTCCCGGGCGATCGCCAGACCGATACCCCGGTTGCCGCCGGTGACCAAGACCGACCGTCCCACTGCACGTCTCCCTCTGCTCGGTGTCCCTGTCGCGACGAGGCTATCGGCCGCGCGCGGCGTCGCCGCACCCGGCGCCACCTCCGCGTCCGGGCCGGCGCGGAAGTCCAGAGCGGAGGTTAGGGCGCGGCGCGCCGCTCCGTTTGCGCAGACCAGAGGGTTCCTACAAACCGGGGGAAGGCCGGGCGTGCGATCCGCACAAAACGTGATCAGGATCGCCGGTCCCCCGGCTCTTCGGTACGGCCGGAACTCGCCTAAGGACAGGTTAGGAACGGCGCCGCGACCTTGCCGCGCGCGTACTCCGGTGGTCACCGTGAGTCGCGACACAGGAGGTCAAGGATGACTACCCGGATCCCCACCCCGGTGACCCGCGAGGGCGAGCGCCGAGTCGTCGGCAACGTGCTGCGCGGCTCCATCGGCAACCTTGTCGAGTGGTACGACTGGTATGCCTACTCGGCGTTCACGATCTACTTCGCCAAAGCGTTTTTCCCCGGTGGCGACGCGACGGCCCAGTTCCTCAACACCGCGGCCGTGTTCGCCGTGGGGTTCCTGATGCGCCCGTTGGGCGGCTGGATGCTCGGGCGCTTCGCCGACCGGTTCGGGCGCCGCAGCGCGCTCGTGCTCTCGGTTTCGATGATGGCGTTCGGCTCGCTGCTCATCGCGGCGACGCCGGGCTACGCGTCGATCGGCGTCGCGGCGCCGATCCTGCTCGTGCTCGCGCGGCTGCTGCAGGGGCTTTCGGTGGGCGGCGAGTACTCGACGTCGGCGACGTATCTGTCCGAAGTGGCCACTCCGGGCAAGCGCGGTTTCTACTCCAGCTTCCAGTACGTGACGCTCGTCGGCGGGCAGCTGCTCGCGCTCGGGCTGCAGCTGATCCTGCAGAGCGTGCTCACCGAGGCGCAGATGGGCGACTGGGGCTGGCGCATCGCGTTCGTGGTCGGCGCCGTCGCGGCGGTGGTCGTGATGGTGTTGCGGCGCAGCATGGACGAGTCGGCCAGCTACGAGCGCGTCGCCGCCCAGGAGAGTTCCGCACAGTCCGGCTCGGGCAAGCAGGCCGGCGAACGCGGCACGCTGCGCACGCTCGTGAAGTACCCGAGGGAGATCGCGCTCGTCGTCGGCCTCACGCTCGGCGGCACGGTCGCCTTCTACACCTACGCCACCTACACGCAGAAGTTCCTCGAGAACACCGCCGGCATCCCGCGCCGCACGGTGACGTGGATCCTCTTCATCGCTTTGCTGATCTTCGCGCTCCTGCAGCCGGTGGCCGGACGGCTGTCGGACCGGATCGGCCGGCGCAAGCTGCTGATGTTCTTCGGGATCGCGGGCACCGTGCTCACCGTCCCGATCATGACGACCATGGCGCACACGAAGCAGCCGGTGCTCGCCTTCCTGTTGCTGCTCGGGGCGCTCGTGATCGTCACGGGCTACACGTCCATCAACGCGATCGTGAAGGCCGAGCTGTTCCCCACGCGGATCCGCGCGCTCGGTGTCGGCCTGCCGTACGCGCTGACCGTGGCGATCTTCGGCGGCACGGCCGAGCTCATCGCGCAGGCGCTGAAGAAGGCGGGGCACGAATCGCTGTTCTTCTGGTACGTCGCGGGCTGCATCCTCGTCTCGCTCATCGTGTACGGGACAATGCGCGAAACGTCGCGTTCGTCCGCCCTGGAGCGTGACGAAGACTGAGCGGGAGGACGGCCGTGCGCGTGCTGCTCGTGGAGGACGACACCGGGGTCGCCGGTGCGCTCGCCGAGACGCTGCACGCGCGCGGCCACACCGTGACCAGCGTCGGCCGCGGTGCCGACGCGCTGCACCGGCACCGTGAGGCCGATTTGCTGCTGCTCGACCTCGGCCTGCCGGACCTCGACGGGCTCGACGTGCTGCGCAAGATCCGCCAGGTCTCCGCCGTGCCCGTGATCGTGCTGACCGCCCGCGGCGACGAACGGTCCGTCGTCCGCGGGCTGCGCCTGGGCGCGGACGACTACCTCACGAAACCCGTGCGGCTGGCCGAACTGCTCGCGCGGATGGACGCCGTCGTGCGCCGGGCGGGCGTGCGCGACACCCCGGCCGACGACGCCGTGGTGCGGCTCGAAGACGTCGAGATCGACCTCGGCGGGCGCCGCGTCCTGGTGGCGGGCCGGGACATCGGGCTGACGACGAAGGAGTTCGCCGTGCTGGCGGTGCTCGCCGCGCGGCCGGGCACCGCCGTGAGCCGCCAGCAGCTGATGGACGAGGTGTGGGGCGACGCGTACCTCGCCATCTCGCGATCGCTCGACGTCCACATGACGCAGCTGCGCGCCAAGCTCGACCGGCCGGGCCTGCTCACGACGATCCGCGGCTTCGGCTACCGGCTGGGCCGGGGCTGAGCGGTGCGTACCCGCCTGCTCGTCGTGCTGGTCGCGCTCGCGCTGCTCGTGGTGGCCGCGTTCGCCGTGCCGCTGCTGGCGAGTACGGCGGAGCAGCGCACGCAGCAGCTGGTGATCTCCCGCAGCAGCGACGTCGACCGGTTCGGCGTGCTGGCTCAGCAGGCGGTCGACACGCACGACCCGGCGGCGCTCGACGCGGAGGCCGAGCGGTACTCGGAGCTCTACGGCGAGGCCGTGGTGGTGGTCGACGCGCAGCGCACCCCGCTGGTGCAGACGGGTGGGCTCACGGCCGCGGCGCCGGAGGTGCGCGCGCTCGTGGAGGCGACCATGCGCAACGAGCCGGCCCCGCGAGTCGAGCGGCTGAGCCCGTGGTCGGCCGGGCCGGTGCTGTTCGCACGTCCGGTGGGGTCGGGCACGCGGGTGGCCGGGGTGGTGGTGCTGCGCGCCTCCGTGGCCGTGGCGGCCGCCGACGTCGCCGCCCGCTGGAGCGCGATCGCCGCCGGGGCACTGCTCGTGGCAGCCGTGTTCGTGCTGCTGGCGATGCTGCTCGCGCGGTGGATGGTGCGGCCGCTGGTCGAGCTGGAGACGGGCGTGCTGGCCGTCGCGGGCGGTCACCGCGCGCAGGTGCCGGAGAGCTCCGGGCCGCGCGAGCTGCGGTCGCTGGCGGCTTCGGTGAACCGCATGTCCGACGCCGTCGGCGAGGCTGCCGACCAGCAGCACCGGCTCGTCGCGGACACCTCCCACCAGCTGCGCAACCCGATGGCCGCGCTGCGGCTGCGCGTCGATTCGGTCGCCTCGGCCGAGGCCGGCCGGCCGGCGTACCGGGCGATCGTCGTGGAGGTCGAACGCCTCGAACGCATCCTCGACGGCCTGCTCGCCCTCGCCACCGCGGAGTCCACCGCCACCCGCATCGCCGCCGGCTCGGACGACGAACCCGCCGACCTCGCCGCCGTGATCGCCGAACGCGTCGACGCCTGGCGTCCCGCCGCCGACGACGCCGGAGCCGCCCTGCTCCGCTGCCCCGGCCACGCCGAACCCGTGCTCGTGCACGCCCCTGAGGGTGAGCTCGCGCAGATCCTCGACGTGCTGCTCGACAACGCCGTCCACCACGCCGGCCGCGGCGCCACCATCTCGGCCGAGTGGGAGACGTCGCCGAACGCCGCCACCCTTGTCGTCACCGACGACGGCCCCGGCCTGCCGGACGCCGACCTCGCCCGCGCGACGGACCGCTTCTGGCGCGCCGGCGGCGACGGCGCACCTCGTGGTACGGGCCTCGGTCTCGCCATCGCGCGCGAGCAAACCCGCGCCCGCGGCGGCATGCTCGAACTGCGCGCCAACGCGCCGCACGGGCTGCAGGTCCGCGTGACACTGCCGGCGGTGACACCGTGACGATCACGCGCCGCACCGCGTTGCTCGGCGGGCTCGGCCTCGCACTCGCCGGGTGCGCGCCCGCCTACCGCGGCCCCGAGCGGTCCGTCACGATCGCCGCCGGTGAGCAAGGCGGGTTCTACCTGGCGTTCGCGGAGGTGCTCGCGGCCGAGGTGAGCCGGGCGGAGCCGCGGTTGCACTGCGCGGCCGTGGCGACCGAGGCGAGCGTGGTGAACGTCGAGCGCGTGCGCGACGGCGGGGCCGACCTCGGGCTGGTCCTCGCGGACGTCGCGCAGTCGGCGCTCGCGGGCCAGGCGCCGTTTCCCGCGCCGGTGCCGTTGCGGGCACTGGGCCGGGTGTACGAGAACTACCTGCAGCTCGTGGTGCGCGCGGACGATCGTCTCGCGCAGCTGCGGGATCTGGCGGGACGGCCGGTGTCCGTCGGCGCGGGCGGGTCGGGCGCCGCACAGCTGGGCGAACGAGTGTTCGCCGCGGCCGGCGTATCCGTGATGGCGCGGCACCTGCCGCTGGCGGACGCCATCGCCGCGCTGGCGAGCCGTCGCATCGACGCACTGCTGTGGTCGGGCGGCCTCCCCACTCCGGCGCTCGCCGAGCTCAACCGCACGACACCACTCGCGTTGCTGCCGCTCGCTTCGGTGACCCCCGCGTTGCGGTCGATACACGGGCCGGTCTACGAACAGGTCCAGGTGCCCGCCGGCGCATACACCGGAGTCGGGGCGCCGGCGACGATCGGCGTGGCGAACCTGCTCGTCTGCGCCCCGGGTCTGCCCTCGGACGTCGCCGCGGCCGTGGTGCGGGTGCTCGCCGGGCGCGCGGCCGATCTGGTGCCGGCGCAGGCCGTGGGGACGCAGTTCCTCGACGTGCGCACGCTCATCGGCACCCAGCCCGTGCCGCTGCACCCCGGGGCCGCCGACACGTACCGGGCGCTCCACGGCTGATCGGCGCTCGCTAGATTGGTCGCGTGACCCCACCGCGCCGACCGCTGGTCGAGATGCCCTTGCGCGTGCGCTACCACGAGTGCGACGGCCAGGGGATCGTCTTCAACGCCCACTACCTCGCGTACGTGGACATGGCCTCCTTCGAGGTCGAGAAGGCGCTGTTCGGCTCGCACGAAGCGTTTCTGGCCACGGGGATCGACGTGGTGGTCGCGGAGTCGAACCTGCGCTACCGCGCGCCGTGCCGCTACGACGACGACCTCGTGGTCTCGGTGTTCCTCACACACCTCGGGACCACGTCGATGGTCTACGAGTCGGAGATCCGCCGCGCCGGCAAGCTCACCACCGAGGCGAAGATCCGCTACGTGTTCATCGACCCCGTCACCCTGCGCAAGACCGAGCCGCCCGCCGCCGTGCGCGACGTCTACGCGGCCCACCTGCCCGCACCCACCGCTCCCTGACTTTCCTGAGGTCCGGCCATGTTCCGCGTGCTCTTCTACCACCCCGAGATCCCGCCGAACACCGGCAACGCGATCCGCCTCGCCGCCAACACCGGCTGCGAGCTGCACCTGGTCGAGCCGCTGGGGTTCACGCTCGAGGACAAGCAACTGCGCCGCGCCGGGCTCGACTACCACGACCTCGCGCGCGTCCACGTGCACGCCGACCTCGCTGCGGCATGGCGAGCGTTGTTGCCGGCCAAGGTCTACGCGTTCAGCGCCAAGGCCACGCGCCTCTACACCGACGTGGCCTACGAACCCGGCGACGTGCTCCTGTTCGGCCCCGAGTCCGCAGGCCTGCCCGACGACGTGGAGCAGGCGACCGAGATCACCGACCGGGTGCGGCTGCCGATGGTGCCCACGAGCCGCTCGCTCAACCTGGCCAACACCGCGGCCATCACGATCTACGAAGCCTGGCGGCAGAACGGTTTCGGCCGGCCGCCAGGCTGAGTCGCCGGAATTTCCCCGCCTGCTACGGGAGTCTCTGGCCGATCAGCAACGCGGCCGCCGCGCCGATCATCAGCACCAGGGTGCCGATCACGACCCACGGCTTGCTCGCGTCGGCGTTCTTGAGCTCGTAACCGATCTGCTCGCCGAGGTCGGCGTAGACCTTCTTCAGCTCGTCGGCGCTGGCCGCCTTGTAGAAGTCTCCGCCGGACAGCCGCGCGATCTCCTTCAGGGAGTCGTCGTCCACCCGCACGTCCTGCGGCTTGCCCTCGATGTCGACCGAACCGTGCGTGGTGCCGAACGAGATGGACGAGATCGGCATCTGGGCCTGCTTCGCCGCCTGCGCCGCGGTGTACGCGCCGCGTGGGGCATAGAGATCCTCCGGCACGGTCTGCTTGCCGTCGCTCATCAGCACGATGCGCGCAGGCGGCGGGCCGTCGGCGCCGCCGACCACGGCCGAGAAGCTCTCGATCGACTGCATGGCCGCGAAAATGCCTTCACCGGTGGCCGTCGACTGCGCGAGCTTCAGGTTGTCGATCGCCTTCACCACGCCGGCGCGGTCGGTGGTCGGGTTGACCAGCACGGTCGCGGTGCCGGCGAAGGAGATCAGCCCGAGGTTGACGCCCGGGGTCATGTTCTCGGCGAACTGCTTGGCCGCGTCCTGCGCCGCCTTCAGCCGGTTGGGCGCGACGTCGGTGGCCTCCATCGACAGCGACACGTCGATCACCAGCACCACGGTGGCCCGGTTGCGCGGCACCTTCTGCTCCGCTGTCGGCCCGGCCAGCGCCACGGTGAGCACCAGCAGCGACAACACGATCAGCACGGCCGGCAGGTGCCTGATCCAGCCCTGCGTCTTCGGCGCGACCTTGTCGAGCAGCTCCAGGTTCGCGAACCGCATCACGCGCTTGCGCCGCGCCCGCTGGGCCAGCACGTACGCGACGGCCACGGCCGCCACCAGGATCAGCAGCAGGAACCACCACGGTGAAGTGAAGCCGCCGAGGCTCATGCGACACCGCCTGACCAGCGACGCTTGCGCGCGACCACGAACCGCACCATGTCGGCGATCCAGTCGGAGTCGGTGCGCAGCACCAGGTGCGCCGCACCCGCGCGGCGCAGCCCGGCCGCGACGTCCTGCCGGTGGGCGTGCGCCGCGGCGCCGAACTCCTTGCGCAGCAAGGCGGAAGCGTGCACTTCGCGCTGTTTCCCTGTCTCCGGGTCGGCCAGGACGACGGTGCCCACGTCGGGCAGGTCCACGTCGCGCGGGTCGAGGACTTCGATGGCGATGAGCTCGTGGTGCCCGCCGAGCGCGCGCAGCGGCCGCTGCCAGTCGGTGGGTCCCAGGAAGTCCGAGATCACCACGCCCAGGCCGCGCCTGCGGGGCGGACGGCGAAGCTGCTCCAGCGCGTCGGCGAGATCACCGCGGACGCCCTCGGGCGCCCGCGGGGTCTCGGCCAGCCGCCGGATCAGACCGCGCGCGTGGGCGAGCCCGCCGCGCGCGGGGATGCGGTTCACGCCCTGGCCGTTGGACACGAGCGCGCCGATGCGGTTGCCGCCTCCGCCCGTGAGGTGGGCGACGGCGGCCGTCGCGCACACAACCAGGTCGCGTTTCTCGCACAGCGCGGTGCCGAAGTCGAGGCTCGCGGACATGTCCGCGACCACCCACGTCTCCAGCTCGCGGTCGGCCACCGTCTCGCGGATGTGCGGCGTGGTCGTGCGGGCCGTGACGGCCCAGTCCATCCGCCGCACGTCGTCGCCCGGCTGGTACGGCCGCGCCTCACCCGGCTCCGAGCCGGGACCGGGCACGAGGCCGAGGTGGTTGCCCTGCAGCAGGCCGTCGAGCCGGCGGCGGACGTCGAGCTCCAGCGTGCGCAGCCCCGCCTCCAGGCGGTCGCCGCGCAGCACCGGGGGCGCCCACCCGGGACGCTGGTCCTTCTGCGCCTTCCCTGCCACGCCGACTACCTGACGGGCGCGCCCGCCGGCACCGGCCCGGTCCCGCCCTGCGGCCGGGCCGAGACCTGCGGCAGGGGCACCGTTTGTAGCACGCGGGTGATGATGTGGTCCACGGGCACGCCGTCGGCCAGCGCGTCGTAGGACAGGACGAGGCGGTGGCGCAGCACATCGGGCACCACGTCGACGACGTCCTGCGGCAGCACGTAGTCGCGGCCGCGCACCAGCGCGAGCGCGCGGGCGGCGGCGATGATGCCGAGGCTCGCGCGCGGCGACGCGCCGTAGGAGACCCAGCCCGCGACGTCGGCGAGGCCGTGGTCGTTGGGCGTGCGGGTGGTCAGCACGAGGCGCACCACGTAGTCGACCAGCGCGTGGTGCACGAACACCTGCGACGCGACGCCCTGCAGGCGCACGAGCTCGCTGGGGCTGAGCACCTCGTGGGGCACCGGCGGCGTGACGCCCATCCGGTAGATGATCTCGCGCTCTTCCTCGGCCGTGGGGTATTCGACCACGATCTTGAACAGGAAGCGGTCGCGCTGCGCCTCCGGCAGCGGGTAGACGCCCTCGTTCTCGATCGGGTTCTGCGTGGCGAGCACGAGGAACGGGTCGGGCATCGGGAAGGTCTGGCCGCCGATCGACACGTGCCGCTCGGCCATCACCTCCAGCATCGCCGACTGCACCTTCGCGGGCGCGCGGTTGATCTCGTCGGCGAGGACGAAGTTGGCCACGACCGGGCCCAGCTCCACGTCGAAGCGCTCCGCACCCTGGCGGTAGATGCGCGTGCCGAGAATGTCGGCCGGCACGAGGTCGGGCGTGAACTGCACCCGGGAGAACGAGCCGCCGACCACCCGCGCGAAGGTCTCCACGGCCAGCGTCTTCGCGACTCCGGGCACGCCTTCCAGCAGCAGGTGACCCTTCGCCAGCAGCCCGACGAGCACGCGCTCCACCAGCCGGTCCTGGCCGACGATGATGCGCTTGACCTCGAACACGGTGCGTTCCAGCAACTGGGCGTCCCGCGCCGGCGTGCCGGGCTGCTGCCCGTTCCCGCCCTCGGCGTAGCCGGGCTCGGTCACTCTGCCTCCTGTGGTTCTGCTTCCTCCGGGCTCGCCCGCCGACGGTACTGCTTCCCGGTGGTCGTAGTACGCGCGGCGCGCTGGCCCGTCACGGTAGCCAAGCGCATCAGCGGTGTGACAGCTGTGAAGACGGTGTCAGCGATGTGGGCACAGGTCGCACGACGTGTCGTGATCGTCGCTTTTGACCGGTTCGGCCGGCGGTCCGGGGCACCCGCAGCTCCTCCCCCGCCTCGTCGACGAGGGCAGTGCCGTCACGGTCGGCACCATCAGCCGGTCCACAGTGGACTCGCGGACGCTCGGCCGGTCCCCGGCGGCTTCCTCGGCACGCGATCAGCTCCGGTTTGTCCACACCGGACAGTCAGCGGGCGACATCGTGCCCTCGTCACCGCCCACGCTAGCGTCGTCCCATGACCGACCCGCTGCTGGCCGCATACGACGCCGAGGTCCGCACCGCCGAGCTGACCACCCCGGAACCGGGCACGACTCTGGATCACGACGCCCCGGTGACCCGCATCCTCGGCGCCCGGCGTGGTTTCGTGGTGGGCCCGCCGGATCTCGGCGTGACCGGGCCTTCGCTGGACGCGCTCATCGCCCGGCAGGTCCGCTTCTTCGCCTCACGGGGTGAAGCTTTCGAATGGAAAACCCGCGCCTACGACCGTCCTGGCGACCTGCCCGACCGCTTGCTCGCCGCCGGTTTCGCACCGGAGGAAACGGAAACGGTCCTCATCGCCCCCGTTTCCGGGATTTCCCCCTCGGCCCCGCCCCCGGCCGACGTCACCATCCGCGAAGCCACCGGCGAGGCCGACCTGCGCCGCATCGCCCGCCTCAGCGCCACCGTCTTCGGCAGCGACGAGGCCGCCGTCGCCCGCGACCTCCTCGCGCGCGCCCGCGAAGACAACGAGGGCACGACGGTCCACGTCGTCGCCGAATCCGCCGGCCGCCTCGTCTCCGCGGCCCGCCTGGAACTCGTCGGCGGCACCACCTTCGCCGGCCTCTGGGGCGGCGCCACCCTGCCGTCCTTCCGGGGCCGCGGCCTCTACCGCGCGCTCGTCGCCCACCGCGCCGCCACCGCCCGCACCCGCGGCGCGCGCTACCTCCAGGTCGACGCCCTCCCTCCGAGCCGCCCGATCCTCGAGCGCCTCGGCTTCACCGCCGTGACCACGACCACGCCGTACGTCTGGACGCCGGCCTAGGCGGGCCCACCCCGGCCTCGACCTCCGCGAGCCAGCCGAGGTACCAGCGGTCGAACGTCATCCGGCCGTGCCCGTCGGCCTGCGGCCCGATGCCGCCCTCGGAGGCCTCGCCGTCGAACCACAGCGCGCCACGGTCGGGGCCGGTCACCACGAGGAGGTCGTAATGGCCGCAGCCGCGGTGGCAGAGCGGCAGGGTGCCATGGGTGTCGGCTTCGTCGCGAGCATCGAGCGAGCGCGTCAGCGCCGGCCGGAGCGGCCGAAACCCAGCAGCCCGTAGCCCGGGCCCGCCCCGCCGGCACCGACCTCGACGAGGAAGCTCCGGTACGGCTCGGGCAATGACGCGCCGAACTGCCCTTCGACAGCCTCGACGTCGCGTTCACTCAGCCGCGGGGCCAGCCGGAATCCGTGGGCGCTCGCGCCGGACACCGAGCGCGCGTCCCGACGCTTCGCCAGCCGCGCCAGTCGGTCGCGGACTCCGTCCCACGTCACGAGGGACGAGCGTAGGACCTCAGCCGATCAACCGAGTCGCGTACGGCATGATCCCGCCGTACCGCACCGCGGTCACCCGCACGTACGAGCCGGACTGCGGGGCCTCCACCATCTGCCCGCCGCCGAGGTACAGGGCGACGTGGTGGATGCCGCCCGAGCCGCCCCAGAAGAGCATGTCGCCGCGGCGCATCTGGGAGAGGGGGACGCGGCGGCCGGAGGTGTACTGGTAGCCGCTGTAGTGCGGCAACGACCGCACGCCGGCGAAGGCGTAGATCATCAGGCCGGAGCAGTCGAAGCCGATCTTGCGGTAGTCGCCGTACATGTCGGCGACGCCGCCGTCGTGAATGCCGCGGGTGGGGCCGCTGCCGTTGCCGCCGCCCCAGGCGTACGGGCGCCCCAGCTGCGACAGCGCCCGGGCGATCACGGACTCGATCGACGAGCCCGCCGCAGGCGAAGGCCGGCCACCGCCGCCCGATGAGGGACGGCCGCCGCCACCCGAGGAACTCAGCGCCGCCTGGCGGGCACGTTCCTCGTCCTCGCGCTGCTTCTGCGCCACCCAGTCCTGGTAGCGCTGGCGCTGGCCCTGCAGGCCGTTGACCTTCGACTGCGCCGCGTAGAGCT
Organism: Amycolatopsis sp. NPDC051372; assembly: GCF_040682095.1. Lineage (NCBI taxonomy): Bacteria > Bacillati > Actinomycetota > Actinomycetes > Pseudonocardiales > Pseudonocardiaceae > Amycolatopsis > Amycolatopsis sp. NPDC051372. The sequence goes on from NZ_JBFBAF010000058.1 coordinate 20,129, forward strand.
GCTGCTCCACCGAGCTCTTGCTCGCCTGCAGCTGCTGGTTCTGCGATGCCTGGGACTGCTGCGCCTGCACGGCGTCGGCCTGGGCGGCGTCGGCGCCGCTCTTCGCCTGGCGCGCGGCCTCCTGCTTCTGCTGCGCGACGTCGAGGGCCTTGCGCGCGGCGGCGTCCTTGTTGGACTTGTCCGTCTGCGCCTGCTGGAGGCGGTCGAGCGCGTTGAGCCGCGAACCGCCGATGGAGTCGAGGATCTGGGCGCGGGCCAGCAGGTCCTTGGGGCTGTCGGAGGTCAGGTACGCCGAGATGGAGCCGACCGTGCTGCCCTGCTCGAAGCTGGCCGCCGCGAACTCCTTGAGGTCCTGGCGCGCCTTCTCGATCGCGCCCGCCGCGGCGTCGGCCTGCGTGCGCGCCGACTTCGCGGCGTCCTCGGCCTGGCCCGCGGCGTCCTGCGCCGACTGCAGATCGACCAGGGCCTTCATGGCCTGTTCCTGCTTCAGCTCGACGTCGTCCTGCAGCGAGCTGAGCTTCTGCTCGGCCTGCGCGAGCTGGTTGGTGAGCTTGCCGACCTCGCCGGCCTTCTCGTTGGCCGCGGCCTTCGAGGAGTTCAGCTCCGAGTCGCTCGGGTTGGGCGGGGGCGGCGGCACCGCCAGGCCCGTGCCCGCTGCTCCGAACAGGACCACGAGGGCGAAGGAGCCGACGGTGAGACCACGCCGCAAGACCCGTCCACGCCGGACCACCACGACCAGCCACCTCCCGCTCACCAGCGCCTGCCAGCAGTGATCACACCGCGTGCCACTGCAGTCACACCACTATCACAAGCCTCAGGCGGAACTCACACACCGTAGACACCAATTCCCCTCATCGGGGGACCCCTGACGTTCGGCGTGTCCGAATGGCCCAGCTCACTCCGCGTGCCGCCTTGAAGTTAATACAGGACAGGCGTACTGTTTGGGGCGACGGACGAGGTGTGCCATCCCGATTCCGGTCCTACGGTGGGGGTGCGCAAGACTCGGACGCGGTCTTCCCGAGGACCGCGAAACACACACCGAACTGACCCGGGGCCCGCACCCGCGACGGCGCGGGTCCCCGCCACTGGAGTTAGACGTGACTGCACCTGCCAGCAAGGACAGCTTCGGCGCCAAAGACACGCTGAAGGTCGGAGACAACTCGTACGAGGTCTTCCGCCTGAACAAGGTCGAGGGCGCCGAGCGCCTGCCCTACAGCCTGAAGATCCTGCTCGAGAACCTGCTGCGCACCGAGGACGGCGCGAACATCACCGCCGACCACATCCGCGCGCTCGGCAGCTGGGATCCCAGCGCCGACCCGTCCATCGAGATCCAGTTCACGCCCGCCCGCGTGATCATGCAGGACTTCACCGGCGTTCCTTGCGTCGTGGACCTCGCCACCATGCGCGAGGCCGTCACCGACCTCGGCGGCGACCCCGACAAGGTGAACCCGCTGGCGCCGGCCGAGCTGGTCATCGACCACTCCGTGATCATCGACGTGTTCGGCCGCGCCGACGCGTTCGAGCGCAACGTCGAGATCGAGTACGAGCGCAACCGCGAGCGCTACCAGTTCCTGCGCTGGGGCCAGGGCGCCTTCGACGAGTTCAAGGTCGTGCCGCCGGGCACCGGCATCGTGCACCAGGTCAACATCGAGCACCTCGCGCGCACGGTGATGGCCCGGGGCGGCCAGGCCTACCCCGACTCCTGCGTCGGCACCGACTCGCACACCACGATGGTCAACGGCCTGGGCGTGCTGGGCTGGGGCGTCGGCGGCATCGAGGCCGAGGCCGCCATGCTGGGCCAGCCCGTGTCGATGCTCATCCCGCGTGTGGTCGGCTTCAAGCTGACCGGCGAGATCCCGACCGGCGTGACCGCCACCGACGTGGTGCTCACCATCACCGAGATGCTGCGCAAGCACGGCGTGGTCAGCAAGTTCGTCGAGTTCTACGGCGAGGGTGTCGCCTCGGTGCCGCTGGCCAACCGCGCCACCATCGGCAACATGAGCCCCGAGTTCGGGTCGACCGCCGCGATCTTCCCGATCGACGACGAGACCATGCGCTACCTCAAGCTCACCGGCCGCTCGGCCGAGCAGGTCGCGCTCGTCGAGGCCTACGCCAAGGAGCAGGGCCTCTGGCACGACGCGTCCCACGAGCCGGTCTACTCCGAGTACATCGAGCTGGACCTCTCCACGGTCGTCCCGTCGATCGCCGGCCCGAAGCGCCCGCAGGACCGCATCGAGCTGTCCGACGCCAAGAACTCCTTCCGCAAGTCGGTGCACGACTACGTGGAAGAGCAGTACCCGGCGCCGCACACCAAGGTCGACGAGACCATCGAGGAGACCTTCCCGGCGAGCGACCCGGCTTCGCTCTCGTTCGCCGACGAAGACGCCGTGCCGGTGCAGTCGGCCGCCAACGGCGCCTCGGGCCGCCCGACCAAGCCGATCACGGTGAAGTCGGCCGAGCGCGGCGAGTTCGTGCTCGACCACGGCGCCGTGGTGATCGCCTCGATCACCTCATGCACCAACACCTCGAACCCGTCGGTGATGCTGGGCGCGGCGCTGCTCGCCCGCAACGCGGTGGACAAGGGCCTCGCGGTCAAGCCGTGGGTCAAGACGTCGATGGCACCGGGCTCTCAGGTCGTCACCGACTACTACAACAAGGCCGGCCTGTGGCCGTACCTGGAGAAGCTGGGCTACCACCTGGTCGGCTACGGCTGCACCACCTGCATCGGCAACTCCGGCCCGCTGTCGGACGAGATCTCGGCCGCGATCCAGGAGAACGACCTCACCGCCGTCTCGGTGCTCTCGGGCAACCGGAACTTCGAAGGCCGCATCAACCCCGACGTGAAGATGAACTACCTCGCGTCGCCGCCGCTGGTCATCGCCTACGCGCTGGCCGGCACGATGGACTTCGACTTCGAGAACCAGCCGCTGGGCCAGGACACCGACGGCAACGACGTCTTCTTGAAGGACATCTGGCCGACGCCGCAGGAGATCCAGGAGACCATCGACTCCTCGATCACGCAGGAGATGTTCGCCAAGGACTACGCCGACGTCTTCGACGGCGGCGAGCGCTGGAAGGCGCTGCCGACCCCCGAGGGCAAGACCTTCGAGTGGGATGCCGAGTCCACCTATGTCCGCAAGCCCCCGTACTTCGAGGGCATGCAGGCCGAGCCGGCGCCGGTCACCGACATCTCCGGCGCGCGCGTGCTGGCGAAGCTGGGCGACTCGGTCACCACCGACCACATCTCCCCCGCCGGTGCGATCAAGGCCGACACCCCGGCCGGCAAGTACCTGAGCGAGCACGGCATCGAGCGTAAGGACTTCAACTCCTACGGCTCGCGCCGCGGCAACCACGAGGTCATGATCCGCGGCACCTTCGCGAACATCCGGCTGCGCAACCAGCTGCTGGACGACGTGCAGGGCGGCTACACCCGCGACTTCACCCAGGACGGCGCCCCGCAGGCGTTCATCTACGACGCGGCCCAGAACTACGCGGCGCAGGGCACCCCACTGGTCGTGCTGGGCGGCAAGGAGTACGGCTCGGGCTCGTCGCGTGACTGGGCGGCCAAGGGCACCTCGCTGCTGGGCGTGCGCGCGGTGATCACCGAGTCGTTCGAGCGCATCCACCGCTCGAACCTCATCGGCATGGGCGTGATCCCGCTGCAGTTCCCGGCCGGTGAGTCGGCCGCGTCGCTGAAGCTGGACGGCACGGAGACGTTCGACATCTCCGGCATCACCAAGCTCAACGACGGCGAGACCCCGCGCACGGTGCACGTCACCGCCACCAAGGCCGACGGCACCACGGTCGAGTTCGACGCCGACGTCCGCATCGACACCCCGGGCGAGGCCGACTACTACCGCAACGGCGGCATCCTGCAGTACGTGCTGCGCAAGATGACCAACGCCTGATCCACAGGGAACGACGCGCGAAGGCCGTTCCGGAATCTTCCGGAGCGGCCTTCGCCGTTTCACCAGCCGACCGCTGCGCCTCAGCGGACCACGGCACCCGTTTTCGGATCGAGCTTCAGCGGCTTCGCGTTCGGGTGCGAGAAGTCGAACATCCCGGTCAGGGGCGCGGCCAGGGCGTCGAACGAGCCGTCGCCGATGCGGCCGAGGCGCCAGTTGTCCTCGATGAACCGCAGCACCGACGTCTGGTCGGTCATGGTGTGGTCGACGTGGTTCGCCCGGCTGTAGGGCGAGATCACCAGCAGCGGCAGGCGTGGGCCGTAGCCGCAGCGGTCGGCGTAGCCGCCGAGGCGTACCGGGTGCGAGGTGCACACCGGCGAGTCCTGGGCGGAGTCGTGCGAGCCGTTCACGATCTTCGAGGGCACGTGGTCGTACCAGCCGTCGGAGTCGTCGTAGGCGAGCACGATCGCGGTGTCGCGCCAGTGCGGCGAGGACTGGAAGCGGTTGATCTCCGAGACCACGAACGCCTGCTCGTCGATCGGGTCGGAGTAGCCGGCGTGACCGTCCTGGTAGGACGGTGCCTTGAGGAAGCTGACCGCGGGCATGGTGCCGGCGCGCAGCGCGTCGTCGAAGTCGCTCACGTCGTACTGGTGGTTGGCCTGGTCGGTCTGGCCCACGGCGTGGAGCGAGCTCGGCGGCAGGTGCTTCGCGTTGGCGGTCGACTCGTAGTACTGGAACGGCTCGTGGTGCGGGCTGTAGTCCACGGCGGCCTGCCCGCCGACGTTCGGGTGCTGGGTGCCGCAGACCGCGTATCCGCCGGCCGCGCCGGTGGGCTTGAAGCCGCCCTCGAACCAGCCCCACGTGACGTGCTTGGCGTTGAGCAGGTCACCGACGTTGCGGCCCTGGAAGGCACCGAGGTTGTCGGTCGCGGTGTGGTTCTTGTCGGAGCAGTCGTCGAAAGCCGGGTCGGGGTCGGTGATCATCGTGCCGACGCCGTGCTCGTCGGGTGAGGCGGCGGTGTTCGGGTCGACCTTCGGCTCGCCCGTGACCGAGTCCACGGGCTGCAGGCCGTGGGTCTGGCCGGAGATCAGGTTGATCGCGCCGGGGCTGGACGGGCCGAAAACGGCGTCGAACGAGTTGTCATTGAGCGCGTAGTGCTGGGCGTAGTTCCACATCGCGGTGACGGTGTTGCCGTCGAAGTAGTCCATCACCAGGCCGGGCTCACCGAACAGCACGGGCTGGCCCGTGCACTTGTCCTTCTCGGTGTTCTCGACGAACTTGTCCATCTTCCCGCCGTTGAAGGCGGCCTGTTCCTTGTTGTAGTCGTGGGCCTGGTCGCACGTCAGCGCCTGGTCGGGGCCGAGACGTTTCGGGTTGTAGGAGTTGGGGTTGTCCGTGAGCAGCCTGTGGTCCAACCCGTTGACCTTCGGCGTGTGCGGTACCGCGTGGAACGGGGTGCCGTTCTCGTTGGTGGCGTCCGGGTAGGTGCCGAAGTAGTGGTCGAACGAGATGTTCTCGCCGAAGATCACCACGACGTGCTTGATCGGTGACGTCGTCGGGAAACTCGCCGCGTCCACAGCCTTGTCCGGCACCGCCGGCGACGCGGCGCTGCTCGCACACGCCGCCGCCATCAGCACGGCCGTGCCCAGCGCCCCGGCCGCCAGCGCGGTCCTTCTCCTGCTCCTGCCCACGACCTGCCCCTTCCCGCTCATCCCAGCAACGTCCGGCCGTAGTGGTCGGCCGGATCCGTCACGCCGGGGAGCAGGTAGAAGTACCCGCCCCCGAACGGCGAGACGTAGTCCGTGAGCGGCTCGCCTTCGAGCCGCTTCTGCACCGCCTCGAACTGGCTTTCGAGGTCACGCTGGTAGCAGGTGAACACCAGGCCCATGTCGAGGTTGCCGTTGGTGTCCACCCCGCGGTCGTAGTTCACCGCGCGCCGCAGGATCCGCTCGCCGTCGGTCCGCGGGGTGCGCGGGTTGGCGAGGCGGATGTGGCTGGTCAGCGGGATCACGGTGCCGACGGGGTCTTCCGCGTAGCGCGGCACGTCGAGTTCGCCGGCGCCGTCGAGCGGCGCGCCGGTGTCGCGGCGCCGGCCGATCATGTTCTCCTGCTCCGACAGCGATACCCGGTCCCAGAACTCCACGAGCATCCGGATGAGCCGCACGACCTGGTAGCTGCCGCCGTCGTCCGTCCACACCAGACGGTCCAGTTCGGACGGCTGGGGGTTGGCGGTGCCGTCCTTGAACCCCAGGAGGTTGCGGGGTGTGCCGGCCGGGCGCGGCGGTGAGGTGAAGCCATCGATCTTCCAGCGCACTTGCATGCCGCCGCGCGTGGCCCGGGTGAGGTCGCGCAGAGCGTGCAGCACGGTGTCGGGCTCGGCCGCGGTGAGGACCAGGCTCAGGTCGCCGTGGCACCACCGCGGGTCGAGGGCGTCGTCGGGGAACACCGGCATCGGCTTGAGCTTGGCCGGCTTGCGGGCGGCGAGGCCGTAGCGGTCGTCGAACAGCGACGAGCCCACGCCCACCAGCACCGCCAGCTCCCCCGCCGGCACCTCGGGCCCGAGCACGCCGGAGTCGGCGGGCGGGCCGGTGATCCCCAGCGCGGCCGGTGCGCCGCCCGCGGTGAGGAACGCGGCGCGACCGGTCAGCTCGCGCAGCAGGTCGGTCAGCTCGTGGCGGTTCTCCGCCACCACGTCGAACGCCGCGACGATCGAATGCCGCGCAGGCTCGGCGAGTACGGCAGCCTGGAGCGGTCCGTGGAACGGCACCGGCCCGGTCGCCGACGCACTCCCGGCAAGGCCCACGAGCCCCGCTCCGGCTCCGGCGGCCGCGGCCCCGCGCAAGAACGCACGCCGCCCGAACGTCACGAGATCCTCCTCGGTTCCGCGATCGCCGCGATCGGCGCGAGGCGCTCGGTGAGCTCGGCGACGTCGGCGTTGATCTTCTCGCGCCGGGCCTGCGTCAGGTTCGCCAGAGACGTGCCTGGTGCCGAGTGCAGATCGCGTTCGGTGCGATCGAGCCACGCGTCGAGGTCCGCCAGCCCCGGGAAGCGGGTGACGAGCAACGGCCGCAGCACGTCGAGCACGGCGCGCGTGCCGGTGATGTTGGCCTGGGCCGTGGCGAGTGTGCTCCCGCTGCCGTAGTCGGTGCGGCCGGTGAGCTCGAACTGCAGCGTGTTTTCCATGATCTCGTGGGCGCGCAGGCCGAGGTCGTTCTGGTCGACCTGCGCGTCGCCGAACGCCGCGCGCAGCTGCCGCACATCCGTGTCGAGCTGTCTGGCCACCGGCTCCAGCGCGGCCGGATCCTCGTTGTGCCACAAGCCGTTCTCGAGACGGTGGAACCCGGTGAACCCCGGATCCGCCGCGCCGCCGGCCAGGCCCGCCGTGATGCCGTTGACGGCCGCGTCGGCGTCGCCGAAAGCGTCGTAGGCCGCGCCGAGCCGTTCGTAGGTCAGGTGTGCGCGGAGCCAGGCCCGTTCGCTCGCCTCGCGGTCTCCACTGTGGACGGCGTTGTCGAGCGCGGCCGTCTGCCCGGCCAGTGTAGTGAGCCCTTCGGCCACATACCGGTGGTACTTCTCCAGCGGTTCCAGCAGGTCGGCGTTGGTCACGGGCACGACCGCGGGCCCGGGCCGCTGCGCGCCGCCGCTCACGCGGACCGCCGGCCCGACGAACGGAGTGCCGTCCTCCGGCGCGCACCGCAGCGCGTACGCGCCGTCGGCCAAGTTCACCGGCAGAGCTCGCGTGGTGCCGGACCCCACGCCCTCCAGCTCGCCGAACACGGTGCCGGTGCCGGGATCGACGACTTCGACCTCCATGGTCACCGCGCCGGTGTTGCGCACCTGTAGCGTCTGCGGGCCCGGGGGCGGCGCCACCCAGCCCGCACCGCACCCCGACCGCGACACCACGATCGGCCCGGCCTCGGCATCCGGTCCGGCCGGGTCGACGACGACCACCACGACGCCGGCGGCGACCACGACCAGACCGGCCACCGCCGCCCAGCGCCACCGCCGCACCGGCAACTCCCCTCAGGTGAACTTCTGGCGAACACTTTCACGTATCCGCACACACCTGACAAGAGCTCTGCCCCGTTATGCCCGTTTTTGGGGCGCGGTCTGTCCTACGCCGTCACCTTCGCGACAACACGAACACCGGCAACGGCCGCCCGGCCGCGACGCGTTCCATCTCGTAGCCCGGCCAGAACGCGAGCAGCTCGGACCACATGCGGTCGTACTCCGCACCTTCCAGCTCCCGGGCCTTGACCTCCACGACCCGCGCGCGGATCCCGACCGTCGCTTTGGGATCCGCGCGCAGGTTGTAGGTCCAAGCCGGGTTGTTCGGCCGGCCCCAGTTCGAGCCCGTGAGCACGAAGTCGTCGCCGTGCGGGAAGTACAGCAGGTTCGTGCTGCGCGGCAGCCCGCTCTTGCGCCCGGTCGTGGTCAGCCGCAGCGACGGCAGGCCCGCGATGCCGACCAGGCTCACCCGCCCCCCGAAGAAGCGGTGCAGCTTCTGGTCGGTCCAGATGATGCCGCGCGACAGCGTCATCACGAAGGGCCGGGTACCGAGCTTGCGAGCGAAGGGCTCGAGGGGGTTACGCACGCACAGATCTTGCCAAACTCACCCCGAACCGGTCCTGGGAGTCCGTCCACCAGCGCTCGACGGCGAACCCGGCAGCGGCCAGCTCCGCCTCGACGCCCGTGCGGCGGAACTTCGCCGAGATCTCTGTGCGGATGTGCTCGCCCGCGGCGAAGTGCACCTGCAGGTCTGCACCCGGGATGTCGACGGTGACCTCGCGACGCGCGCGCAGCCACATCTCGATCCACTCGTCCTCGGCGTTCCAGTGCGAAACGTGCTCGAAGGTGTCGAGGTCGAAGTTCGCCCCCAGCCGGGAGTTGATGACCCGGAGCACGTTGCCGTTGAAGGCGGCGGTGACTCCGGCCGCGTCGTCGTAGGCGCGCTCCAGCGTTTCGCGGTCCTTCACGAGGTCGGTGCCCAGCAGGAGCCACTCGCCCTCGTCGAGCACGTCGCGCACCGAGCGCAGGAACACGGCGCGCTCGTCGGGCAGGAAGTTGCCGATCGTCCCGCCGAGGAACGCCACCACGCGTGGCGAGGTGCCCGGCAGCAGGTTCAGGTGCTGGGTGAAGTCGCCGACGACGCCGCGCACCTCCAATTTCGGGTAGTCCGCGGCGATCGCTTCGGCGGCTTCGGCCAGCGCCGACTCCGAGACGTCCAGGGGCACGAACGACTCGAGCGTGCCGTGCTCGGTCAACGCGTCGAGCAGCAGCCTCGTCTTCTCGCTGGACCCGGAACCCAGCTCGACGAGCGTGTGCGCGTCGGTGAGCCGAGCGACGTCACCGGCCCGCCCGGCGAGCACCTCGCGCTCGCTGCGGGTCGGGTAGTACTCGGGCAGCTCGGTGATCTTCTCGAACAGCTCGCTGCCCTCGGCGTCGTAGAACCACTTGGGCGGCAACCACTTCTGCTCCGCCGTCAGGCCCGCTCGCACGTCCGCGCGAAGCTCGCCCGCGACGTCGCGGCGATGGCTTTCGAGATCCACTTCCGTCATGAGGTGGTGCTCCGATCCAGGGTCAGAGAAAGAAGTTCGACGCCGGCTGCGGTGACGCGCACGGCGTGGCGATCGGGAACGGGGGTCCAGGCCGGGTCCGGGTCACACGGCTCGGACGCCAGCACCACACCGCCGGTCACGGACCGCACCGACAGCGAGTGCGTCCACGTGGTGCCGATCAGCGTGGCGCCGTCGGTCAGCAGGAAGTTCAGCCGCGAACCCGGGGCCGCGGCCTCGACCTCGGCGATCAGGTCGGTGACCGCGGCCAGCGGGTCGGCTCCGTCCCGAAGCCGGGCGCGCAGCAGCGCCCACAGCAGCGCCGCGTCGGTCGGCGCCTCGAGCGTGAGCAGCTCGGTGACGTCGAGGGACTTCGCCAGCCCGGCCATCGAACCGGGCCAGCCGCGGACCACGCCGTTGTGGCTGAACAGCCACCGCCCGTCGGTGAACGGCGCCGCGGCCGCCTCGGTCACCGGCATTCCGGTGGTGCCGTTGCGGACCGCGGCGACGAACGCGGTGGTCGAGACCGAGGCGGCCAGCGCGGGCAGCGTCTGGTCCGTCCACAGTGGAGACTCGCGCCGGTAGCGCTGCGGCGCGCCTCCGGACTCGGGGTACCAGCCGAGGCCGAAACCATCGGCGTTGACCGAGCCGCCGCCGCGCATGTCGAGCGGCGCGTACGACTGCACGAGCAGCGCGTGGGGCGCAGCGAACACGAGTTCTGCGGGCGAGATCGGCGCGCCGAGGTACGCGAGGTGCCGGCACATGCCGTTCAGCTCACCTCGCCGGGCCGGGCGTCACGGGCGCAGCGGAAGCCGGAGAAGATCTGCCGCCGGATCGGGTAGTCCCAATTGCGGAACGTGCCGCGGATCGCCGCCGAGTCCGTGCCGAACGAACCCCCGCGCAGCACCTTGTACTCCGGGCCGAAGAACACCTCCGAGTACTCCCGGTACGGGAACGCCGCGAACCCCGGGTAGCCGTGGAGGTCGGTGCTCGTCCACTCCCACACGTCGCCGATCAGCTGGTACACGCCCAGCGGCGACGCCCCGGCCGGGTACGCCCCGGCCTCGGCCGCGCGCAGGTGGCGCTGCCCGAGGTTGGCGTGCTCGGCCGTCGGTTCCTCGTCGCCCCAGGGGAAGCGCCGCGAACGGCCCGTCGCCGGGTCGTGGCGCGCGGCCTTCTCCCACTCCGCCTCGGTGGGCAGCCGCTTGCCCGCCCACGCGGCGTACGCCTCGGCCTCGTAGTACGACACGTGCACCACGGGCTCGTTCACGGGCACCGGCTCGTGGACACCGAACCGCGTGCGCCACCAGCCACCCGGCTCGCGGCGCCAGAAGCGCGGCGCCGTGATGTCGTGCTCTTGGCGATACGCCCAGCCGGGCTCGCTCCAGAACCGCCGCTCGTCGTAGCCACCGGACTCGAGGAACTCGACGTAGGCCCCACACGTGACCGCGCCGGTGTCGAGGAAATACGCCGGCACGTCGATCTCGTGGGCCGGGCGCTCGTTGTCCAGCGCCCACGGCTCGGCCGTGGTGCCCATGGTGAAGCGGCCGGCCGGCACGAAGACCTCGGCGGGCAGCCGGCCCGCCCGCGCGGGCGGCGGCTCCGGCGCGTGCAGCACCGGCTCGCCCTTGCGCAGCTGGTGAGTGGCCAGCATGGTCTCGTCGTGCTGCTGCTCGTGCTGGGTGATCATGCCGAACGCGAACGCGCTCTCGGTGAGCCGGCTGCCCTCCAGCGGCGCGGTCTCCAGAACGTCGAACGCCTTCTCACGGACTTCGCGCACGTAGGCGCGGGCCTCGGCCGGGCCGAGCAGCGGCAGGGCCGGCCGGTCGGCGCGCGCGTGCTGGAACGCGTCGTAGAGGTCGTCGATGTCCGGTCGCAGCGGCTCGCGCCCGCCCACGTCGCGGACCAGCCACAGCTCTTCCTGGCTGCCGATGTGCGCGAGGTCCCAGACCAGCGGCGACATCAGCTTCGAGTGCTGGCGGACCAGGTCCTCGTCGTCGACGGCGTCGGTGAGGACGACGCTGCGCGCCCGTGCCCGGGTGAGGGCCTCGGCCGCGTGGGCCCGCAGGTTCTGCGGGCTCAGCTCCAGCAGCGGGTTGTGCTCCGGGGTAACGCTCATCGCTCCTGACTCCTCGATCCGTTCACGCGTGTGCGCACGCTCTCGGTGATCTCCGTGATGGTTGCGGCCGGCAGGCCCGTGGCGGGCAGCTCGGCGATGCCGAGCTCCACGAGCTTGCGCGCGACGGCGGCGATGGCGTCGTCGGCAAGGCCCCGGGTCGCGGCGTCGACCCAGCGGCCCGCCACCGGCGCGCACAACCGGCGCACCTCGTCCACTGTGGACGGGCTGGCGAGCAGGGCCCAGACGAGGGCGACCGGGGGCAGCCACTCGCCGGGCGGCTGGGCGTCGAGGTACCGGATTTCCAGGTACCCGTGGGGCCGCACCGGGGTGAACATCGTGGTGAGGTGGTAGTCGAGGTCCTCCGCCGTCGGGCGGCGCAGCACCCCGGCCGCACCGCGGCCGTCGATCCAGTCGGCGAACGTGAGCCCGTCCGGCGCGTCCCACGGCCGCTCGCCGCGGGGCAGCACCATCAACGGCGTGTCCATCATCCGCCGGCCCCAGTCGGCGGCGGGGTCTGGACCGGGCTCGGCCGAATGGGTCCGAACCGGTTCGGTCTTGAGCACCGCGAGCCAGCGCGCGGACTCGAGGCCCGTGTCGCGACCGGCGTGCACCCGGGAATTGGCGAACGCGGCGAGCAGTGGCGGCCCCATCACGTGGGCCGCCTCCCAGCGCGCCGCGACCTGGTCGGCTTCTCCCGTGTCCACGCAGATCTGCAGCCCGGCGGTGCTGCACATCATGGTGATCCCGCCTTCGCCGATCGGCTCGAACCGGCGCTCCATCGCGGCGTAGCGAGGAGTGCGCAGGGCGCGCCGGGGCCGGCGGTGGGCGTCGATGCCCGACTCGCCGAGCACGAGTCCGTGCCGGGCCAGCAGGCTGACGAGATGGGAGAGGTCGGCCGAGACGGCTGCGAGCAGATCTGGCAGCGAGGCCTGAGGAAGAGCGGAGATCTCCACCTGGCACCCGGGCTCGAGGCTCACGGGAGAGCCTGCCGGGAGCGGGGTGGCCGGACTGTCGGGGCGCAGTGTCCGCGGGGTGTGCGGGCCGAGCGCCGTGGCCAGGACATCGGGATCGAGCGGGCGGGCCGGGTCCTCGGTGTGGTGCACCGTGAACTCGAGTTCCACGCCCAGCAGTCTCGGTGGGCCGTGCTTGAAACACACCGAGGCGACGTACGCCTCCCCGGCCGCGCGGTCCGAAAGCACCCGTGCGGTCAGGTTCGACGCACTTCCGGACTTCTCCGGAAAATCGTGCACCGCAGTCATCGTTCGCCGTCCGAGTCAAGGAGGTCCGCGGGGTGGGACCTCTCGCCTTCGGACGCTACACGGAGGGTCCGACAAAATCAGGTGCCCGCGAACGCGTGCGAGATCCACAAGAATCTCGTAAGGACTCCTGACCTGGGCGTTTGTCCTGAAGTTCCGCCGCGCTGCTCCGTCCGGATGATCAGGGCAGGGCAGGTTCGGTGCCCAATCCGAGCTCCGCGGCCGCGGACTGCACGGCCCCGATCACGAGATGCAACGCCGGGCGCCGGATCTCGGTGCGCCGGTAGGCGATCGACACCGTGCGCAGCAGCGGCGTCGTCAGCGTGACCACGTCTATGCCCGGCGGCCGCAGCAGCCGCAGCCCGAGGTCGGACACGAGCGTGACCCCCAGGCCGGCGCCCACCATGGCCATGGCCGTGGACTGCTCCTCGACCTCGTGGTTGATCTTCGGCGAGAAGCCGTGGCGGTGGCACGCCATGCGCATCGCGCGGCCGAAGTGCGACTTCGGGCTCGCGAGAATCCACGGGTGCTCGGCCAGCTCGTCGAGCGACACCGAACCGGCGGGGAACGCGCCCGCCGGCACCGCCGCGTGCAGCCGTTCGATGGCCACCACCGCGCGTTCCAGCCCGTTGTCCCACCTCGTCGGCGCGTCGGAGTAGTCGATCACGAACGACAGGTCGAGCGTGCCGTCGCGCACCGCCTCCGCGGTGTCCTCGGGGGCCAGCTCCCGCGTCTTCAGCTGGATCCCGGGATACTCGGCGGCGAGCGCGGTGAGCGCCGAGGGCAGCAATCCGGACGCGACCGAAGCCCACACCCCGGCGATGAGGCGCGCCGACATCGAGCCCTGCGCTTCCTCCAGCGCCAGCGTCGCGCGCTCGACCGAGCCCAGGATCTCCTCGGCGTGCTCGGTGAGCAGCACGCCGAGCTCGGTGAGCTGCACGCGCCGGCCCAGTCGTTCGAACAACTTCGCGCCCACGTCCCGTTCGAGCTGCGCCAGCTGCTGCGACACGGCCGAAGCCGTGTAGTGCAGCGACACCGCGGCAGCGGTGACCGTCCCCCGGCGCCGCAGCTCCCGGAGCATCCGCAGGCGGTGCAACGAAAGCTCCATGCAGAAACCCTAAACAACTTCGTGCAGCTTCGTTAACTGGACGCGAAGGCGGTCGCGACCGCACCCTCGAAAGCGGCGGTCGAGCAGGGCCGCCCCCGACTCTTGGAGGTGAGTGGCTCGATGCTTCCGCAGAACGCCGAACCGTTGATGAGGCTGACGTGGACCGACCCCGTCACCGGCGCGCACGGCTACCTGGTCGTGCACAGCCTGGTGTCCGGCGTCGCCACGGGCGGCACGCGGATGCGGGCGGGCTGCACGATGGGCGAGGTCGAGGACCTCGCCCGCGGGATGGCGAACAAGACGGCCACGTTCAACCTCCCCGTCGGCGGTGCCAAGGGCGGCATCGACTTCGACCCCAAGGACCCGCGGGCGTTCGGCGTGCTCACGCGGTTCTGCGAGTTCCTGCGCCCGTGGCTCGACGCCAGCTGGGTGACCGCCGAGGACCTCGGCGTGCCGCAGCACCTCATCGACTCCGTGTTCGAGAAGCTCGGGCTGCAGCAGTCCTACCACGCCGCGATCCACCGTTCGGCCGATCCCGAGCGCACGCTGCGGCGCGTGCAGGCCGGGCTCAACGCGCCCGTGCCCGGCGGTCTGCTGCTGGGTGACGTGATCGGCGGCTACGGCGTGGCGCAGGCCTGCCTGGGCGCCGCCTCGGCGTGGGGCTGGGACGCGGCCGAAACGACCGTCGCGATCCAGGGCATCGGCACCATGGGCGGCGGCGCCGCGTGGTACCTGCACGAAGCCGGCGTGAAGGTCGTCGCCGTGGCCGACGCGGCGGGCACGCTGTACGACCCCGAGGGTCTCGACGTGCCGGCGCTGCTCGACCTGCGCGACCGCTTCGGCGAGGTGGACCGCTCGCGGCTGCCCGAAGGCGTCCGCACCCTGCCGCGCGAGGCGGTTGTGGCGACCGACGCCGACATCCTGGTGCCGGCCGCGATCTCCTACGCGCTGCGCGTGGACAACGAGAACCTCGTGAAGGCCAAGGTCGTGGTGGAGGCCGCGAACGCGGCGACGACGTCCGAGGCCGAGGCTTCGCTGTCCGCACGGGGTGTCGCGGTGATCCCGGACTTCGTCGCGAACGCGGGGGCCGCCGCGTGGGCGTGGTGGCTGCTGCTCGGCGAGGTGGGCGCCGACCCGGCCGACTCGTTCCTTCGCCTGCGCACGGAGATGCAGGCGAAGGTGGCGCTGCTGCTGGCCGAGTGGAACCTCGACCGCGTGCCGCCGCGCGTGACCGGCCTGCAGCTGGCCGAGACCACCCGCGCCGCGCGGGCGGCGGAGGCGCAGGCGAACGAGGGTGCGCCTGCCCTTCTCATCCCGTAGCAGGCCGCAGCCCCTCGAGACCGGGGTCGCGCGGTGCCCCGAGACGGGGCGGGGCACCGCGCGGAACTTCCCGGTGTTCCAGACCTTCGGGGAGCTCAGGACCGGGCGAACCGGTCGAGCACGCCGACGAGGACCTCGCTGATCGAGCCGGTGGCGGTGGTGTGCCCGGAGTCGCCGACGAGCCGGAGCTGCGCGCCCGGCAGCGCCCGTTCCAGCAGCCACGGCGTGCCGGCCAGGTTGCCGAGGTCGAGCGAGCCCTGGACCAGCGCCGCCGGGATCCCCGCGAGCCGGTCGGCGTCGCGCAGGATGGCGCCGTCCTCGCTGAAGCAGCCGTTGGCGAAGTAGTGCGTGACGAGCCGCGCGAACGCCAGCCGGTAGGGTCGGTGAACCGCGACGCCGCCGGTTCGATCGAGAGCATCGCGTCTTCCCACTCGCACCAGCGCCGGGCGGCGGCTTCGTGGACGGCGGGGTCGGGATCCATCAGCAGGCGGTGGTACGCCCCGGCCAGATCACCGTCGCGCTCGGCCTCCGGTACGCCGGCGCGGAACTTCGCGAACGCCGCCGGGAACACCGCGCCGAGCCCGCGCGTGAGCAGGTCCAGCTCGGCCTGCCGGTCGGTGGCCAAGCCGAGGAGCACGAGCTCGCTGACGCGCTCCGGGTGGCGTTCGGCGTACAGCAGCGAGAGCGCCGACCCCCAGGACCCGCCGAACAGGAGCCAGGTGCCGATGCCGAGCGTCGTCCGCAGCAGTTCCATGTCGGCGAGCAGGTGCGGGGTGGTGTTGGCCGAGAGGTCGGCGACAGGTTCGCCCGCGTGCGGTGTGCTGTGCCCGCAGCCGCGCTGGTCGAACAGCACCACACGGTAGCGATCGGGGTCGAAGAACCGCCGGTGCGCCGGCAGGCAGCCGCTGCCAGGCCCGCCGTGCACGACGAGGGCGGGTTTTCCGGCGGGGTTGCCGCACTCCTCCCAGTACACGGCGTGGCCGTCGCCGACGTCGAGCATTCCGGTGCGGTACGGGGTGGTCTCGGGGTGCAGTCCAGGCACGGCATGTCCTTTTCGACGGAGCCTTCCGGCGGGTCAGAGCAGGTCCGCGGCCAGCTCCCGCAGCGCACGGCACAGCTGGGCGGGCGTGGCGGGGCCCAGGTGGATCACGGCGTCGGCGCCGGAGCCGGCGGTGTGGCTGAGGTAGCGGCCCCAGTCGGTATCGGCGTAGTGCAGGGGTTCGGCCGCGCACAGGCGGCGGCCGACTTCGTCGCGGCGGGCGACGTACAGCTCGCCGCTGCCGTGGACCGGGCGCTGCACCAGGCTGACGACGTCGGCCAGCTCGGGTTCGAGCGGGTACGCGTCCTCGCCGCGGTGCGCGGCGTCCGCGAGGTCGGAGACGCGGACCGAACGCGGGACGCCGCCACCGGCCCCGACGACCGGGAGCTGCTCCACGAGCGTCTCGACCAGCAGCTGCCGGTCGATCTCCTGCACGCCCACGTGCTCGCCGTCGGACACGGCGAGCACCGCCTGCAGCCCGCTCGCGGCGACGAGCACGCCATAGGTGCGCCCGCCCGTGGCGACCCAGCCGTAGTACTCCTCCGCCGGCCGCGACAGCAGCGGCAGCCAGTCGAGGAACTCGACGGTGGCGCGGCCGCGCCGGTCGACGAGGCCGGCCACGGCGAGCGCGTCGTCGATCCGCTTGGCGGCCTCCTCGCGTTCGAGGTCCGACAGCCACACCGGTTCGGGGCGCAGCGTCACGTGCAACGAGCCGACCTGCTCGCGCTCGGCGAGCGCCGCGAGTGCCTCCAGCGGCACGTCGACCCGTCCGGCCACCGCCGTCACTCGCCGATGACCGGCGGGATCGTCCGCTGGTCGGTGCCGAAGAGGGCGTCCGGGTCGGGTTCGACGAGGAAGTCGGGACGGCGGTGCTCGGCGTCCTCCTCTTCTTCCCCGCGGCGGCCTGCGGCGCCCGCGGGTCCCATCGCCGTCCCACGGCTCCCGGCGGCGCCCCGCGCGGCAGCGGCTTCTTCGGCCGCGACGGCGTTCAGACCACCGAAGCCGGACCGCGCACTGGCACCGCCACGCAGCGCGCGGCCTTCTGCCGCGCCGGCTTCGCCCCCCGTGCCGCCGGCGGGCCCGGGGGCGCCCCCGGCCGGGGGGGCCCCGGGGGGGCCCCCGGTGAGCGCCGGGGGGGCC
>NZ_JBFBAF010000059.1:0-30283 GCF_040682095.1 Amycolatopsis sp. NPDC051372
CCGGCCACCAAGCGTCACGCTACGATCAACCCTTCGAGCCTGCCCGGGCTCGGTGACAGACAACGAGACCTGCACCAGACCCGGGGCGCATCAAGGACGTTTTCCAACGGTGCTTGGCAGGCCAGGTCGGCTTGGCCGTCTACGAGAACGCTGTACGTGAGCACGTGCCGTTTGCTGATCAGCGATGGCCCGACCAGCAGCGCCGTGGTGTCCATCCGCACCTGCGGCGCAGGCACCAATGAAGGCGAGGCAGATTGTGCCGTCAGCAGCTCAACAATCGGGACGGCGAAGTCGAGCACCAGCGGTCTCCCTTGGTCGAAGCCGCTGCTGGGAATGTCCTGACGACCACTGCCAACCAGTACGACCGTCACCACGCGAGGATCATCGCCCACCCGCCCCTCGTGCCGCACTTCCAATGATCCGGACACGCTCCGGCTCAGCAGCGGAATGTCGGAGAGCACCGTATAGGTCAGCCGGCGCCGAGGCAGCGCGCAGACAGCGACGACGATGGCCGGAACACCCAACACGATCGCCACCACCACAGCGGTGACCGACCACAACAGCTGGGACTCATACCAGGATTCTGCGAGGTTCACCCTCATGGGATCGCACTCGGACTCGCGAATGCGACACCGATCTGCGGAAACTTCCCGGCCGAGCGCTGACGCCGTGCCGGCGGGCGAAGGACGTCGGCAGGTTCGAGACGGCCTCCTCGATTGCGGTGTCGAATGCCGCAGCAGCCGACTCCGGCGCGAATTCGGTGGTGTAGACAACCAGGCACAAGCGCGCCCAGGTCGATGACGTCCACGGTTCCGAGGTGGCGCTCGGTCGGGAGGCCGACGACGACCCGATATTGGAATCGCCGGAGAATCGTGTCCCTCGCCACCACGGCTTCGAGCCGACCTGCAACGTGAACGTGCGGCCCCCATATGTCGCAGGTCGGTCCGCTCAACGACGGGTAACGACTGTACGTTACTTCGCACGCCACGGGACGTCGACGCCCGCAACGTTGCTCTGACTCTCCCCGATATCGGCACCGACGGCTTCAAAAATGCAGCAGGTACCCCGGCGAACCTCTCGGAGGAGGCCGTCGTTCGTCGGCGCTGCGGCAACACGATCCGGCGGGTACACGAGCATGGCTCCGGCGCCACGTGCGAATAGACCTCGACCACCCGGTTCGGCAAGTGATGGCCCAACGGCGAGCCCGCGCGATCTCCGGCGCGCGCCACCGGCGATCAGCCACGTCTTGTGACTGTGCCGCAGCCCGTGGAACGTCAACCCCGGACACACCGAGTAGACCCGCACGCCCGCCCTGCGGACACCGTCGATCGCCGGGCGCAGCACTCGCCGATCGAAGGTCGACCTCCACAACCAGCTGCCGCAGGGGTTGGTGAACACGAACTCATACGGATGCGTCTCCAGACGCCGCCGCAGCAGCCTAATCAGGAACGGCGGCAGCACGATGGCGTGGGCCGACGAGTCAAAATTCGCGAGGCGTTGACAAGGCGGGATTCACCGTCGCCCCGATATTCTAATTGTCGGGCGGACCACCGTCGTTCATGGGGTCTGCTCGGCGTATCCGGGAATGTCTTCGACCAGAAAACGATCTGGCGTGGAGTCCCGCCGAGCCACGCTCATCTGACCGTTGGCCTCAAGGACGACCCAGGCGACATCGTCAAGGCGCGTTATACCGGCCAGCCGAAGGCGCTGGCGCAGTTCATCGTGTGTCAGCCGGGCGCGGAGCAAGTCGGCGTGGCGGACATCTCACCCAACCATGAGCAGAACCGGCTCTTGCCGTAGCGACGCACCGAACAGCCGAGTCTTCTGCGCAAGTGCCAGCAACCGCTGCAGCACGAACAAGGTCACCATCGCGACAACACCGCCGGCGAGAGTCGGCACACTCAGTAGTGCGGTCCTGCCGAGTACTGCGCCGAACGCCATGACGCTAGCGACGTCATAGGTCGACATCGCAGCCAAACTGCGCCGCCCCATGACCCGCAGCAGCACCAGAAAAACCACGTACATCACGACCGTCGAGAGCGCGACCGCGATTACTCCTCCTGTTGTGATCGCCCAGATCTCAGTCAGTGCGAGCATGGGTTACCTCCGTTGTCATCGCGAGCGCTGCCGCCGGCCTCCTACCGCCGCCACACCAGGAGGCCATCAGCCGAGTTCGACGTGCTGTAGCAGCTGTGGCGGACGCGCGACGAACAGCTCCGGATTGGCGACCCGGCCCGCGCTGCTTGTCACTGCAGGCTGCGTCACCCGGACTGTCGGCCGCCTGGAGCAGCGCAGCACCCCCTACTGGCCGGCGGGCGCGTGGCGCAGGCCACGATGGAGTTGCACTCCGACGGCGTACGCCAGAGGTTCCTTCGGTATCTCTCGCTCGTCGACATCGACCGGGTCGTCCGGCTCTGGGCCCAGCTTGGGAATGGGCGAGGCCAGATGCCTCCGGCGAGACGACGGGCTGAGTCGGGCGTCATCTCGCCAAGGCAACGGCTGGTTACCACTCACTGATTCACCCGCGACGGCCGTGCGTTCCAACGGCCGGTCGAGCGCCGTACCAGGCTTGGGTGAGAAGCTCCAGAATGCCGTCCCGGGTCAGCGGCTTCGGGTTCGGATACGGCGATGCGGTCACCTGGTCCGCCACCTCGCCGAGATCATCGAAGTCGAATCCGAGCTCACGCAGGCTCGTCGGACCATCGACCTGCTTGATCAGGTCGAACACGCCGGAAGGTGCATCAGGTACACCCAGTGCCCCGCCGATCCGCCGCATCACTTCCGGTGTGGCGGATGCGTTGTAGCTCATCACATGCGGGAGGATCACGGTGTGCGTGGCCGCATGCGGTAGGCCGAAGCTGCCACCCAGCACATGGCACAGCTTGTGGTGAAGGCCCATTCCTACCGATGCCAGGCACATTCCGGCCAGCCATGCGCCCCGGAGCAGATCCGAACGCGCCTCGACGTCGGTGGGCTCGCCGGTGAGGCGGCTCAATCCCCTCCCGATGCCTGAGATCGCATCGAGTGCCCACCCGTCGACGATCGGGTTGGCCTGGGCCGAATACAGCGCCTCGATCGCGTGGGCGAGCGCGTTGACCGCGCTGGTAACCGCGATCGGCACGGGCAGCCCGCGGGACAGCTCCAGGTCGTAGATCACCGTTTCCGGCAGGATCGACGGAGACGACCGGGTGGTCTTCTTCCCGCCGGTGGTCTCGCCGAGCACGGGGGTGACCTCGGAGCCCGCGTAAGTGGTCGGGAGAATGACCTGATCGACACCGGTCCTCGCGGCCAGCGCCTTCGACAGTCCGGTCGTCGAGCCCCCACCGACCGCGACCACGCAGTCAGCATCACTTGCTCGCAGGTGCCCCATTGTCTCCTCGGTCACGCTGACCGGGGTGTGCAGAGCGGCGCCGTCGAACCGAGCGACGCACAAAGGGCCGAGCAGCTTCTCGACCTTGTCGCCGAGCTCGGCCAGCTCAACGCCAGTCAGAAGCAGCACCCGGGACCGGCGCAGCCGGGAGACCTCTGCGTTGACCTTCTCCATCACCCCCCGGCCGAACACGATGCGGTACGGCAGGCCGACGTACTCGAACTCGGCTGTCATGGTGCTTCTCGCGGGTGTCGGGTGTCGTGCAGGATCGTGCCACCGACCATGACCTCGGTGTCCGGCACCTCGACGAGCCAGACCCGGAAGGCGCTCTCCGGCGTTCCGGTGGCATCGGCGGCCGCCGCGGACACGGCGGCCAGCAGGTTGCGTTTCATGGACGTGTCGTGTCCCTCGGCGATCGTGATTTGAATGAACGGCATCAGGCCACCGGCTTCGTCAGGCCGCCGTCGACGCGCAGCACCTGACCGGTGATGTAGGACGCGTCGTCAGAGGCAAGGAACGCGACCGCGGAGGCGACCTCCTCCGTGCGCGCCCAGCGACCCAGCTGGATCCCGAGCGCATCGACCATGTTGGCGCGCACCGCGTCGGCAGTCAGGCCTTGTTTCCCTGCCATCGCCTCGTGTCGCGTGAGCCAGCCTTCAGTCAGCGTCATCCCCGGCGACACCGCGTTGACCCGGACCCCGCGCTGCACGGCTTCGGCCGCCAGGTAACTGGTCAAAGCCACGACGGCCGCGTTGGTGATTCCAGTGACCGCGGCACCCGGAACCAGAACGTGCGCGGTAGCTCCCGCGACATTGACGATCGCGCCACCGGTCATCCTGGGCAGAGCGGCTTTGGCGACCCGGACAAAACCGCGAAGTTTCGTATCGAGCGCTGCACCGAGCACACCATGGTCGGTGTCGGCAAGTGGCGCCGACGCGATCTGGGGTCCCGCGCAGTTGACGACGATGTCGAGCCGGCCGTTCCAGGCGTGCGCCTTGCCGACGGCGGCGGCGACGGACTCGCTGTCGCGCACATCTGCGGGTACGGCGAGCGTTTCCCCGCCCAGACCTGCCGCGGCGTCCTTTACGGCGCTCTCGTCCCGGGCGAGCAGCGCAACAGCGGCGCCCTGCTCAATCAGTAGCTGCGCCACGGCGTACCCAATACCGCGGCTGGCCCCGGTCACCAGCGCCGTGCGCCGCCCCGGCTGCTCGGTGCGTGACACCATTCGTGTCTCCTTCTGCTTGTCCCCGGCAGTTCCGCCGGAACGGTGTTTCCACTGCAACGCGATCCAGCCTGCGCTGACAAGTCGACCTAACAGGGCTGTTCACGTAGTACTCGCCACCGAGCGGCCCGGCTCTCGCGTCGCTAACACACGGTGGGGCACGATTGAGGAGCTCAAGCCCCAAACGGGGAGGAACCATGGATAGTCCCGGAGTGCTCCGGACACCGAACAGCTCACCGACCCGTCTCATCGATGCGCTGCAGGTGCGGCCGGGCCGCCGCGCGGTGGCGGTCGGCACCTTCGACGGTGTCCACCTGGGTCATGCGCGAGTGATCGCGGGCTGCGAGACGGTGCTGACCTTCGATCCGCACCCGCGGTCGGCAGCGCGACCAGGCGATGGCCCACGCTTGCTGACCGACGCGGTCGGCAAGCGAAGGAGGCTCACCGCGCTGGGCGTGCGGGAAGTCGTGGTCATTCCGTTCGACCGCGAGTGGGCAGCAATGGACGCAGCCACGTTCGTCGACGAGGTGCTGGTCCGACGACTCGGCGCGGTCCGGGTGGCGGTCGGGGCCGATTTCCGGTTCGGCGCGCGTGGCATGGGCGACGCGCAGACCCTGCTGGAAGATCGGCGATTCACCACTACCGTCGCGGGGATGGTGACAGTCGATGGGGACATCGTGTCCTCGTCTCGGATCCGTGATCTCGTCGCCGCCGGTGATGTCGAGCGGGCCGCACGGCTGCTCGGTCGGCCGCACACGCTGCCCGCCCGTGCCCTCGGCGACGACCGCCTGGTGCTCGATCCGGCTCTGGCGATTCCGCGCCCAGGTCGCTACACGGCGGTCGTCGACGGCTCGACGACCGAGGTGACCGTTCTCGACGGTGGTGTCATCGAATGCGAGGGGCGGCGCGAGGTACGCCTGCTCGAGGTGGCTTTCCTGCACCGGAGCTGAGGTGACGCAGGCCTGTTAATCCAGGCGAAATCCCACGTTGCTGGCCGGTGCCGCTCAGGGGACACTTGAGCGTGGAAGAGCCACACGGCTCAGCAACACAGCGATGGGAGGTGCGTCGCGTGGCGCCTGCCGATGGCGGCGTGTCGCCGGAGTCAGGTGCGCGTACTGTCATCCGGCGGAAGCTGGCGCCACCGATTCTCGGTGATCATCTGGTCCGGCGGGATCGGGTGACTGCCCGCATCCACGCTCTGCTCGAGCGGGCGAACGTACTCACCGTGTATGCGGCAGCAGGATCGGGGAAGACCACCGCCGTCGCCATGGCGCTGCGGGACCTCGACCGGCCGGTAGCGTGGCTGTCGCTCGACGGTACGGAATCAGCTGCAGGACGCCTCCTGCTGTACATCGAGGCGGCGGTCGCGCCGCACGGCCCCGAGGCGAGTGGCGTGGCGACCGATGCGCTTGCCGCCGGCATCCTGATCGGTGAGGCGGCGGGTCTGCTCGCCGAAAGCTTGCACGGCACCAGAATCGTGCTCGTCTGTGACAACGCCGAGCGGATCTCCGGCAGCGACGACGCACTCGCCGTGCTGTCCGCACTCGCCCGCTACGCACCCACGGACGTCGGCATCATCCTCATTTCCCGGACCGCCTTGCCGCTGGACACCGGTTCGACCGGAGAACTGGCCCGCGTCGCCGAGCTCACCGGTTCGGACCTCGCCTTCGACCTCGACGAGGCCGAGGAAGCGTTGCGCCTGGCCGGGCGATCGTCATCGGAGGCGGCTGAGGCCATTCGCGTCACCGGCGGCTGGGTGGCGGGAATCCTCTTCGCCGATGGTGCCGTCGCCGAGGCACCGCACCGGCTTCGTGAATATCTCTCCAAGCACGTCCTGTCCGGACTGTCCGAACAGGAGCGACGGTTCCTGATGTACACCAGCCTGCTGGACGAGGTGACCGTCGACGACGCGGTCGCGCTCCAACTCGAAGACGCAGCACGGATCATGGCGGCGCTGCGACACCGGCACCTTCCCGCCACCTGGCCCGACGATCGAACACTGATCGTCAGTCCACAGCTACGGGACCACCTGCGCGACTTGCTCGCCGAGCAGGAGCATGGCGAGCTGAAGGGGGTCCGCCTGCTGCACGCCCGGCTGCTGGTTCATCGTGGCGAGCAGGAAGAGGCCGTGGATGCCCTGCTCGGTGTCGGTGCGGTCGACGAGGCGTGGGTACTGGCCGCAGAGCTGCTGCCACGCCTGATCGAACGGATGGACTTCGGTCCGGCGGCGCGATGGCTCGACGAACTGCAGGCGTCCGAGCGTTCGCTCAGCCCGCGGATCGGCGGGATCGTGCTGCGCGTCGCCTTCGCCCTGGAACAGGCCGAGCGGGGCGTTGAGCTGTACGACCGTCACGGTCGCGGCTGGATCACCGAACTGGCAGCCGACGGGCACAACGGCTCGGGTGAAGCGCTGGTACTGCTGGTGTGGTGCCTGTGGCATGCGGGCCGCACCGCCGATGCCGGGCAAGTAGCCGACTTGGTGTCACCGGGGCGAGCCAAGGACATCGCACTCACCGTGCTCGCACTGAGCCGCGACGAACCACCACCCCCGTTCCCGGTTTTTGCGACGACCCCGTCGGGACCGCTGGATGGGATGCTCATGCGGCTGGCCTTCATGCGCGGGCGGCTGGCCGGCTTGGAGGACCCCGGCACACACGGTCCTTGGCGCAGCGTTCTCGGTGCCCCTTGGGTCATCGCCGGCCTCCGCGCGACGGGGCGGATCGAACAGGCGATGGCGCGCTACGAGGCACACCGCGACGCACCTCAGCCACTGTGGTTGCACGCTCTGGACGCCGTGGAGCTCATGATCGACCTCGGGCGCGCTGAGGACGCGTGGCAGGCCCTGCAGCGCGGCCACGAACTCGTGGCCGCGACCGGGTCCCAGATTTACCGGGTGCTGCTGCACCTGATCGAGGCGAAGTTGTGCTTGCGCCTTCATCATGACCCGGAAGCCGCGCATCGCGCGCTGGACGAGGCAGAGACGAGCGGCTCACACAGGCACGCTTTCACTCGCGAGCTGGCATTTCTCTGGCGAGGGCTCGCGTTCCTGCTGCGGCACCGCGACGCCGAGGCCAGTGACGTGCTGCAACAGAGCCTGCAGAGCATGCGCGCCGCGGACCGCATGCTCGAGACCCCGACCGTGGCGTGTTACCTGGCCGAAGTCCAGTGGCGACTTGGCGCGGAGGATGCTTCCGACGAGTCGGCGGCACTGGCGATCAGTATCGCGGAGGAACGGGGTTCGGTGCATCTGCTGCTCAATGCGCTGGCGGACGTACCAGCCGTGGCCGTACGCGGCGCGGACACCGAATCGAACCGGCTGTCGCGCTGGCATGAGCTGACCGCGTCGCTCGCGAACGGCCGCCGGATCACCGCGGCCGGCCGGGCGCCGAGGCTGGTGCTCGAGGATCTGGGTGAGCCGGAGCTGCGGGTGGACGGCTCGACGGTGACACCCCGGCTGCGCAAGAGCGTCGAGCTGCTCGCATACCTACTGGGCACCCCCGACCACGAGGCGAGCCGTCAGGAACTGCTCGGCTCACTGTTCGACTCGAACAACGAAGCGGCCGGGCGCAGCTACTTGCGGCAGGCGCTGTATCGCCTGCGTGAGGTGTTGCCGGACGAACTGTCGCCCGTCCTCCGCGAAGACCTGTTCTGCCTCCCAGGGCCCGACCTGGTCAGCAGCAGCGCGGCCGAAGTCCTGGAGGCGTTCGCGCAGGCCGATCACCAGAACGGGGAAGCCCGGCTGGACACGTTGATCGAAGCACTGGCGCGGACCGAGCGAGGCAGGTACCTCAGTGGCCTGTCCGGTGCGTGGGTGGAGGCGCGGCGCGCCGAACTTGACGAGCGCATCCTCCGGGCCCGGCTGGACGTCGCCAGGGCCGCGTTCCGGGTCGGCCGGTATCGGGAAGCGGTTGCCAACGTGGACGCGGTGTTGCGCCTCGATCCGTACCGCGAGCAGGCCTGGCTGCTGCGGATCACTCTCGCTCAAGCCAGCGCAAACGACGACGACGTGCTCGCGCTGTACCAACGTTACGTGGCGACCATGCGAGAGCTGGCCGTCCCGCCGTCGGCGGAGGTGCACCGCCTGGTCACCCGGCTGCGGAGCTGACGCACTGATTTCCCAGTCAATAACGGGGCCGCTGGCACGCTGGTTTTTGACCAACGTCACCCACGTGCTCCCATGGAGGTAGCAATGGACAGCGCGAAGCATCTTGCCGTGCCTGCTGATACGGACGATGGGATTTTCCGTTTCCGCCAGGCCATTTCCCGGTTCAGCACAGGGGTAGCCGTGATCACCACCCGCACCGCGGACGGGCCCGCCGGCATGACCGCAAGCGCGGTCGCATCACTGTCGATGGACCCACTGCAGCTGCTCGTGTGCATCGGCTCGAATCTTCCGACCTGCAAGGCGATCACCGAGTCCGGGAAGTTCGCCGTCAACGTCCTCGGCGAAGACCACGAACACATCGCGAAGCACTTCGCGACCCGCAGGAAAGAGAAGTTCGCCGGCATCAAGCTGCGGACAGACAGTGACGTCCCGGTGCTCACCGACGCGATCGCGCACTTTGTCTGCTCCGTCGCGGATACGTTGCCGGGCGGTGACCACACGATCGTGGTAGGCGACGTGCTGAAGTGCGATCATGTCCCGGGCTCGAACCCCCTTGTGTACTTCGCGAGTGCTTTCGGCAATCTCGCCGACCCGGCCACCCACAGCGGGACTGCCGGGGGCTGGCACTTCGCGTCGGCAATGTGACCACACCCCGAACGCGTTCGGCCGTCGTCGTCCGGACCCGACTGCGGCCACCTGCCCCGCACCCGGACGACGTGCGCCGCGCGCGACTGCTGGCCCGGCTGGACGCGGTCAGCGAACAAGTGATCCTGCTGGCCGCGCCTCGAGGCGCCGGGAAAACCGTGCTGCTGGCCCAGTGGGTCGCCCCCCAACGGTGTGCCTGGGTGAGCCTGAGCAGCCATGACGACACCCCGGCGGGCGTGTGGTCCGCAGTGCTTGAATCGGTACGGCCCTACTGCGCCGACGTCCCGACACCCCCAGCAGCACTGCTCGACGACGAAACGACCCTGTTCACCGAGATCATCCCCGAGCTGCTCAATGCACTGGCTTCGACCGGGTCATTGGTGCTCGTGCTCGACGGGTTGGACGTCGTCGAGCACCCCGTGACCCGGGCAGCGCTGGACGAGTTCGTACGCCGGGCTCCCGACACAGTCCGGATCCTGCTGGCCACGGCACGCCCGCCGAGTGGGCCGGTCGCCGCGCTTCGCGCGGCCGGCCGCCTCGCCGAGTTCACCGAAGAGGACTTGCGGCTCGACCTGGCGGAGACACGGCAACTGCTGTCGGCCACGGCCGCCCGCCCGGTCGACCGGGCCGAAGCGGCGGCGCTGTGGCGCGGGTACGCGGGCTGGGCGACCGGTCTGCGGCTGGCCGGCATGGCCCTGCGGAACCAGCCGCCCGGCGCTGCCCTGCCACATCCCGTGCCATCGGTCGAGGACTTCTTCCGCGCCGAGGTGCTCGAACGCGTCACCTCACGCCAACGCCGGCTCCTGCTGTACAGCAGCGTCCTGGCAGAGCTGACGCCCGATCGTTGTGCGGAAGTGACGGCGCTACCTGCTGCCGCCGAGACGCTGAGCGCGCTGGCCGCGTCCTCGCTGCTGCTGCGGCGGACCGGGTCGGGTCTGCGGTGCCACCCGGTGCTACGGCTCGTGCTGGGCTCCGTGCTGACGTCGGAAGAACCCGATGCTGTCCCGGTTTTGCACGCGCGGGCGGCAGAACGCCTGCGGCAGGAAGGCGATCCGGACGCCGCTTACGAGCATGCCCGAATGGCCGGGGTACCCGATCTCGCTCTCCGGACCGCACTCGAGACCTGGCCGGCGGCGCACCCGCAGACCCTGCTCGCACGGCTCGACGAGGTGCCTACGATGCCCGCCGGGGCTCATGCGATCGCCGCGGCAGCCGAGCTGACTTGCGGGCACCACGCCCGCGCGGCGACCCGGCTCGCCGGTTCAGACGGTGGCCCGGCGCTTGCGGTGCGGGCGTGGCTGGCACTGCATCGCGGCGATCTGACCACCGCGCAGTGCGACGCCACGCGGGTGATCACCACCCACCGACCGGCAGGAGCCCGGCCCTGGTGGCTGCTCATGGCTTACGCCGCGCTCGGCACCGTCGGGGTGTGGGAGGGGCAGGCAGCCGACGTCGTCGACCAGCTCGCCGTGACGGCTCGCGACGCGGACGGGCTCGGCTATCGGGATGTCACGGTGCGGGCACTGGACGCACGCACCGCCGGGTTGCTGCTCACCGGCGACGCCACAGCCGCGCTGGCCTCGGCCACGCAAGCAGTTTCCATGCACGAGGTCGATCCGACGCGGTGTGTGGCTCCCGTCGTCGCAACGGCTTGCTTGGCTGCCAGGGCGGGCGCGGACCGCGGCAGAACCCCGCTCCCTACAGTGGCTCTGGTACCCGCCGCTCCCCATGCGGAGGCGTTCTCGGCTCTCATCAACGCGCACTCAACGTCCGCTTTCGGGGACGCTCGGCACCGGCGGAGCGCACACGCACAGGCGCGCGCCGCACTCGCCGACCTCCGGTACGGCCCGGTGCTCGCCAACTTGTTCGAGGAGCAATGGCCTTGCGGGGTCCCGGATCTCCGCCCGGCCGTGCTGTCCGATCGGGAACTCGCCGTGCTGCGGGCACTGTCCGGGCCGCTGACCCTGCGCGAGATCGCCGCCGAACTGCACGTCTCGCACAACACCGTGAAAACCCATGTCCGGTCGGTGTTCCGCAAGCTGGGTGCCCACGATCGCGCCGATGCCGTCAGCCGGGGAGCCGCAGTCGGCATGGCCACCGGTCGCGCCACGCCTACCGGCGCCGGCCTCACCAAGCCGATGACAGTGCGGTGCCCGCCTGTCTCACTCTCCGGCTTGGTGGCGGCCCGAAACGGCCGGGTAGTGGGCACCGGCCGTCCCGAGCCGCGGTCTGGCGGTCAATGGGCGCGCGCGTCCTGCTGGCGTGCGTAGCCGGCTTGTCCGGCGTACTCCGTCTTCCCGTCGTCCTTTGGGGTTGCCGGGTCGATACCGGCGATCTTTCGCGCGAGGTCGGTCATCGGGCCCGCTGGTGCCATCTCGGCGCGGTTCATGGTCAGCATTCGCACCGCCAACAACGGGGTTCCGTTGAAGTTCTCGAACACGCTGATCCGGTCACCCCAGTCCGACAGGTACAGGTCCCGGATCACCCGGCTGATCTTGAGCCGGTCATGCGGCCGCCCGATCGGACCCGTCTGCAACGGCTCGAGCCACCGGCGCAACTCCGGCTGGTTCCACTGCTTCTCAGTGGGGAAGATCAGCGATGAGCGTCCCGCCAGATCGACCAGCTCGTTGACCATCCGGGGCACGTTCTCCAGATAGTAGGCCCGGCCGAAGTCGAACAGCAGCACACTCGGCTTGTACAGACCGCCTGGTGTGGTGAACCCGTCTTCCTCACAGGCGAGCACGTGGGCTCGCAGCGACTGGTGGAAGCCGACGAGCTGAGCCAGCCGAGCTTGAACCGGCGGCAGCTGATAGGTCCCCACGTGCTCGGTGATCAGCAGGGCCAGGCCGACCATCACCTCGGCGCGGATCGTCTGGCGCACGAGCGCCTGGTAATGCAGCCAGTCGAACACCCGCTGCGGATAGAGCGAAGCGTGCTTCGGGTTGCCGATGTGAAAGACCCGGTTCCACGGGATGAACACGTCGTCGAAGAGGATCGTGGTGTCCAGCTCGTCGCCCTTGGCGGCCAGCGGGTGCTCTTCGTACTGCCCTTCCTTCACCGTGCTTTCCCGGCAGACCAGAGTGACGCCGGGGGTGTTCGCCCGGACCGCGCCGAAGATGACCTGTTCGCTGGTGATACCCGGCCGGAAGAACACCCCGATGTGGATGTAGTCGGCGAACGCCGCACCCGTCGCGATGGCCTTCACACCCCGCACGACGATGCCATCCTCGCGGATCTCCACGATGTGCAGCGCCGGCGACTCGGCCTGAGCCGACTCACGCGACCGGTCCGTCTGCGGGTCGACGAACGCCGGAGCCGCGTTGAGGTCGCCCTCGACCATAAGGTCCCAGAACTCCAGGATTCCCACTGTCAGGTCACGCCCGCCGGTGCCCTGCGACTGCTCACTCCACGGCGCGGGATCGTCCTTGTAGGTTTGCAGCACGTAGTTGTTGACGTCCGGCGTCCTCGGCACGGCGCCGCCGTCGAGCTCGCGGATCGCCGTCTCCAGATAACGGCGCTTCCGCTTCAGCTCGTCCTTGGTCGTGTGACGGAACCAGGTCATCGAACGACGCTCACCGTCATCGTCGATGAAGGTCATGACATCGCGCAGGTCGTCGCGGTGGTGCAGGTCGTAGAAGTCCGCGATGCGCTTCGCGTAGTCACGTGTCTTCGGATGGGTGGCTACGTTGTCGACCTTTTCATCCCCGACCCACACCACACGGCCGTCGTCCAGTGCGTCCAGGTATTCCTTACCGGTTCGCAGCACAGATCGCTCCTTCCGCTCAGTGGCGCGTCTCAATGCGCCGGTACCCACCGTGCCGCGGAACGGGGTGAGACGAACCTGAGCTCGCCGGGTGAATTTGAGTTAACACCGCATTTCTCCTCGGCTAACGGAAGCCCGGCTACCTTTTAAGCACAAGTACGAGGAGGAAACGATGCTGGACCCGGACGAAAAAAGCATCACCGAAGCGGTGCTGCAGACACTGGCGGACACGCCCGACGCGCGAATCCGCACTGTGCTGTCCAGCCTGGTGCGGCATCTGCACGACTTCGTCCGCGACGTGGGCCTCACTGAGGCCGAATGGGCGTATGGGGTCGACTTTCTGAGCCGAACCGGACAGAAATCCGATGACCAACGGCAAGAGTTCATCCTGCTCTCCGATGTGCTCGGGGTGACCATGCTCGTCGACACGGTCAACCACCGACGTAGCACCGGCACGACCGAAAACAGCGTCCAGGGCCCCTTCTACCGGGAGGTACGGCCTGAGTTCGCCGACGGCGCCGACATCTCCAACGGGCTGTCCGGCACACCACTGCTGTTCCACGCCACCGTGGTCGACGCCACCGGCGCTCCGGTACCCGGAGCCGAATTCGACGTGTGGCACGCCGACAGCCACGGCCACTATGACTCTGACGTACCCGGCCTGGACGCCGCCGCGATGCGCGGACTGTTCCGCACAGGCCCGGAGGGGACGGTCACGATCCGCAGCATCGCGCCGGCCCCCTACCCGATTCCGGACGACGGGCCCGTCGGCGAGCTGATGCACGCCACCAGGCGGCCGGTCATGCGTCCCGGGCACATCCACGTCCGGATCGCGGCAGCAGGATTCTCGACCGTCACGACGATGCTGTTCCGCGACGACGACCCGTACCTCACCAACGACCCGGTGTTCGGCACCAAGCAGTCGCTGTTGTACCGACGTGACCTCCGAGAGGGACCGGAGGGGCCGTACGATCTCGTCGAACACACCTTCGTGCTGGACCGCCTGCACTGAGGCCCCGATACTCGGCAATCCGTGGCTGCAAGTCCGCGGCGCCCGGTACGTCGTCATGACTGGCATATCCAGTCGACGACGAACCGGGCGTTTGATCCGTCGGTGGAGTAGGCGCGCGGCCCGGAGTACAGCTTTGGCAACAGCCCACCGCACCGGCGTTTCGCGCACGTTCCCTCTTCCAGAACCCACAAGCCAGGCAGCTAGAAAAAGCGATCACTTCCTCCAGCACACGACGTGACACCGAACGTCCGACCGCCGGCGAGCGCAACCATCGACTCGACGATCGCGGCCAGGCTAAGGGATGTCTCGTAACTGATCTTGTGGTTGGTGGGACTGGTGTTGCGGATCAGTCTGCGAGGAGGATGTTGTGCAGATGCGCGATGCCGGAGACCGTGTCGTTCAGCGTGCTGGCGGCGCGGCGGTAGTCGCGCAGGATCTTCCAGCACTTCATCCGCGCCAGCGCATGTTCGACGCGGGCCCGGATCTTGCGATGGTCGGCGTTGAGGTCTTCCTGCCAGCCGGGCAAATCGCTGCGGTCACGAGGTTTGCGGTAGGGCATGATCACCTCGGGATTGCCTTGGTAGCCGCCGTCGGCCATCACCGAACGCCCCGCCAACTTCTGCTCGATGCCGCAGGCGCGGTAGACGGTGCAGTCGCCTGCGTTGCCCGGATGCGCGTCGCCGGTGGCGATCACCAACCGGGTGTCGGCATCGATCGCGACCTGCACGTTCGCCGAATACCGGTAGTTCTTCGACGGTGCTGCCAGCCGGTGATCCCGCGTCGGCACCAGGGTGCCGTCCACGATCGCGATCGCGTCGATCCGCCACTTGCGGACCGGGCCCAGCGCCAGCAGCGGCCCGATCGTGTCGATCACCCGATGCGCCGCGGAATGCGACACCCCGAACAGCGGCCCGATCTGGCGCATCGTCAGGTTCGTCCGCCAGTACGTCGCGACCAGCAGCACACGATCGGCCAGGTCAAGACGCCACTGACGACCAGGTCGGCCATCGGCGATCTCGTCACCGCCACGTTTCGCCACGATCCGCACCAACTTGCGGAACTGACCCGGTTCCAACCCCGTGAACGGGACAATCCACTCCGACCGCGACGCCGAGATCACCTGCACCACACCATGATCAACCACCACCCCCAACCGACCCACACCGGGTTACGAGACATCCCTTAGTGCGGGACCTATGCCGGGGCGAAAGCTCCCACACCTGCCATTCATACGGAGGGGGTGAGGAGATCTTCTTTCGTGGCCGGTTCGTCCGGTGGGTTCTCGCTGAACGCCTCACCACGCAGTTCGCCGGGGCCGCCGGCGAGGTTCCCGTCCCGCTGCGCCCATTGCTGCAGGCGCTGCCGAAGGCCCCACGACCATGATCGGTCCTCGCGGGTCCAGCGTGATCGCAGCGGCGCGGCTGCTCTGCGCAGCGGCGCGAAACCCGGCAATCTGGTAACTCACGAGCGAACGCAGAATCGCGTTGATCACCTGACGGTGATCAACACCATCACCGCGCACCACCGTGCTACGGCGGCAAGATCACCACACGCCCGACCCGTCAACTCGCCTCGGCTCGAAGCGCAGACCCGTGCGAGGCATGGGCAGCCCGAAACCTAGCCGGCCCCGCTGTTCGACGACGTCGTCCGCCGCCACACCGCATCCCCGGGCCCGAGCACGCCCCGGCCCCGCCGTCCCCACCGCCGGACCCCACCACGCCACCCGAGCGATGACCGAGTCGTCCACCACCCCGACTGGCCGGCGTGATCCTCCCGGGTGGCCGGGGACGACACCCGTGCGTGCGGCGCTCATCCTCGTGATTTGTCCCGCAGCGGCACGGGGCGAACATGATGTCGCCGCCGGTTCAGTCCGGCGGTCGTCCACTCGGTGAACCGGCGATGCGCTGTCGGTACCGTGACCCCGAAGCTGGGCGGCAGGTGTCGCCAGGCGCACCCGCTGGTCAGCACGAACACGATCGCGGTGAACACTGCCCGGTCGTCCACTCGCGACATCCCGCCGCCCTGTGGGCGCGTCTTTCCCGCCGGGATCAGCGGTTCGACCAGCGCCCACAACGGCTTCGTGTTCCCGCTGGAGTTTCTCGCGGCGGTCATCGCGTTCCTCGCGCGACACGGAAGCAGCGGCCGCGCTGGGGATGTTCGCGACGTCGCGGCCGGCGCTCAGCGCTGTACACATCGTGGCGCCGCAGCAGCACACGAGCGTCGCTCTCGGCTTCTACCTCGGAGCGTTCGCGTGCGCGCTCGTGCCGCTGATCGTCGTCGCGTTCCTGGCAAAGCGCTCCTCGGTGTGGTGCTGCCCGTGTCTGCGATCCGCGCCGGATTGTCCGCCGCGTACCAGTTCGGCGCGCCGCACGCCGTACAAGCTGCCAGTGGGTGAGTCGCGCTCGCGCTGTTCGTCCTGGCACTCTACGCGGGCGGCGCGTTCCTCATCGAAGACGTCCACCAGCGCACCACCCTGCCGATCTTCCGGCGAGCCGGCGCACGCAAGGCCCTCGAAAGCGACCTTCCGGCGCAAACCGCCCGACTGCCAGACGAAGCGGGGGTCCGCAACCAGCTGTAACCGACGTGAGGCCTCCGCCCTGGTCTGGGTAGCCCGCCGCGTGGGCAGGCGGGGCGTCGAGCCCCTTCACCCAGTCGGCGATCCTCGTCGCACTGACCTGGGCCCGGGCTGTCGGTCGACCGGCCGTTCGTGCTGCGGCGGTGACTGCCGACGTGTCGGCTGCTCGCCCGGTCCATGCCACCGGCGATCGACGCGGTAATAGCGCGGCTGGGGGTGGCTGCGGCTTGTACCGGCCGCGCGCTGCTCGGCTCGGTGCTTGCGCGGCGGACCCGCTACTGGCGGGCGACATCGGCGGACCCGCTCCGCGTGCCGATCCCGATCTGACGCGCAACACAAAAATCCGCTTCACCTTCACCACCGAGGCGGGACTCGACGACGGGCTCGCCATGCCCTTCGTGGTGATCGTCCTGACGCCCGCCGGGCAGGCTCACGCCGGCCACGGTGATCATCCCGCGCCGCCGGTCCCGCGCCGAGGACTGGGCGGGCCGGGTACTCACGTCATCGCGTGCGCGACGAAGTAGACCGCCGCCGACACCGCCGCAGCGGCAGGGAACGTAAGCACCCAGCCCAGCACGATGTCGCGGGCGATGCCCCAGCGCACGGCCGAGAGCCGCTTCGTCGCGCCCACCCCCATGATCGCCGCGGTGATCACGTGCGTGGTGGAGATCGGCGCTTTTACCGCGAACGCCGTCACGTACAGCACGGACGAGGCCACCGACTCGGCGACGAACCCGTGCGGCGGATCGAGCGGGAACACCCGGCGGCCCAGGGTGCGCATGATCCGCAGGCCCCCCGAATAAGTGCCGAGCGACAGCGCACCAGCGCACAGCAGCGTCACCCACAGTGGCACTTCGAAGGTCTTCTGCTGCCCGGCCGCGACCAGGGCCAGCACGATCACACCCATGCCCTTCTGGGCGTCCTGCAAGCCGTGGCCGAGCGCCAGCGCCGAGGCGGACACGAGCTGGCAGCGGCGGAACACCCGGCCGCTGCGGTGCGGATTGGCGCGCCGCAACAGCCACAGCGCACCGACCATCGCGACGTAGCCGAGGATCAGCCCGAGCAGCGGTGAGGCCACCATCGGCACGAGGACCTTCTCGACGATGCCGGTCCAGTGCACCGTGCTCGCCGCCGCCAGCGCCGCGCCGACCATGCCACCGATCAGCGAATGCGAGGACGACGACGGCAGGCCGAAGAACCACGTGACGAGGTTCCACGCGATGGCACCGGTGAGCGCGGCGAACACGACCGTGAGCGCGCCCGGCCCGGCCGGGACGTCGATTACTCCCTTCGCGACGGTCGCGGCGACCCCGGTGGACAGCAGGGCGCCGGCGACGTTCATCACCGCGGCCAGGACAAGCGCCGCCCGGAGGGTCAGCGCACGGGTGGACACTGCGCCGGCGATGGCGTTCGCGGCGTCGTGGAAACCGTTGGTGTAGTCGAACACCAGGGTCAGCACCACGATCGTCACGAGGGCGGCCGGGCCCGTCACTAGGACTCCTTGACAGCGATCGTCTGCACCGCGTCGGCCACGTGTTCGAAGGCGTCGGCGGCGAATTCGAACTGCTCGACGACCTCCTTGGTCTTCAACACTTCCAGCGCGTCGGCACCGGGCTCGAACAGCTGCGCGAGAATGCGCCGGTAGACGCGGTCGGCTTCATTCTCCAGCTCGTTGATCTCGATCCAGAACGGCTCGCACTCGCTCACTTTCGCCAGGCCCGGCATGGCCGACGCGGTCAGCTCGGAGCACCGGCACAGCAGCCGGACGAGTGTCTCGGTGCCGGGTGGAAAGCTCCCGAGCCGGTAGAGCACCGACAGGTCGGCGGCCGTCTCCATGAAGTCCAGGACGTCGTCGATGCGGGCGGCGAGCGCCTGGATGTCCTCCCGGTCGAAAGGTGTGACGAAGGAGCTGTTGAGCTCGACCATGATCGTGTGCGTCAGCTCATCGCCACGGTGCTCCACATCCTGCAGACGCTTGGCGACCGGCTCCCGCTCCCCCGGCTCGGCATCGACGAGCTCCCGCAGCAGCCCGGTCGCGGTGACCAGATTGCCCGCCGCATCGGTGAGCAGGTCGAAGAACTTCGTTCCCCGTGGGGTCAGCCGCATGATCGTCCTTTCGCCTGCACACCGGGTTGCCGATAAATACCCGCGTTTAGGGCGGTTTCAACCGGCGGATTGGGGAAACCACCGGATCTGGACCCTCGGCACCGGGAGGAAACGTGACCCAGCCCCTGCGCGTCGCCGCGCTGACCTGCACGCTGAAGCCGAGCCCGGCGAAGTCGAGCAGCGATCTCATCGCGCACCAGCTGCTCGACTTGTTCGCAGAATACGGCGCCACCGGTGAAGTGGTGCGCGTGGTCGACTACGACGTCCGGCCGGGGGTGGAGGCCGACATGGGCGAGGGCGACGAATGGCCGCAGATCCGGCGTAAGATCAGTGCGGCCGACGTGCTGCTCGTGGCGACCCCAACCTGGGTCGGGCACATGTCGAGCGTCGCCCAGCGCGTGCTCGAGCGCCTCGACGCGGAACTGTCCGAAACGGACGACGAGGGCCGCCCGGCGATGTTCGGGAAGGTGGGGGTCGCCGCGGTGGTCGGGAACGAGGACGGAGCCCACAAGATCATCGCGGACCTGTTCCAGGCCCTCAACGATACCGGCTTCACCGTCCCTGCGCAGGGCGCGACCTACTGGAACGGCGAAGCCATGCAGGGCGGCGACTACAACGACCTCGACGAGACACCCAAGGCTGTCGCGTCGACGAACGCGACGCTCGTGCGCAACGCCGTACACCTGGCGAAACTGCTCAAGCGGGAGCAGTACCCCGCCGGCTAGAGCCATCTTTGCCGGTCGCTGGACCGCGGTACCCGGGCGGCATGAGTCAAAGCGTTGCGGACTATGTGCTCCAGCGGCTGCGCGAGTGGGACGTCGAGCAGGTGTTCGCGTATCCGGGCGACGGGATCAACGGGCTTGTCGCCTCGTTCGGGAAGGCCGACAACCGGCCGCGGTTCTTGCAGGCGCGCCACGAGGAGATGGCCGCGTTCGCGGCGGTCGGGTACGCCAAGTTCAGCGGGCGGCCGGGGGTGTGCATGGCGACGTCGGGACCGGGTGCGATCCACCTGCTCAACGGGCTCTACGACGCCAAGCCGGCAGCCGGCGGAACAGCTCGGACACGATGCTCATTGGATTGACCGGCGCGGCCGCCACAGCGGCTTCGCGGTCGACAGTGTCCCACCAGGACGCGACGTTCTTCTCGACCTTCTCGCGCCAGGATCGGTCTTCTTTGCTCGCCGGCTTCGACAGCAGCGCGCGCAGGGTCGCGCCAGCGTCGCTGACGAGGTTGACCTCGGTGGGGTAGCGCATCCCGATGAAGCGGCAGTCGAGGTCGATCTGCACGGCGCGCGCCTGGCCGAAATCGGGCAGGAACTGCGAGTACGGGAAGTTCGAGCCGACGATCAGCAGGGTGTCGCAGTCGCGCATCAGCTCGTAGCTCGGGCGCGTGCCGAGCAGGCCGATGGCGCCGGTGACCCACGGCAGGTCGTCGGGCAGGACGTCCTTGCCCAGCAATACTTTCGCCACTCCGGCACCGGTCACCTCGGCGACCTGGCGGACCTCGGCTGCCGCGCCGCGGGCGCCCTGGCCGACCAGGATCGCGATCTTCTCCCCCGCGTTGAGCACCTCGGCGGCGGCGTCGAGGTCGGCCTCCACGGGTACGGGACGGGGCCACGACGTGCTCGGTGGGCTGGAGGGCACCTGTTTGAACGCGTGCTGCGGCGGAGAGTACGGCTCTTGGCAAGCCCGCGGTCCTCGACGTTCGTTGCGATCCCGAGGTGCCGCCGATACCGCCGCACGCCACGTTCGAACGGATGCAATCCGCCACCGAGGCGGTCCTCAAGGGCGATACCGACGCGATGCACCTCGTGGTGCAGGGCGTGAAGAGCAAGGTGCAGGAATTCCTCCCGAGCCGGCGGGACAAGTGACGCCCGGCTCGCCCGCGGTCGAGCACATCACGGCCCGCGCCCACCGCGTGCCGACCGAGACGCCGGAGGCCGACGGCACCCTCGAGTGGGACAGCACTTCTGGTCTCCTGTGCCCTGTCCGCGGTGGACATCGCGTTGTCGGACGCGGCCGCGCGATCACTCGACGCGGCGCGAGAACCGGAGCGCGATTGAGCAGCCGAAGGGCAGGACGAACGAAACCTTGGTTGTGACCGGCAGTGGCCCGGCGATTCGAAGACTTTGTCGCCGGTCTCCAACCGGAAGCCGGGCACCATGCCCCGCGAAGCGCTCGCGTCCGCCGAGCGGTCCTGCGACCTCGCCCATCGCGAGCTCCTCACCCCGGGGTCGAGCGCGCGGCCCCCGGAACGGCTGTGCGAGATCAGCGGCCTCCCATAGCTCACGTGAGGACAAGGGTGCTCAGCCCATCGGACGAGCCGAACGAGACAGCGATCAGATCGATGAGCCAGCGCGGCGATCGCAAGCAGCTGCGCGAGTCGGCCAAACTCGGGGGCTGGCGTCGCCGCGGACCGTCACGGTGGCGGCTTCCGCCGTGGTAACCACGAGGATGCTCGGCGGACGAACGACGTACCCGGGAGCGGGTGTGCCCATGATGGAGGTCGTTCGGCGAGGACGGCGGAAGACGGCTTCGGGGCCGAACCGCGTACGACGCCCGGCAGGCATGATCGCTTCGCGATGGTTTCTGGCCCCACGACTCGGGTAACTACCATGAGGTGACCTCGACCAGGCTGCGGCGCAGCGACCCCGCCTCGCCCGGCATCCGGCGCCACCGGCGCGGCCGCGGCTTCTCCTACACCGGCGTCTCCGGCGAACGGCTCGCCGACCCCGAGGCACTGGCGCGCATAGACGGCCTCGTGATCCCGCCCGCGTGGCGTGACGTGTGGATCTGCCCGTGGGCCAACGGGCACATCCAGGCCGTCGGCACCGATGCCGCCGGCCGCCGCCAGTATCTCTACCACGCACAGTGGCGGCGTCAGCGCGACGAGGAGAAGCACGACCGCGTGCTGGCCATGGCCCGGCGGCTCCCGCAGTGGCGGACGGGCGTGGCGGAGGACCTGGCCGGACGCGGCCTCACCCGCCGGCGCGTGCTGGGGGCGGCTCTGCGCATGCTCGACCGCGGCATCTTCCGCACCGGCGGCGAAGAGTACGCGGAGGAAAACGGCACGCACGGCGTCGCGACACTGCTGCGTGAGCACGCCCGCGTCCGAGCCGGCGCGTGCGTGTTCGAGTACCCGGCCAAGGGCGGGATCGACCGGGCGGTGTCGATCGAGGACCCGGAGCTCGGGAAGGTGGTCCGGTCGCTGCTGCGCAGCCGGGCCGGCAGCGACCGGCTGCTCGTTTACCGCACCCCTGCTGGCTGGCACGAGATCCACGCCGCGGACGTCAACGACCGCTTCAAGGAGCTCGCGGGCGAGGACTGCACCGCCAAGGACCTGCGGACGTGGAACGCCACAGTGCTCGCGGCCACAGCCTTCGCGTCCGCCG
The DNA here is from genome assembly GCF_040682095.1 of Amycolatopsis sp. NPDC051372. Lineage (NCBI taxonomy): Bacteria > Bacillati > Actinomycetota > Actinomycetes > Pseudonocardiales > Pseudonocardiaceae > Amycolatopsis > Amycolatopsis sp. NPDC051372. The sequence continues at coordinate 22,190 of NZ_JBFBAF010000059.1, forward strand.
AAACACCCCGGTCCGAGCGTGGGTGCAAGCGCGCCGAGGCAGCCGTGATGTGTGAGGTGTCCGAGGCGCTCGGGAACACCCCGGCCGTGTGCCGATCCTCCTATGTGGACCCGCGCCTGGTTGAGGCATACCGCTCGCAGCGGACCATTGCCCCGGCCGTAAAACGGGCCGCGAAGCTGGAGGGCGACGAAGCGCGGGCAGTGCTGGAGCGCGCCACCGCGCGGCTGCTCTCGAAGCTGCGCTGAACCGGCTGCTCGCCGACTGCGCGTCCGCGGCGATGTTCTCGCCAAAAATCCGTTGCAGAACGCAACGCCACTGCGCTGCGGGATGCCCTCGGCCTGGGCCGGGCACCTCGCACGCACCAACATCCAGGAACGACGAGCGGCAGACTTCGAAGAGCCCGTCTCTGCGATGGCGGTCCGCACTCGTTCACGGGAGACCGACCACCAGCACGATGCGGACGCCCTGGACACCGTCGCCGCCCGGTCGAGCGAGGCACGTCCGGCGTCGGCCTGCTGGCATCACGGCGATCCAGGACGGCAAGACCGCATTCACCGACGAACGCGCGCGGGAACTCGACCGAGGCCAGTCCACGGCACGGGAAGGACCGGTGCCCGCGCCCGGCGACCGCCGGGCGCGCTCAACCTCATCGGATTCGCCGACCACGGGTTCGAGGCGTCGACGAATGGCTGCTGCCGGTGCAGCCCACCCTCGTCTCCTTCGGGCTGCGCACCCCGGCACCGCGACCGGCCGGACCAGGCCATGTGCTTGCGCGCCGTCGACGAGCAGGCGAGCTGCCTGCTCATCAACCGGGACGACGTCGACCCGGTGGATGGCAGCGCTTGATCAACGGGTCGTTGAACAAGGTTGTCGACGACCTGGCCGGCAAGCTCGGCGGCGTCGACGTGCTCGTGAACTGCGCTGGCACCGGCAGCCGTGAGCTGGGCGTCGACATGGACTTCGCGACCTGGCGGCGCATGCTCGATGTCGATCTCGCCGGGATATTCCTGTGTACGCAACGCGCCGTGCGGCGCATGATCGCCGCCGGGCGAGGAGAACGGATAATCACCATCACGAGCGTGCACGAGGACGTGCCCCGCGTCGGCGCGGCGCCCTACTGCGCGGCCAAGGCCGGCGCGGGCGCGCTCACCCAGGTGCTGGCGCTGGAACTCGCGGAACACGGCATCGCCGTGACTCCGTCGCGCCCGGCGAGATCACCACTCCGATGACCGGCCAGACCGACGCCGACCCGCGCGAGCAGGACCGGCCCGGCATTCCGCTCGTCCGTCCGGGTCACGCCCGCGAGGTCGCCGCCGCTGTCGCGTTCCTGGCCACACCGGCCGCCGGATACATCACCGGCGCGTCCCTCGTCGTCGACGGCGGGCTCCTGCTGATGGGCGCGCAGGCAGGCACCGCGTTCCCGGACCAGAGCTGGCGCACGCCGTAGGTTCCCGACCGCGCCGCGCGGGGTACTCCCGAGGCATGAGCAAGACCCTGTACAGCCAGCTGAACCTCGTCCGCAGCGCCCCTGGCGGGCTTGCGGCCGGCCGGGTGCTCACACCGGTGTGGCAGCGGATCGCCGGGAACAACGAGGCGCGGAACGCCACCGACAAGCACCGCACGTGGCAAGAGCTCCTCATCGCCGGGGCCGTGCAAGGCGCCATCCTCGATGCTGTGACGGCCGCCGCCGCACGGACCGGAGCAGTCGCCTTCGAGAAGGCCTGCGTTGTGTGGCCCGGCAAAAACTGAACCCTGGAGGCACCATGGACGACGAACCCCGCACCCGAGAACCGCGCCATCCGGCCGGCGAAGCGGACTCAAGCGGCAATCACCCGGACGAACCGGCACCACCGCGGCGCAACCCGCGCGATACCCCCCTCGAAGACGACGAGGGCCGCGCCCGGCGCGGACACCCCGGCGGGTCGGAGAACTTCCGCGGCGGCGACTGAGCGGCGCCCGGCGGACCCGATCGGGGAGCGGGGCCCGCCGGGCGCCTGCACCCACGTTCCGCTCGCACGGTCATCGCGGCCGGGTACCCCTCTCCCGGCAACGTTTAACGCGGATTTTCCGGGAAATCAGAGTGCCATGACCGCACCCGAACCCCGGCGCCTGCGCGTGCTGCTGTGGCACGTCCACGGCTCGTGGACCGACGCCTTCGTCCGCGGCCGGCACCAGTGCCTCCTGCCGGTCTCCCCCGCCGGCGCGCCGTGGGGGCTCGGGCTCGCCGGGCGTGACTGGCCTTCGGCGAGCGAGGTGCCGCTCGACGCGGTGGCCGTAGCCGAACCCGACGTCGTGGTAGTGCAGCGGCCCGAGGAGCTCGGGGTGGCCGAACGGCTGGGCGTGCCGATCGTCTACGTCGAGCACAACGCTCCGCGGCCCTACGCCGCCTCGAGCGAGCACCCGCTGGCCGGGCGCTCGGACATCACCGTCGTGCACGTGACGCATTTCAACGACGCCATGTGGGACTGCGGCAACGCGCCCACGAAGGTCATCCCCCACGGCATCCCCGACCCCGGCACGCGCTACACGGGTGAGCTCGAGGCCGGTGTCTCGATGATCAACGAGCCGGTGCGCCGCGCCCGCGTGACCGGCGCCGACCTTCTGGACGTACTCGCCGAGGTCGCGCCCGTCGACGTCTTCGGCATGGGCACCGACGAGCTGACCGGGCGCGTGCGTGGGCTCGGCGACGTCACGGCGCCCGCGCTGCACGACGAGATCGCGCGCCGGCGGGTGTTCCTGCACACCGCGCGCTGGACGTCGCTGGGCCTGTCGCTGCTGGAGGCGATGCACCTCGCGATGCCGGTGGTCGTGTTCGCCTCGACCGAAGCAGTCGCCGCCGTGCCGCCCGAGGCCGGGGTGCTCTCCACCGACGTCTCCGTGCTGGCCGACGGATTCCGCGAGCTCCTGCACGAACCGGACTACGCCGCGCTCGCGGGCCAGAACGCGCGGGCGTACGCACTGAAACACTTCGGTCTCGACGCCTTCCTGGGCGCCTGGGACGAGCTCCTCACCGAAACCACTCGCTGATCACCGCTGACCCGAAGGGAGCACGACCCCGATGAAGATCGCGATGGTGTCCGAGCACGCGAACCCCCTCGCCGCACTGGGCGGAGAAGACGCCGGCGGGCAGAACGTGCACGTCGCCGAGCTGTCGGCGGCGCTCGTACGGGCCGGCCACGAGGTCACCGTCTACACCCGCCGCGAGAACCCAGACCAAGCCGAGGAGCTCCAGACGCCCCAGGGCTACCGCGTCGTGCACGTGCCCGCCGGCCCGGCGCGCACGCTGCCCAAGGACCAGCTGCTGCCGCACATGGGCGCGTTCGGCAGCTACCTGCGCGACCGCTGGAGCGCCGAGCGGCCCGACCTCGCCCACGCCCACTTCTGGATGTCGGGCATCGCCACGTCGCTGGCCGCCCAGGCCACCGGCACCCCGACCGCGCAGACCTTCCACGCGCTGGGTGTGGTGAAAAAGCGCTACCAAGGTGACCAGGACACCAGCCCGACCGACCGGATTCGCCTGGAGCGCCTCATCGGCCGCCGCGCGGGCCGCGTGATCGCCACGTGCTCCGACGAGGTTTTCGAGCTCTCCCGCCTGGGCGTGCCACGCACCCGCATTTCCGTCGTGCCGTGCGGCGTCGACCTCAAGCGCTTCAGCCCCGACGGCCGCGTCGCCAAGCGCCGGGCCGCCCACCGCCTGGTCGCTGTCGGCCGGCTGGTGCCGCGCAAGGGGTTCGACACGGCGATCGTCGCGCTCGCGCAGCTGCCAAACACCGAGCTCGTGATCGCCGGTGGCCCGGAGAAGGGGCGCCTGGCGTCCGACCCGGAGGCCCAGCGGCTGCGGGACCTCGCGCAGCGGTCCGGCGTCGCTGACCGGGTGCGGTTCGCCGGGCAGGTGGCGCGTTCGGAGATGCCCGCGCTGCTGCGCTCAGCCGACGCGGTGGTCTGCACGCCGTGGTACGAACCGTTCGGCATCGTCCCGCTGGAAGCCATGGCCTGCGGGGTGCCCGTCGTGGCCGCCGCGGTGGGCGGGCTCACCGACACCGTCGTGGACGGGGTCACCGGCCGGCTCGTGCGCCCGCGCCGCGCGAACGAGCTCGCGTCGCGGCTGCGATTGCTCGTCGAGGACCCGGCGCTGGGCCACGCGTACGGGGTCGCCGGCCTGGACCGGGTACGGGCGCGCTACTCGTGGGACCGCGTCGCGGCGGACACGGCCCGGGCATACGACAAGATCGTGCCGGGACTCGCCGTAGCCGCGGAAGCACAGTGACCACGGGCCCTGCCCGGCGGCGCACCCGCTCGGGGCAGGGCCCGCACTCAGCCCACGTAGCGGCGAGCTTTCGACTTCCGCTGCGGCCCTTCCAGCAGCCGCAGCCCTTCCTCCACCGCCGGCGGCACCACGCGGCGCTCGGCCAGCACCGACGGCAGTCCCCGCGCCACCTCGCCCAGGGCGGCCAGCGTCGCGCTGTCCAGGGGCGCCGAGCGCAGCACGTCGGCACCGCGGCGGAAGACCGCGGGCCAGGGGCGGCGCAGGAGCAGCGTCCAGAGCGTGTTGCGGATACCCAGGCGCCGCCGGCGGCGGGGATCGCGAAGCGGCGAAGGCGCGTGGTGGATCACGACGTCCTCGGCCCAGCACATCCACCAGCCGCGCGCGGCGAGATCGAGGGCGAAGAGCTCTTCCTCGCCGCCGAGCCACATCCTGGGCGAGAACCCGCCGACTTCGCCGAAGGCGTCGACGCGCACCGCGGTAAGGCCGGCCATGATCCCGAGCAGCGCGGGGCCCGGGAGCCAGTCCGGGCCGGCCACGGGCGAGTGGCGCAGCTCGGGGGTGATCGGGTCCTCCGCCAGCCCGGGCTCGACGAGGCACCGGCCCGTCACGGAACCGAGGCCCGGGTATTGGTCGAGCAGCTCGCCGGCGCGGGTCAGTGCGCCCGGCTGCCAGCAGGTGTCGTCATCGCAGAACGCGACGTAGGGCGTCGTCACCTCGGCGACCGCGATATTGCGTGCGACCGCGCCGAGGTTCTCGTCCAGCCGCAAGAGCCGGACGCCGGGGAATTCGCGCGCCACCATCGACGCCGAGCCGTCGGTGGACGCGTTGTCCGCGACGACGATCGGAGCTTCGTCGGGCAGCGACGTCATGTGCGCCAGCGTGCGCCGGAGCTGTTCGCGGCGGTTGCGGGTGATGATCACGACCGAGATGCGGGGCACTTCGCGGTTCCTTCCAGTGTGCGGGCCTGCTGTTCGACGGGGTCGGGTAGCACGCGTCGTTCGCGCACGGCGCGCGGCAGCCGCGGCAGCGCGCCCAGTACGGCCGACGGCGCGCTCCGGGCCGTACGCAGCACTTCGCGCCACGGCCGGCGCAGCACGGCGATGAGCAGCCGGTTGCGGGCCTCCGCGCGGCGGCGCCACGACGACGGCGGCCGCGAGCGGGACGGGTGGTGGTGCGCCCGCAGGTCCTCGACGTAACAAAGCTCCCATCCGCGCGCGGCGAGGTCGTAGGAAAGCAACTGCTCCTCCGCCCCGAAGTGCAGCAGCGGGCTGAAGCCACCTACCTCGAGGTAGGCCTCACAGCGCACGATCGCCGAGCACGCCAGAAAGCCGAGCACCAGTGGTCCGGGCGCGTCGCCGGGCCGCCCCAGTGGACTGTCCGCCATCTCCGGGATCACGGGGTCCTCGCGGCACTCAGGGCCGACGAGCGTACGGGCGGCGAGCAGACCTACGCGGGGGTGCTCGCCGAAGATGCGCTCGGCCTTGTTCAGTGCGTCCGGCGCCCACCACGAGTCGTCGTCGCTGAAGGCCACGTAAGGCGTGCCGGCCACCCGGACGCCCAGGTTGCGCGCCGCGGCGCCGAGGTTGTGCGGCAGCCGGATCAGGCGCACCTGCGGATAGGATGAGGCGACGGCCGCGGTGTTGTCGCGAGACGCGTTGTCCAGCACCACAATCGGAGGTTCAGGGTCCAGAGTGGACAGTTCCGCGAGCGTCCGGTCGAGCTCGCGAGCCCGGTCCCGGGTCGCGACGACCACCGTCGTGCGCGCGCTCACCGCGAGCTCACCAGCTCTTCGATCAGACCGGCCAAAGTGGGCTCCGGTCCCCCCGCGCCCGTGGCTGCCCTGGCCCGCCCATCGGCCGAAAGGCACCACGCCAGCCGGTCATCCAGCAGCGCGCGGTCGCCCGCGTCCGACGCGGCGACGACGGGCCAGTCCAGGGCGCGCCCCTGTGCGGTCACCTTGCCGCCTCCCGAGACGGGATCGACCGCGACCACCGGCACCCCGGCCTTGAGGCCCAGCACCAGCCCGTGCAGCCTGGTCGTGACCACCACGTCCATCCTGGACAGTGCGGTCACGAACTGGTCCGGGGTGGCGCACCGCTGCCAGTCCTCGTGCGCGAGCCGCGAATCCAGCGACACGTGGGCGCAGTCGAGGCCGGCCAGCCAACCGGTGAGCGCGTCGTGCACCTCGTCGTGGCGACCGGCCGTGCCGTACTCCGGCTGTCGTGGCGCGAGCACGACCCCGAGCACCGGCACCGACGACAGGGCCGCGCCCAACGACAGGTCCGGGGCCGACGTCGTGGCGTCGTCACGCGGGAGGAGGCGGTGGAACCCGGTCACGGCCGCGTCGGCTGGGTCGCCCGGGTCGGCCGGGTCGGGCACCGACACGCCCACCGCGACGCGCCGGCATTCCGAGTACCGTTCGTGCAGGTCACGCAGCTGCGGCCCGTGCACCGGGCCACAGCCGAACACCACGTGCGTGTAGTCCCCGGGTGATGCTGCGTCCAGGTGCAGCATGCCTGGGCGGAACGCCAGGCTCCATACGACGTCGTGGTCGATCCCCGCGGCCGCCAGCGCGGCCGCGGCAGCGCGCAACCCCAGGACGTCACCGGCCGTCGCTTCTCCGTGCAGAAAACTGGCCCAACCCGTGAGCAGAACTCGCATACCCCTCGGGTACCCGCCCGTGCCCGCCTCACACGGTTTCGCCGCCATCTGCGCCAGGTAGCCGCCACGGCATGACGACCAGGCGATTCGATCGCGCCGTGGTGACCGGAGGCGCCGGGTTCGTCGGCGCCCACCTATGCGCACTCCTGCTTTCCGAAGGTCTCGAAGTGACCGCTGTTGACAATCTTGCGACCTCCTCGGCCGCCACGCTCGAGGGCCTCCGCCGCCACGACCGCTTCCGGTTCGTGCGCCACGACGTCACCGAAGCGATCCCCCACGAGGACCGGGTGGACGTCGTGTTCCACCTCGCGTCCGCAGCCTCGCCGCGCGACTACCTCGCGCTGCCGATCGAAACCTTGCGCGCCGGCTCCCACGGCACGGAGCAGGCACTCGAACTCGCCCGCCGCGACGGCGCCCGCTTCGTGCTCGCCTCCACCAGCGAGGTCTACGGCGATCCCCTGGAACACCCACAGCACGAACGCTACTGGGGCAACGTCAACCCAGTCGGACCGCGCAGCGTCTACGACGAAGCCAAGCGCTACGCCGAGGCGCTCACCTCCGCATACCGGCGGGAGCACGGCGTCGACACGGCCATCGCCCGGATCTTCAACACTTACGGCCCCGGGATGCGCGTGAACGACGGCCGCATGATTCCGGCGTTCTTCACGCAGGCGCTGGCCGGAGAGCCACTCACCGTGACCGGTACCGGCAAGCAGACTCGCTCGATCTGCTACGTCGAGGACACCGTCGGCGGCCTCGTCGCGCTCGCTCGCTCCGGGTATCCGGGGCCGGTCAACCTCGGCAACCCCGACGAGCTGACCGTCCGTCAGGTCGCCGAACGCGTGAAGCAAATCACCGGTTCCAGCTCGCTGTCGAGTGCGTCGACGCGGTCGTCGACGACCCGCAGCGGCGGTGCCCCGACATCTCCCTCGCACGCGACATCCTGGGATGGGAACCCAAGATCGACGCGGATGACGGGCTCCGCCGCACAGCGGCGTGGTTCCGGCAGGTCCGTCGCGCTGAGTAGCGACGCCCAGGGCTTTTGCCGTCGGCCGTTTATTTATGACTTCGCCGGGTAGCGCTATAGACGAACGCGGGTCCGCCGGCGGGCCCCCGGACGCCAGAGGCAGGTCGATGCGCATACTCGGGATCAACGCCGTTTTTCA
>NZ_JBFBAF010000060.1:0-27211 GCF_040682095.1 Amycolatopsis sp. NPDC051372
TTGGAGCGAAAGCCGTGCCGGGCGAAGCCGACGAGCGGGGGAGCGGCGCCAAGATCGGCGAGCAGGCGCGCCGCAGCCGGTGCGCGGCGCTGGTCTTCGACCTGATCGGCGGCTACGTCGAGGACGATGTCGGCCGGATCGCTCGGGTCATCCGTCAGGTGGGCGCAAGCGGGCGTGTGGGCGAGGTACTCGCCGAGGCAACCCGGTTCGCCGCGTACCTCACCGCCGAGGCCCGCGCCGCGGGTGTCCGGCTGAGGGCCGCGCAGATCCGGACCGGGGTTCTGTCGCGGCTGGCCGCGACGGTGCCACCGCACCACGAGCTGGCCGTGTCGACCGCGTTGGACGCGCTCTTCGAGGGGCGGTTCCCTGCGGCCGCTGCCTCGTTCGGCGACGGCCCGGCAGGAGATTTGATCGCCCTCCACGCTCTGACCGCGTTCACCGCGATGCTCGGCATCCGCGTGTCCGCACCCGGCGAGTTCACGTCTGCCAACCTCGCGCTCTTGGCGTCGGTCCTGCACCCCCGTGACTGACTGTTCATTCCGGGGGTGCGCGGTGGGAATATCGATGAGAAACCGGTCGTGACGGCCCCTGCCCAAGCGCGTCGTCCCGGCGAAGACGGCGCGGCCATCGCCGGAAACAGACAGGTTCACGACGTTTCCGGTGCCTTGAGACACCACGCCGGTCGAGCCGGGAAGTTCGGTGCCGGTGGCGTTCGTGACCTCGATGCTGGTGCGAAGGGACCAGCTGAGGCTGTTCGAGGTCGGAGCTCGGGAGCGTCTCGTCCGACCTGAACGACGCGATGTCAGCTGATCTGCGGCCGTGGTCGGGGCCTGCGGCGGACGCGTACTGGCTGCGCACCCAGGACCTGTCCGCACTGCTGCAATCTGCGCAGAAGGCCAGCGAAGGTGCCTCTAGCGGTGTGGAGACCGCGGGGCGAGGTCGTGGCTGCGGTGGCGAAGACGCGTCGCAGATTGCGCAACTTACGGCGAAGCTTGTGCGGCGCTCCGTCCGGCAGGTCGGCCAGCTGCGGCGCGTACGTCCAACCGGCCAGCGAGAGCAATCGCCCGCCGGCCACGAGCAACCCGGATTGATCAACTTACCGAGAACACCTCGCTGTTCGTAAGACGGCGCGACGGACCGGCGCTAAGCACTTGCACGATGGCGCTGGTCGCTGTGCGCGCCTACAACGACCGCTGAACCGCACGCAGAGGGGCAAGGAAAATGAGCGAAACCAAGCAGTCACTCGAGGATCTGGCGATCCTCGAGTCGCTCAACCTTTGCTACGTCGAAGCCGACCAGGCTAGCGATACCGCGTGCTTCGGGGCCGTGCTCGCTGAGGATTTTCATCAGGTAGGTTTCAGGTGTCACGCGCAACCCTGAGGAGTTCTTCGCGCTCTGCACACAGACGTGTATCAGAGGCGTGATGGCGCCTGGGTCTGTGTCTCGGCCGGCGCGTCGCTCCGGGCACCTGCCCCGCCGCCCGCGAGACTCCTGGTCGTGAGACATCCGTGCACTTCGATCGGGACCGCACAAAACCTTTAGGCGTAGCCAACACCAGAAAGACGTGGCTCGATGCACAACGCGGCACCAGTGACGAACCCTGCCAGCAAGGTCAGGACGCTCCGGCTGGCATTCGTATCGGCGGTGGTCTCCCTGGTGGCCGTGTTTGTGGCGGTGGGTTCGACGATTCCGCTGTTCAACGTCTACCGGGCGGAGGACGGGTTCACCAACGCCGGAATCTCGATCACCGTCGTCGCCTACTCCGCCGCCACCCTCAGCACCTTGCTGACGCTGGGGCGGTTGTCCAATCACCTGGGTCGAAGGCCCACGTCGATCGCCAGCCTCGGCCTGCTCCTGATGGGCTGCCTGTTGCTGCTGAACGTGCACCACATCGGCGTCTTGATCGCCGGCCGGCTCCTGATGGGCTTCGGTGCCGGGCTGGCCAGCAGCAGTCTCACGTCGTACATAGTGGACGCCGCACCCGCCAGACCGGCGTGGCTGGCCTCGGTCGCCTCCAGTCAGACAGTCATGCTCGGCCTCGCCGTCGGCGCCATCGCCTCCGGCGCCCTCGTCCAGTTCGGCCCCTGGCCACGTGATCTCATCTACCTGGTCGTGATCGGCCTGCTTCTGCTTTCCATCGCACTCATCGTCGTCAGCCCGGAAACGGCCACTCCGACGCCGGGTGCTTGGCGGTCGCTGCGCCCCCGGGTCGGGGTACCCGCGCGGGCCAGGCACCTGCTTCCCGTTGCGGCAGCGGTGTTGCTCGCCACCTGGGCGACCGGGGCCTTCTATCAAGCGTTCGTGCCCGCGCTGGTCGAAGATCAACTCCACACCCGCAGCCCCCTCGTCCTCGGACTCGTGTTCGCCGCCTATATGGGCCCCAGTGTTCTCGGCGCTCCCCTCAGCGGCCGGTTCACCCCAGCAGCGGCCCAACGCCTCGGCATGACCGCCTTCCTGGCCGGCATGATCGGCATCATCACGGCGATCGCCACGGGCACACTAGTGCTGTTCATCACGGCAACCATCGTCGCCGGCGCCAGCCAAGGCATCGCCATGAGCGCCTCCACCCGGTGCCTGCTGTCGGGCAGCACCCTGGCGGACCGCGCGCCGATCTTCAGCGTCGTCTATCTCCTCAGCTACAGCGGTGCCACGATCCCGGCGCTGATCGCCGGGCAACTTTCCACCACCTTCTCGCTGCCGCAGATCGCCCTCGGCTACGGCGGACTCGCCCTCATCGCCACCCTCTTCACCGTCCTCTCCGCACGCAACCCGCAGGCCGACGCGACCGCGGAACCGCCGGGACGGTAAGTAGCCAGCCGGACAATCCGCGGTTGCCGGTCCGTCCGCGCGGGCCAAGCAAGTGTTCAGATCCAAATCGGACTGGAATAACCGGCAACAACTCGACCCGTTGCGCGCAGGTCACGCAGTTGGCGGGGCTCGTCATGCGCCGGGACTATGCCCGAGCAGATCGCGGCGGCGCTTCGCGCGGCCACGGCCGGTTTCTCCATTCGCCGCGCCGGGAGTCAGTGCCCGAACATGTGCACGGCCGTTTCCAGGCAGGTCACCAGGATCGATCACGGCCACCCGAGCGAGGGGTGGCTGGTGGTGCCTGTCCACACCGTACAGCCATGATCCTGAGGCGGTGGGCTGCGCGGCAGGGTCGTGTTCGACGTCGACAGTGTGAGGAATAACCTCCGGGGTTACTGGCCCCGGAGGTTCGGCATTGTCAGCTCCGTCCTAATTAGACCAGTGGGTTACGAGGTAAAGCGAATGTGCGGCTGCCGGCCTTGACGTCGCTCCCTTCGCGCACGGGCTCTCCCGTTACCCGCGCACGACCATGACGGGGCAGGGCGCGTGCTGAATCAGTGCCTGGCTCGTCGAACCGAGCACCAGTCCCTTGAACCCGCCGCGGCCCCGGCTGCCGACCACGACGAGCTGGGCCTTGCGGCTCCACTCCAGCAGCTGGTGGCGAGGCTGGTCGCGGACCACGACGCGCTGGACCGTCACGTCCGGGTACTTCTCCTGCCACCCCGCGAGGCTTTCGGCCAGCACCTGAGCCTGCTCGTCCTCTTCCGACTCACCTTCGACCAGGCCGTACTGGGTGGCGAGCAGGTAGTCCGAGTCGAACCAGGAGTGCACGGCGACCAAAGGCGCCCGCCGCCAGGCCGCCTCGTCGAAGGCCGCCGCCAGCGCTCCGAGGCTGGTCTCGCTACCGTCGACGCCGACTACCACCGGACCCGCGGGCTCGGCAGCCGGGCGGACGACCACAACGGGGCATTCGCTGTGCGCCACCACGGACACCGCGGTGGACCCGAGCAGCATGCCGGCGTACCCGCCACGCCCGGACGCACCGAGGGCGAGCACGCGAGCGTGCTTGGACTGCTCGACCAGTACCGGGATCGCCGGACTGGAGAAGTACTCGGTGCGGGCGGTGATGTCTGCGGTCACACGGGCGAGCTGGGCGGCCTTCTCGAGGTCCGCCTGCGCGATCGGCTCGATGGCCTCGATCGCCTTTTCCACGACGGGCGGCCCGGCTGTAGCGACGGCGATCGCCGGGTCGACGGCGGACACCAACCGCAGCGGAAGGGCCCGGGGTGCGGCTTCGGCGGCGGCCCAACGTACGGCGTCCAGCGCCTGGTCCGATCCATCGACGCCGACGACGATCGCAGGGTCTGTCATGAGGTCCACTCCTTTTCCGAGTACGGTTTCGGCGAACACCCCTACGCCGTTGTAAGGATACAATCGCTACCGGGCAGCAAGACATACGATCAGCCCGACTGGTCGAGCAAAAGATCTTGCCAGTCGAAGCCGATTCTCACAACACTGAGGCGCGTGATCGAACACTTTGCCGAATCATGGTATTTCGGCGGGGAGACGTGTCCCAATTCGCCGAGCAGACACAGGTTTTTGTACCAGTCGATGCACTCCACCGTCGCAATTTTCAGGTCGTCGATCCCTCGTGAGCGGCCCCGGTCGCGGACAAGTTCGGCATTGTAGAGGGAGTTCGAACGCCTCGGCTATAGCGTTGTCGTAGGATTCGTCTCTGCACCCGAGCGGTAGAGCGCCACGAACCGGACCTCGTCCGGATCGCCCTGCACCACGCGGATCTCGTCGGCGCCGTCGGCCTGGCGGCGCCAGATCGACATCTGAAGCGAGTCCAGGGCAAGGTCGCAGAGACCGGTGGCAGCCGGCCAACCCACGACCAGGCGCGAGAACTCGTCCAGGAGGAAATCGGCGTAGACCCAGCCGCCGGCGGTGCGGGGTAGCTCTGGTCCGTGACTCACAACCGGTTCTGCCTGGTTGCGGTGAAGTCGCGTTCGACCAGATCGCCCCGGCCGTCCGGTCTCGGCGGCAGGGTGAGTGGTGCGTGGGGACTTGTCCGCAGCAACCGCGAAACCGGTCTCGCGCACGAGCCGCTCGACCGTGCACCGGGCCACATCCACACCGTGGCGGTTCAGCTCGGCCCAGATGCCCCTGGCCCCGTATACGCCAGGGTTCACGGCCGCAAAACGTGACGGTGACCCTGCGACGGTAAGAGTCGACGTGGGCTCGACGCCGACCATTCACCCACTTATCGGAGGTTGATTCGCCGTGTCACGACTGAATGTTGCCGCTCCAGATGATGCACCCGCCGGCGTGCAGCGGATTCTCGCCGGCGTCGGCGCGCAGCTCGGTTTCGTGCCGGACATGTTCAAGGTCATTGCGTCGAACCCGACTGTTCTTGAGGCTGTCACGACGTTGCAGGGCAACTTGAGCCGAGTGCTGGACGCGAAGACCCGGCACAGCATCGCGCTGGCCGTGTCGGAGGCCAACGGCTGCGATTACTGCTTGGCGCTCCACACGTACGTATCGTCCGAATTCGGTCGTATGTCGAGTGAGGACATCGCCCTCGGTCGTGCCGGGAGCTCAGTCGATCCCAAGCGTGCTGCGGTCGCTCGGTTCGCCCAGCGAGTGGTTGAGAGTCGTGGGTGGGTCAGTGACGCAGATCTCGCGGCTGTGCGAGGCGCTGGGTATACCGACTCGCAGATCTTGGCGATCGTCGCGGTCGCGGTGCAGGCTCTGTTCACCAACTTCATCAACAACGTCAACGAGACCGAGATCGACATCCCCGCCGTCGACTCGGCCGCTGCGCCCAGCTGACCGGTGGCCCCCGGTAAGGCGGCAGGACCTCGTCTCGCGAACGCTCGGGATCGTCGCTCGGCGTTGATGTTGGCCGATGCCGGTTTCGAGGCAGTCGAGACATCGCCGGTCGCGCTCGCCGCCGCGCTCGGCCGGTCCGACGAACGCCACCAAGCCACCCGCGACCAATACCCTCGAGCACGCGCGACCGCCTCGGCCGACTCACCGCGCTGCGCGCCAACGACAACCCGGGCCGGCTTGTCTGTGAGAGCTTTTCACTTTTCCAGGCCGCTGCCTCACAGCTGGGGCACATTCGAAACGAAAGGAGCCGAACGTGATCGACGCCGATATGAGGCTGATCGTGGAGGCTGCGAAACTCGCCTTTGTCGCGACGGTGCGGCCAGATGGTTCGCCCAGCTTGTCGCCGAAGGCGTCGGCGCGGGTGTACGACGATGAGCACATCGCGTTCATGAACATCGCCTCACCCGGGACGATCGAGAACCTGACGGCGGACCCGCGTATTGAGATGAATGTCGTAGACATCTTCCGGCGCCGGGGCTATCGGTTCACCGGAACAGCGGCGATTCATGATCACGAATCGCCGGTCTACCAGTGGCTGCACCGCTGGCTGCTCGACCTGAACGGACCAGGCTACCCCGCGCACGAGGCTGTCTTGGTGCACGTCGATCGCATCCGACCGATCATGTCGCCCGCTTATGCGTTCGGTGGTGCCGAGGAAACCGGTCTCATAGCCGAATGGTCGAAGAAGTACCAGACTGGTCAGAGTGAAATGGAGAAAATGTGATGCGTGCTGCTGGAGTGCGTGAAGTCGGTGGCCGGGTCGAGTTGCTCGAGCTGCCCGAGCCCGATGGTCCCGGTCCGGACGAAGTGGTGCTTGAGGTTGAGACAGCCGGAGTCGGTAACTGGGACGACATCGTCCGAGCCGGGGCGTGGAATGTCGGCCTGACTCCGCCGATGGCGCTTGGTGTGGAAGTCGCCGGCACGGTTGTCGCGGTCGGTTCGCAGGTCACGGACCTTCGGGTCGGCGACGAGGTTCTCGGTCATCCGCTTCAACTGCGTCACCAGGGCTGCTGGGCGGAGCGTGTGGTTGTGGACGCGGGTCTGGTCGTGCTGAAGCCTCGTGGCGTGTCGTGGGAGCAGGCGGCGGCGTTCCCGGTGCCTGCGCTGACTGCGGAGCAGGTGATCTCCGAGTCGCTCGAGGTCGTCGAGAGCGAGACGCTGCTCGTCCACGGCGCTGGTGGCACGACCGGTGGGTTGCTTGTGCAGCTCGCTGCCCTGCGTGGGGTCCGGGTGATCGCTACTGCCGGACCGTCGAGCGCGGTTCGGGTAGCGCAGGGGGGAGCGGCTGAGATCGTCGACTACCACGACGCCAGGTGGCCCGATCGCGTCCGTGAACTGACCGGCGGCGTTGGCGTCGACGCTGCCGTCAACACCGTCCCTGGAGGCAGCGCCGACGCTGTCCTGGCTCTGCGGGAGGGCGGCCAGATGGCGACCATCACCGGCGACCCGCCGGCGGCCGAGCGTGGCATCAGTGTCGCCGACGTCTATGTGCGCCCGGACGCCACCCAGCTGGCAGAGCTCTGTGCGCTGCTGGGCGATGGCCGACTGGCGCTGTCGGTGGGCACCGTCCTGCCACTCGCCGAGGCGGCGGCAGCGCTCGAGCGCGCTGTTTCGGGCGCCAAAGGCGGCCCAGTCGTGCTTCAGGTCAGGCCCACACGCGCGGGAGACTGAACCCTCACCTACCAGTGCGAGCGCTGAAGCGCACCACAATGCGCGCCGGCGCCGGCCTGATCGGTTGCCGATGCCCGGCGGATTGAAACTCTTCGTATGAGGATGACTAATGCTGGGAAGGTGGGAATTCGCGCGCCATTTCTGCCGCGCGCGGCAGCGGTCGCTTGTCTGCGGCGATGACTCCGGGTTGGGTGATCAGCAGCGATGTCGCGCGTACTCGCACGTCCCAAGCGATGGTGGCGTTCTTGATCTGATGCCATCCGACGTCAGAAGAGTCGAAATCCGGGCTGGTGCATCGCCGTGCCACCGGCGGTGCACTCCTTGATCAGGATGCGGCAGACTATGCGCGCGTGGTCGTTCCCAGGCGCATCTGATGGCTGAGCGCCGCCTGGTGGCTCTCGGAATTCGTCGAGTTTCGCGGGGCCCACTGGGATCCTCGTCGAGGCCACCCGTGCGGGCCGCACCTTTTGTGGGGACCTGCAGGCATCATCGTTCGGACTGGAGAAGGCAACGGCAGGTAGTCCGCGATCGCGTCCGTAGTTGCCTTGGGCCTGGCTGCCGACGGTTGCCCATTGTTTGGGCACGTTGAAGCCCCGCTCGACCACATTGCGACCGCGGTAGTCGACCGAATCGAATACCGGCGGACGACACCGCGTGAGCCACGAGGCTTCCGATGCCCCGCCTGGTCAGCGGGCTCGGGAGCGACAGCGGTGATGCCATGGGAGCGCACATGCCCGCGGATCGCCCGGGACGAATACGCCTTGTCGCCCGGAGCCGGTCGGGGCGGGTGCGGGCCCGACCGCGCCCAGCCCGACGGATTCGCAGATGGCGCATCAGGCGCGCGAACATCGGAGCATCCCCGGCCTGACCGAGACCGACGAGAGCCACCAGCGGCCGGCCGCACCCGTCGAGCAGGTGATGGACCTTCGTGCTTCAGCCACCACGGGAGCGGCCATCGCATGATCAGGCGGCTCGCTCAGCAGGTCCGTGTAATTCGACCCGGCCCCCGGTGACACGACTGACGTTGGTGGCGTGCTGATGCGCCCGCGATCGTGGAATCCACCGACACCGCCCGATCCACCGGCCCAGCCGCGTCCGCTTCGGTAAGCAGACGTTGCAACACCACATCCCAAGTTCCATCGCCGGCCAGCCGTCGATGCCAGGTCCACTTCGCATCGGGTCGGTCCGGGTGCCGATCAGTCAGGTCCGTGACCTCGGGAAGCTGTTGCTGGCCCGGGCCGCTTCGACGCGGTTACCCCAGAACTCGCGGAGAAGTGGTTCACCGGGTCGGCATTCCTCGGTGTGGGCTCTGATCACCAAGGGCGAGGATCCCCCGCGGCGGGCTGTCCGGCGGTGCGGTCGCGCCGGTCGGCCTGGCGCAGCCACGTCAGCGCGTGTGACGCAGCCGGGATCGACGAACGCCACGTCCGCCGGGGCCAGGGTGAAGAACTGGAACAAGTCCTCCCGGCCGATCCCAGGAACTGAAGCCCCTCCAGCTCCTCGTCCGTGAACACCGGAGCGCCCACCGGCAACCTCCCACCAGAACCCCAAAGATGCCCTCGTCAAGAGCCCACCCAGCCATATCCGCCCGATTTTTTCCCGAATACTTCGCAGATCCCCCGCTGCCGGCGAGGGCGCGGTAGGGCGGCGCGACTGGAGGGTGTCGGCCGGTCGGTGCCGGGTGCGGCGACCGGGATGTTCCGTGTCGCGGTGTTGCGAACAGTCGCCTTCGCCCTCGAACAGGTGTAGGCAAGGTGTGAGCGAAATCCGTCCGTGCGTGGAGGTGTCGGATGGGGTAGGCGGGGTGCTGCCGGGCCGAGATCCGCAGGCCGAGGTATTGCACGAGAGCGACCGCACGCGCGTGAGTCGGCTGTTTTTGACTGGGCGCACGGTCATCCGGAAGGAGCCGCTGGGGCCGGATGCCGAGCGTCGGCTTCGGCATGAACGGGCGATGCTGGAGCGGCTGCGCGGTGTCGCGGGGGTGGCGCAGCAGCTGGAGGCGCCCCTGTACCCGAGGTCGATCGTGCTGGCGGATGTCGGTGGCACCAGCCTGGCGGGGCTGGCCAAGCCGCTGCCGGTTGATGTCCTGATCGGGCTGGCGGTGGGGCTGGCCCGGGCGGTGGCGGGGATGCACCGGCGGCGCGTGATGCACCGTGACATCAACCCGGCCAACATCGTAATCTCCGGCGATGGTGTCCCGTGCCTGGTCGATTTCGCGTTGGCGACCTCGTTCGCCGAGATCCGCCCGGAGTTCACCCACCACACGCTGATCGTGGGGACGTTGGCCTATCTGGCGCCGGAGCAGACCGGGCGCACCGGCCGGTCGGTGGACCATCGGGCTGACCTCTACGCGCTGGGCGCGACGCTGTACGAGCTGGCCACGGGGGAGCCGCCGTTCGGTACCGGGGATCCGCTGCGCCTCACCCGCGATCACCTGGCGCGGGTGCCGGCGCCGCCGGCGAAGGTGAACCCGGCGGTACCGGGGCCGCTGTCGGAGATCATCCTGCATCTGCTGGAGAAGGAACCGGACCACCGCTATCAGACCGCCGACGGCGTGGTTCACGACCTGGAGCGGGTGCGGGAGGTCCAGGTGGGTCCGGCGGCGGCTTCGGTTCGCGTTGGCGAGCACGATGTTCCGCTGCGGCTGTTGCCGCAGCGGCTGGTGGGCCGCGACGACGACGTGGGGACGCTGCGGGCGGCGTTCGAGAACGCGCAGGCGGGCCGGTGCCGGGCGGTGCTGGTCGGCGGGACATCCGGGGTGGGCAAGACCGCGCTGGTCGACGAGTTGCGGCCGCTGGTGGCCGGCCGGGGCGGCTGGTTCGTGGCCGGCAAATTCGACCAGTACCGGCGCGACCTGGAGTTCAACGGGGTCCACCAGGTGTTTCGGGCGCTGGGTCGGCTGCTGCTGGCCGAGCCGGAGGCCGAGCTGACCGAGATCCGCGCACGGATCTTGGCCGCGCTCGGCCCGAACGCCGGGCTACTGACCGCGGTGGTGCCGGAGTTCGCCTCGCTGCTGGCGGTGCCGTCCGATCCCGGGGATCCGCTGACTGCGCAGAACCGGGCGCAGTGGATGGGCGTGCAGGCGCTGCGGGCGGTCGCGTCGCGGGAACGCCCGGTGGTGCTGTTCCTCGACGACCTGCAGTGGGCCGGGCGCGGCGCACTCGGCCTCGTCGACATGATGCTCGACGAGGAACCGGTCGGGGGTCTGCTGCTGGTGGGCGCCTACCGCGACGAGGACGTGGACGCGGCGCATCCGCTGGCGGCGCCGCTGTCCCGATGGCGTCAGCAGGCCGGAGTGCGGCACCTGCGACTGGACAACCTGTCCGTCCCGAGCCTGGTCACCATGGTCGCCGAGATGCTGCACGCGGCCCCGGCCGTGGCGGCCGGATTGGCCGAGGTGATCGGGCCGCACACGTCCGGCAACCCGTACGAGACCGTGGAGCTGCTCAACGCGCTGCGCCGCGAAGGCGTGCTCACCGCGACCGCCACGGGATGGCGGTGGGACACGGCGGCGGTGCGCGCTCATCTGGGCCGGTCAAAGGTCGGCGAGCTGTTGGCGGCGCGCATCGAGACCGTACCGCTGCGGTCCCGGCAGCTGGTGGAGGTGATGGCCTGTCTGGGCGGCCGCGCCGAGCTGAGCCTGCTGCAGACTGCGGCCGGTGACCCGGCGGCCGAGGTGCAATCGATGCTGGCGCCTGCCCTCGCCGAAGGCCTTCTCGTGATGGAGCCCGGCGCCCACGAGGCGGTGCGGTTCCGCCACGACCGGCTGCGCGAGGCGATCCTGCGCGGGCTCGACTCGGGGCGGCGACGCACCTTGCAGCTCGCCACGGCCCGGCGGCTGGCCGAGGTGCCTGAGCTGTTCGCGGTCGCCGCCGAGCAGTACCTGCCGGTCATCGACGCGATCGACGATGGCGGCGAGCGGCGTCGGGTGGTGGGGCTGATGCGGCGCGCTGCCGACCAGGCCACGTTGATCGGGGACCACACGCTGGTGAACGCGCTGCTGGCCGCCGCGCTGCGGCTGATCGACCCGGGTGAGACCGCCACGCTGATCGCGGTGCACACCGGCCGCCACGCCGCCCTCTACGGCCTGGGGCGCCTGGATGATGCAGACGAGGAATACCGCACGATCGAAGCGCTGGGCCCCACCGCGTTGGACCGCGCGGCCGCGACGGCGGTGCAGGTGAGCAGCCTGACGCACCGGAACCGATTTGCGGACGCCATCGGACTCGGCATCGACTCGCTGCGTGAGCTCGGCATCACCGTGCCGGCGGCGGACCGGCTCGCTGTCGAGCTCGACCACCAGTTCGACCGCCTGTACCGGTGGCTGGACCGCACCGACGCTGCCGGTGATCTGGCTCGGCCCGACCTCACCGAGACCACACTACTGGCTACGACCCGTCTGATCGACGCAGTCCAGCCGGCGGCCTACTTCGCCGGCGGTGACGCCACGGGCGCCTGGCTGAGCCTGGAATCGCTGCGGATCTGGATCGAGCACGGCCCGGGCCCGACCCTCATCGGACCTGTCAGCGCTGCCGCCGTCGCCACGGTGGCGCGGTGTGGCCACCACGCCGCCGGGTACCAGGCGGTGCGCCGCGTCCTGGCGTTGGGTGAGGCCCGCGGCTACGAGCCCGGCACCTCCGAGGCCCGCCGCCGGTTCGCTCTGCTGAGCTGCTGGTTCGAGCCGATCGAGAACGGGGTCCAAGCCGCGGGGCGCGCCCGCGAGGGGTTGATCGCGGGAGGCGACCTGGCCAACGCCGGCTATACCTACCACCCGACCGCGCATTACCTGCTCGACTGCGCGCCGTCACTGGACGTACTCGTCGCCGAGGTGGAGGCGGGGCTGGCCTTCGTACGGCGTACCGGCAACGAGCAGACCGGCCAGTGGCTCGACAGCTACCAGTGGCTGGCCGGTGTACTGCGCGGCGAAAGCGTCGACACAACCGGTAAGGATGTCCCCACCGACAGGTACGCCAACAACCTGATGCCGCTCTTCCACGCGCATCTCGGCCACGCGCTCGTCGCCGCGATCTTCGGCGATCCAGGCGACCTGGCGCGGCACACTGCGGCGGCGATGCCGCTGCTAACAGCTGTGTCGGGTCTCTACCCCACCGCCGTGGCCCGCCTGCTGCGCGGGCTTGCCCTCGCCGAGCAGGCCCGCGCCCTCCATGGTGACGAGCGCGGCGGTCTGCTGTCCGAACTGGACGAGATGACGAGCTGGCTGGCCGCCCGCGCCGCGGACGCGCCGGACAACTTCCGGCACCTGCAGCGGTTGCTGGAGGCAGAGCGGGCCTGGGCGGTCGGCGACTTCCGCGCCGCAGCCCTCGCCTTCGACACCGCCCGGCGCGAGGCCGCCGGCCGGCAGCGCCCGTGGCACCGGGCCCTCATCACCGAACGCACCGCCCGCTTCTACCTCGCACACGGGTTGGAGCAGGCTGGCCGCGACCTGCTTGCGCACGCGCGGCAGTACTACGCCGCATGGGGCGCGACAGCGAAGGTCGCCCAGCTGGACTGGGCCTACCCGACCTCACGGCTGGGAGCACCCACGACCGGCGAGCCCGGCGGCGACCAGCGTGCCGGTGATCTCCGGCTGTCCTCAGCGGTCACAACCGGCACGCTCGACCTTCGCGGCATCCTCGCCGCGTCGCAGGCCCTCAGCTCAGAGACCAACATCGAACGCTTGCACACCCGCGTCTTCGAGGTGCTCAGTGCGATGACCGGCGCCACCGGCGTGCACCTGCTGTTGTGGGACGACGACCGCCACGACTGGCTGGTGCCCACACCGAACCACTCCACGGATACCGCCACGGCGGGCGGCCCGCACGAACGCGACCTGCCGATGTCGGCAGTGCGCTACGTCCAGCGGACGGCTGAGATCCTGATCGTCGACGACGCCACCCGCGATGACCGCTTCGCCCGCGACCCGTACATCGCCGGCCTCTACGCCTGTTCGTTGCTGGCCATGCCGATCCTCGGCCGCGGCGCGCTGCGCGCGGTGCTGTTGCTGGAGAACCACCTCATGCGCGCCGCGTTTGCCACGGAACGGCTCGACGCCGTCAGGCTCATCGCCGCGCAGCTCGCCGTCTCCCTCGACAACGCCCAGCTCTACTCCGACCTCACCGCCTCGCGCGCGCGTATCGCCGTCGCCGCCGACCAAGCCCGTCGGCGGATCGAGCGGGACCTGCATGATGGCGCCCAGCAAAGTCTGGTCACGCTCGTCATGCTCGCGCGGATCGCCCGAGCGGCCGTCCCGCCCGGGTCCGGCGAGCTGGGGGAACAGCTCTCGACTCTCGAGGCCGAAGCCGCCACTGCCCTGGACGAGCTGCGCGACTTCGCCCGCGGCATCCACCCGGCGGCCCTCGCCGCGGGTGGGCTGCGCCCGGCGCTCAAGGGACTCGCCCGCCGCTCCTCAGTCCCGGTCGAGCTGGCGGTGCAGGTCGACCGGCGCCTGCCCGAGCCGGTCGAGATCGCCGCCTACTACGTCGTCTCCGAGGCGCTGACCAACGTGACCAAGCACGCGCGGGCCTCGACCGTCCACGTCGAGGTCGAGATCGTCGACGGTGGCGGCGGCGTGCTGCGGATCCGGGTGCGCGACGACGGCCGTGGCGGCGCTGACTTCGCCGGCGGATCCGGATTGGTCGGGCTCAAGGACCGGGTGGAAGCGCTCGGCGGCCGGCTCTGGGTGCAGACTGCGCCCGGCGCGGGCACCGCCGTTCTGGCTGAATTCTCCCTGTAGCGCGTGGGCGTGGACCCGAACTGAACAGGAGTCACCTCAGCTTCGTGTGCCACCTCCGACGTCGCGGACAGTGCACGCGGTGGGACGAACCTGCCGGCACAGCCCGGCCCCTCCCGAACGGGCCTTCAGGTAGGCGCTCGACAGCGCTTGGGACAGGTTCGCGTGTACCCGTCCCAGCCGTCCCAGTGTCACCGCGCGGGCAGTCGCCCGCTGGCCAGGGGTTGTTCTTCGGACTCGATGCACCCGTCCCGCGGGCCGTCCCAGCCATGACAGCACCCACCCCGGGTGTGACACGAGGACACGTGGCGGCCGTGAACTTGCGCGGATGTGCGAAGTAGCGCGTCGGGTGGCAGCGGTGGTCGGCCGGTTGCGTGGCCGTGTCAGCCCTTGATGAGGTCGATGACGTGGCCGAAGTTGAGCTCTGATGCGAGCGCCGTCAGGTCTCCCTCGGCCAGCTTCGCCGCAGCCGCCTTCGTAGCTCCGAGGGCGTGCGTGTACGGGTCGACCCCAAGGCTGATCCGGCGGACACCGATCGTCTGGAGTTCCGCGAGGGTGGTCGTGTCCTGGGGGCTGACGAGGACGTTGACCGGTTTCGGCGCGACAGCGTTGATGACGGCACTGATCGAGGCCATGTCCGGCAGGTTCGGCGCGTACAGGACGTCAGCTCCCGCTTCCGCGAAGGCCGTGAGGCGGCGGATGGTGTCATCTATGTCCGAAATCCCCCACAAGAAGTTGTCTGTACGGCCGGTCAGAACGATCCGTCTGCGCGCAACTGCGGCAGCGGCCTCGGTGCGGCGAACCGCGTCCTCGAAGCCGCGAATCCGGTTGGAGGGGTCACCGGTGGTGTCCTCGACTCCGATGCCGGCGAGACGCCGGGCAATGGCAGCGTCGACAGTGGCAGCGACATCTTCGGGAGTCTCGCCGTAGCCGTCCTCGAAGTCGCCGTTGACCGGCAGTCCGCTCACGGACGTGAGCAGTGCGGCGTGGTCGAGGTGCTCGTCACGGCTGACGGCGTGGACGCCGTCGAGCCGGCCCAGTGTCGCCGCGAAAGCCGCTGAAGAGGTCGCGATGGCCTTGAACCCGGCCTCCTTGAAGAGCAGGGCCGACAGGCCGTCCCATGCGTTGGGCATGATGAACGTATCGGGGCCACGATGGAGTTCGACGAACTGTTCGTAGCGCGTCTGGGCGGCGATATCAGACATGGTGACGGTTCAGGTCGAGTTGCTCGAGGACCGTCGGATCTTCGGCGGACTGCTTGCTATCGTTCATTTCTTGCTCCTTACCCGTGCGGCTCGGCGTTCGCCGCAGGTGGGTCATCGTTGCGATGCCCCTGTACGCGATGCTGACGTGCACGGACGTTCCATCTGATACTCCAGCGGGACTTCGTGATCTTGGCCGGTGGGGCTGGTGAAGGCAGGCGCCGGCTGCCAGGGTAGACCTCGGATGGGGTCCTTTCACTGGGCCTGAACAGCCGCTCCTTCGATGTTCGTGCCCCGCTGCTACTGGCACTCGGGGTCTTCGCCGGTGGTGTCCTGGTCGAGTTTGGAGACTTGGTAGAGGGCGATGGCCCAGCCGTTTCGGTCCGTTTCAGCAGGATGCTGAGGTAGACGTTGACCGTCGGGCGGTCGGTGAAGGAAAAGTCGATGTTGAGGTTTCCGAGGATGAGGTCGTCGGAGAGTCGTCTGGTCTCCAAAACCGACTACCGCGCCTCCTACGATCTGCACTGGATGGTCGAGGACGGCTCGATCGTCGGCCTGCGCTTCACCCACTGCGGAGACGGCTCACAGTTCCCCGGACGCCACGCCTGACCTGCGAGCCGATCGCCCACACCCCGTGCGTCCGGACCGGACTCATCGCGCGCGGGCGCAAGCCTTGCTCCCGTAGCTCGGTTCGTCTTCTCTGGATGCGGAGCGGACGACAGGATTATTGCTCGCCTGCGTTGTCTTTGCTGTGGTCGCCCGGCATGGTCGCGTCGACGAGTTTCTGCGACGGCGCGGCCTGGTGGCGCGACTTGCCGAAGAAGCCGATCTCGCCTTCGGTGTGCATGCGCTCGATCATGTGCGGGTAGTGCAGTTCGAACGCGGGGCGCTCGGACCGGATCCGGGGCAGTTCGGTGAAGTTGTGCCGCGGCGGCGGGCAGGACGTGGCCCATTCGAGGGAGTTGCCGTAGCCCCATGGGTCGTCGACGGTGACGATCTCGCCGTAGCGGTAGCTCTTGAACACGTTCCAGATGAACGGCAGCGTGGACGCACCGAGGATGTACGCGCCGATCGTGGAGATCGTGTTCAGCGTGGTGAATCCGTCGCTGGCCAGGTAGTCGGCGTAGCGGCGGGGCATGCCTTCGGCGCCGAGCCAGTGCTGGACCAGGAACGTGCCGTGGAAGCCGATGAACGTGGTCCAGAAGTGCCACTTGCCGAGCTTCTCGTCCATCATCCGGCCCGTGATCTTCGGGAACCAGAAGTAGATCCCGGCGAAGGTCGCGAAGGCGATCGTGCCGTAGAGGACGTAGTGGAAGTGCGCCACCACGAAGTAGCTGTCCGACACGTGGAAGTCGATGGCCGGCGCGGCCAGCAGGATGCCGGTCAGACCGCCGAGGAGGAACGTGACGATGAAGCCCATCGAGAAGATCATCGGCGTCTCGAAGGACAGTTGCCCCTTCCACATCGTGCCGATCCAGTTGAAGAACTTCACGCCGGTCGGGACCGCGATCAGGAAGGTCATGAAGGAGAAGAACGGCAGCAGCACGGCGCCGGTGGCATAGAGGTGGTGTGCCCACACGGAGAACGAGAGGGCCGCGATCGCCAGCGTCGCGAAGACCAGGCCCTTGTACCCGAAGATCGGTTTGCGGCTGAACACCGGGAGGATCTCCGAGACGATCCCGAAGAACGGTAACGCGATGATGTAGACCTCAGGGTGGCCGAAGAACCAGAACAGGTGCTGCCACAGGATCGCCCCGCCGTTGGCCGGGTCGAACACGTGCGCACCCAAGCGGCGATCGGCCTCCAGGCCGAAGAACGCGGCCGTGAGGATCGGGAACGCGAGCAAGATCAGGATGCTCGTGACCAGGATGTTCCAGGTGAAGATAGGCATCCGGTACATCGTCATCCCGGGCGCGCGCAGACAGACCACGGTGGTGACCATGTTGACCGCACCGAGGATCGTGCCGAGACCGGATACGATGAGGCCAGCGATCCACATATCGGTGCCGGGGCCTGGCGTGTGGGTGGCCTCCGACAGTGGCGTGTAAGCCGTCCAACCGAATTCGGCAGCACCTCCCGGCGTCAGGAATCCCGAGATGACGATCAGGCTGCCGAAGAGGTAAAGCCAGTACGAGAACGCGTTGAGCCGCGGGAACGCGACGTCGGGCGAACCGATCTGCAGCGGCAGCACGAAGTTCGCGAACCCGAACAGGACCGGGGTCGCATACATCAGCAACATGACCGTGCCGTGCATCGTAAACAGCTGGTTGTACTGCTCCTGCGAGAGGAACTGGAGCCCGGGCCGGGCCAGCTCCGTGCGAATCAGCATGGCCATCGCACCGCCGGCCATGAAGAAGGCGAACGCCGTGACCAGGTACATCACGCCGATCTGCTTGTGGGCCGTCGTCCGCATCAGCCGAAGAAGCGCCGCGCCCTTCGTGAAAACGCGCGTGCGATAGGGCCGCGTTACGACCGGGCTGGGCGTGATGGTCGGCATGACTTCCTCCGGCTGGATGCTGGACTGTTTGCTTTTTGATCCCGGGTCCGGAGGCTGTGAGCCGTTCGACGGCACCGGTCCGGCCTGATCTTTCGTGGAGAACTCACCTTGTCGGACCGAAAAGTTCAATCCGGACCCGGTTCCAGGTCTTGGTCCGAGGCGTCTTGGGCACGAACTGCAGTCCTGTCGCTGTCTGCCACGATGGGGGAAGGATCATCAGTCGCCCTTGTACCGTTCTTCCCGCTACGGGTCACCGTGGTCGTCACAGCCGTTGGTCTCCCAGCGCGCTGGCTCGTTATCGGCCGTCAGGGGTGCTTCCCGAAACCCACTTGGCGCTCTTACCGCGCTGGCTGAAGCGGAGACCCGCTTGGCAACGGTGCCTGGGCACGGTCGCGCAGCCAGACTGAGTTACCCGTGGATGCTCACCGGGGCCGACACCTCACCAGGACGGCGCGGTGAGCGTGCCGGAAGCCCGCGACCTGCTCGCCGCCCTCGCAACGCGGCTGGGCCGCACCCCATGGGAACTCGACCACACCATGTGGCGCCAACCAGTGCGCCCACTGACACCTGCGACGAAGAGCAGCTGCGCCAGCCCGCGGATGGTGGGAGATGCTCGAGCGGCCTCGGGCCCGCGACGGGCTCACCGTAGCTTGCCGCGCTCGACGTTGCTCGTGATCACCGAGCGGACCGACTTCGCCGCACGGATCCACTCGCGTACCAGGCTCGTCGACATGGGGATGTTGCGCCCGCCGGCGCCCCCGTGGCGCTTAAGCCCTGCGAAGCGGAACGACCAAGCCTGCTCGACCTTTCGACGAGCTCGAACACCGAGGCATTCGATACTCGCAAATCCTTGCCGGCGGAGTCCAGCCGCTCGTTGGATTCAGCCATACGCGCTCTCCTCTGTACTGGTCTTCTTGTCGGCGTCAGTCGACGATCGATTCTTACCGCCGGCTGACGCCGACACACCAGCTTGACCCGAATCAGAGACAGATCCTCATCTGCATGTGACAAGGCCACACGCTCCACCGGGATCAAGTCGGGGTACACCAGCGACGGAGTGCGGCAACACTTGATGGTCAGCCCGGCTGCTTCTCCGTCTTGGGTCTACCGGAAGTTTGACATCCAATGCGTACGTCCAGGCGGTGAACAGTCCGATGAACACCAGCGCCCGCCGCCATTCCGAACCGGGCGGCCCGCCTCGTCACGACCCCCACGAGATCATGCAGAGGTTGCCGAGGAACTGTCCCGCAGGCAGCCCCACCACCGTTCCACCCGAAATACCCGCCGCGATGATGGTGATGGCGCGAGTGTCGCCGGCGGGGCCCCCAGCTTGGGTCCGGTGTAGACCACGGTCCAGAAGGGTCCGAGGGTGGCGCCGAAGGACATCCGGGCGATCAGCACCAGGATGAAGTTTGGTGCCACCGCGACGACCGACTACCTCGACGCCGTTGTTGAGCCCCAGCCGCTTCGGCAGGATGCACGTCCTTGGCCAACTGCGCTGCCTGGTAACCGCTCTTAGTGACCTGGGAGTCGCCAGTGCCACGCAGGTCGACGGTGATCACCTTGTGGGTATTGGAGAGCGGGCCCCTCTGCTGCCGCCACTCGGTCCAGACTGGGTACATTCTCTATACCTCGGTGCAGGCGTACAGCGCCGCGCAATCCGGATGCACCGATGCCGATGAGTGTCGACGCCCGTAACGTCACCTGTGCCGAAGCGGGGCTGGAAGACGACCTGAGCTCCAGCGAGAAGAACCACACCTTGGACTTCCTGCGCGGCAGCGCCCCAGGACGAAACGATCCCGATCGGATCGGCACGGTCGTCGCGACGAGCTGGGGCAACCCGCTCTATTTGCTTCCGGCGGCGCCACGTCCGAATGGCGATGAGGTTCGTCGCGATTACTCACCGGGCTGAGGGTCCCTGGTCGCGCCGCTGCGCGGGTTGCGTGCGGCGAGGACGGTGAACAGGGGGGCGACGAGGGCGAGTCCGCCGTATCCGAGGGCGATTTGCGGCAGCGAGAAGGTGCCCGAAAGTTGGCCGGCGATGTGGGCCGGGATCGTGGCGCCGCTGTAGGACAGGAGGTAGACGACGCTGAAGATCGGTGCCCGGTCGGCAAGGGTGCTGCCGTACAACAGGCAACGGGTGGTGGCACTGAGGGCGAGGCCTTGGGCGGTGCCGGCAACCTGACAACCTCTACCGAATCCACCGCGGCGATCGCGCGACGCTCGAGCGCCGACACCAGCCGCCGCGCGGTGTCCTGCGATGCCACGGCCTCGGCGGCGGGCACCATCCACGCTCCCGTCGGCGCACCCGCCGGGCTCACCTGCCACACCGCCAACGATTCGGTCCCGTCGTCACCGGTACCCACGGCCACCGCCGCACTGCCTGGCGCCCACACCTGTGCAGGACATCCCCACCGCTGCTTCGGTCACCGCACCCATCCCCGCCGCCTCCTCGATCAACACCACCAAATCGTCGAGAAACGCCAGTTGATACACGGGCGGCACTTTTCGGGCCTTACCTCTCAAACGAGGCGTTCATGCCTCACCTGGGCGCGGGCTGAACTAGTTGGTGACGGCCCGGCGGGGCCTTCGGCCGGACCGCTCCCACCGCCGGTTGCGCTCGCGGTCGATATCGGCGGCGACACGCTGCTGGTCGACAGCACGTTCGTCGGCCTCACCGACGCCGGCCGCGCCGTGCTCGCCGGATTGGGGCCAGAGATGCAGGACTTGACCCGGCGCAGTACCGCTCGCCTTTGTTGACAAGTAGAGCGGCTTCGTGAAGGAGGGTGCACGCCTGGTCGGCGTTCAGTCGTCGGTTCGGCTCCTTGGCTAGGAGACCCTCGATGACCGGGCGCAACGGGCCGGCGCGCAAGAACGGGGCCGGTGGTTCCTCGGCCACGGCCGTGAGTGTGGCGGCCATGTTGTCCCTGGCGAACGGTGACGTGCCTTCGACGGCGGTGAACAGCGTTGCGCCGAGAGAGAACAGGTCGGACGCCGGTCCGGCCTTGCCCCCGCGGAGCCGTTCGGGCGAGACATAGCCCGGGCTGCCGGCCACCATGCGGATCTGAGTTCGTGAGTCACTGCCTGGGGCGATCGCGATGCCGAAGTCGGTGAGGATCACCCGCGCACCACCGCAGAGCTGCACGTTGGCCGGTTTGACATCGCGATGCACGATGTTCGCCCGGTGTACGGCGCGCAGCACGTCGAGAAGGCTCAGTCCGATGTGGATCACGTGCTCGCCCCGCAGCGGTCCCTCGGCGTCGAGCGCTTCGGCCAGACTCCGCCCCCGCAGCAGTTCCATGACGATCCACGGATCGCCGTCCTGCCTGACCACGTCGTAGACCGTGACAACGCCGGGTGGCCCACTCGCGCAGCGGTACGCGCCTCCCGGAGTGCCCGCACGCGAGCCGCTCTGCGTGATTGCTCAGATGCGCGGTAGTTCACGTTGACTTGCTTCAGCGCGACCTGCCGCCGTAGGAACTCGTCCTCGGCGAGCCAGATCAGCGCCATTCCGCCGCGGGCCAGTAGCGACTCGACCCGATAGCGGCCTGCCACGAGACTCCCGGCACACTCGGTTCCATCGTCCTCACCGTGGTCGCCGGCTTCGGCGGGATGTGTCGGGTCGAGTGTTGAAAGCAGCGGCTTCGCGGGGCGTGGGCTCCGATCTGGTGCCTTCACAGGCTTCGTCATACGTGTGACGATCCGGCTTGGTGACCGGCGTGTCTTCACGGATGGCGCCAAACCCTGCTGCCGGTTAGCCGGAATCCCGCGATACCCGCCACCGTGAAACGCTGCGACCCTTGCCGATTGAAGCAGGTGTTCGAGATTGATGGGCCGGGTACGCTTGCTGTGACGGCTCCGGCCGCATCGAGCCGACGGCCGCTGTGGGACAGACCAGGTAGAAGTCTACAATGGACAGCCATGACATCCAGCAGGTCGTCGACGTGCTGACCAAAAGTGCGCGTTGTTCGTAAGACACCGACACCTTCAGTGTGGCTGATGAACGCGGCCATCTCCCGACTCGACCAATGCGAGAGCCCAGTCGGCACCGCCAGCGCAACGCCTCTGGGGGTGTGATCGCCGCGTCGACCAGTCGACGCGCGCTTCGCGCATCTTCGTGGAGGACAGGTAAACCTGTCTTCCAGCTAGTGGGACGAGGGTTTCCAGTGTGCCGGTATCGCGAATGGGTGTGCCATCGGGCAAACTGTGTCCCAACCGACTGCCGAGTAGTCGGAAGCGACCGTTCTCTTTGCGACGAGCCGCCCGGCCTTGTTTCTCCATCGAGGAGCGTTGACATGTACAACGCTCTGCACGCCTCCGGAAGTCGACCTCGCCCGTATGGCGGGAGATCGAGCAAACCATCTCGCCGCCCACAGGGTGCAGGGACGAACGAACACACCGCCGGACTCCCGACAACGCCGGGTATGACCGCTCAGCGGCTGATCCTGGCCGAGGACGACGTGCTGTTCCGCGAGGGGTTGGCCAGCCTGCTCGTTCACTCGGGGTTCACGGTGATGGGGCAGGTCGGCGACGCCACTGAAATGCTCAGCCTGGCGCGGCAGCACCGACGGGATCTCGTAGTGGTGGACATCCGGATGCCACCAACACACACCCGGGATGGTCTGGATGCGGCCCAGATGATCCGCCAGGAGCTTCCAGGCACCGGAGTTCTTGTGCTGTCGGCGCATATCGAAGCGGAGCGGGCAGATCCGATGCAGGGATCGCGCACCGGATGTGGGTCACCGAAGGAACGGTGGAGAAGTACGTCCACACTATACTGGCCAAACTGAGCCTGCCGGAGACCGAGGACTATCACCGCCGGGTGCTGGCCGTGGTCACCTTTCTTGAGGCCAGTAACCCGGTCCCCGAATAGGTCATGGATCGCGTGCGGCGGCCAGCGTTGCCGCCTGGCCGGGAAACCTCGATGGTGACGGGGAGTAGCGGCTGACGTGACCGGGTCGGTCACCCCGCCGCGATTCGCCGCGCCCAGTAACGCAGGTCGGCTCCGAAGGTGGTCGCCGTCTCGTTCAACGTCGTGGGGCCGTCCCATTCGTAAGTGCACACCGTTGGGCGGCACTGTCTGCGGTTCGTCCCCATCATGGGGACTCCTCGTCCACGTTTCGGGGCCGAACTCGCTCTCCTCGCTTGGTTGCATCGAGTTAGCGATCGGCATCCTGCGGTCGCCGGTCGGTTCGCCCGTCCGAACCGAGCCCGGGGAGTTCGAGGAGGGGAGAGTTCGCGATGACTCCAGGTTTCCACTTCCGCAAGTCGAATTCGGTGATCCTGCAGCTTGCTCCGTGGACGATGTCCGATGTTGAAGCGGCTGTGGGCATTTTCGGTGACGGAGAGGTTGCTCGGTGGTTGGCGCCGGCTATGGACCGCGTTCCGGACATGGCTGCCCTGCAGCATCCGGTTCCAGATGGGTCGTAGACGGCGCGGCCATCGGGCCGCCGCTCGGCCGGTGGAAGGTCGCTGATCTCGCCACCGGCCACATTGTAGGAGCGGTCTCCCTGCTGCCTTTGCCTCCCGGCGACATCGACTCCGAGATCGGCGTCCAGATCGCTCGTGGCTGGTGGGGGAGTGGTTATGCTGGTGAAGTCGGTGACGCGATCGCTCACTATGCCTTCGCCGGCGCGGACGAGATCTTCGCTGTCTCGCGTCCGGCGAACCAGCGCGCCGCGGCCGCCGCGCGGCGCATGGAGATGGGCTGGGTCGGACGAACCGACAAGCATTACGACACGAGGCCTTTCTGTGCGTTCTGCCGGTCAGGTGATGAAGTCGTTTTCCTCTAGGTAGATGCGAATG
This sequence comes from Amycolatopsis sp. NPDC051372, assembly GCF_040682095.1. Classification (NCBI taxonomy): domain Bacteria; kingdom Bacillati; phylum Actinomycetota; class Actinomycetes; order Pseudonocardiales; family Pseudonocardiaceae; genus Amycolatopsis; species Amycolatopsis sp. NPDC051372. The sequence goes on from NZ_JBFBAF010000060.1 coordinate 23,606, forward strand.
TTGCGGCGGGCGTCGAACATGGTTTTGTAGATGGCGTTTCGGCTGGTGCCCAGTCGCGCCGCGAGGGCGTCCATGGGAACGTGGTCGATCGCCACGGCGGCGAAGATGCGTCGCTGGTGTTCAGTCAATGCGTTCTCGATGGCGTGGGCGAGGGCGGCTTGGAGCTCGAGGGCCTGTACCTGGTGGGGTGGTTCGTCGCCGACGGCGGCGCGTGCGCGATTTTCGTCGTGCTCGTCGAGGGACACGCAATGGTCCCGCCAGAAGTGCCGGCCGATTTTCGTCGAGACCTCGAAGATGACGAATGTGAAGGCCCACGTCTTGAACTGCGCGTCGCCTCGGAACTCGCCGATCTTGTAGGTGATCCGCATGAGGGCGTCGGCTGCGGCCTGGTGGGCGAGGTCTTCGACTTCGGGGCCGCTGATCCGTGAGCCCGGAGACCTGCGCGCGGTCTCACTCCTAGCGAACCTGATGAGCATCGTGTACAGCCTGCGGCAGGCATTCTCGAAGTTCGTGCTGCCAGGGCTCAATTCTTGGACCCAGGCGGCGGACTCGGGGTCAAAGCTCCGTCCACCGACCAGGACTCGTCCACTGATCTTCGACGTGGTCATGCGGGCCGGGGTTTCCGTCCAGTGTCCGCGGTGTATGCCGTCTGGATGCGGGACGCGCCTGGTTTCATGTGGCTTCACCTTCTCTCCGGTGACCGTCTTCTGCATTTGCGATCTCCCTGTTAAGAATTCACCCGCCCCTTTGACGGCAACTAAACGGACTTGTCCACCAATGCGTCCATGGCCATCGACGATGAGTGCGCAAGCCCGGGGGGAAGCCGGAGGAGAGCTGCGCGACCCGAAAGGCGTCGGAGCACCACCCGACGGTGCGCGTCAGTTCGCGCTGCGACACGTCGCCCGGTTGCGCGCGAGGTGTCGCAGCGCCTTGGCGAGAGCGACGCGGATGTGCTTGCGGGCGCCGGGCCGCAGGCAGCGCCCGCTGGTTGCCGTCATCAGCTGCTCCTTCCGGTTCGACCTGCGATGTCATGTCCCGGGACAGTGCCCACCGAAGGGCAGCCGCGTATGTGTGGAACGGCGCCCAGCGCCGGACGAATACGTCGTCGGCCCCGCCGAGAGCCCAGATCCGCCGAACAACGCGGGCGAGGGCCGGGTCGTCGGCCGGCAGCACGTCCGGCTGATGCAGACGGCGGATGAGGAACCGATCCGTCACGCGTCGGGACATCCCAGAGCACCCGAGAATCTCACGGATCTGCCGGTCGTTACGCCCGTCGAACATGTCCAGATTGACGTCACCGACGAGCCGGGCCCGTGCAAGCCGTGCGAGTCGATCGGCGTCCGCGGCGGGTATGCCTGGCGCGGCCGGCCGCTCGGCACCAGGGTCGGCGACCTTGACGGCGGAGGATTCGCCGCGGGTCGCGCCGCGGATCCGTACGTGTACGGCACAAGTCGACGGCGCGTGGAACGGCCACAGGACCGAGTAGCGAACCAACGCCGAGAAGTTATCGCCAAGCCCGGCCTCCTCGTGGCGCCCGAACGGCTCCGGCTGGCCCAGCCTGCGGACGAGGTAGCGCATGACCGGGTTGTGCCCGACGAGATGTCCGTAGGCCGGTTCCGACTCCGTGACAGCGGCACCGACCAGGACGGGAATGTCCCGGGCATACGAAGCCACCGAATCCGCGCTCGTCGGACACCTCCTGCTCATGCGTTCGCGGGCGCCCGAGGGACGCGACCCTGCCCCATCGCCTCAGTACGCCGGGGTCCAGGTTCCAGTGAGCCCAACAAGGGGCCCCGGAACGGACCCGTAACATTCCCAGGTGGCCGAGACCCGTGGCTGGCGCAATGCCTTGGAAACGGACCAGGACCACAACAGACGCCCGCATGCGCAGCGTCATGGCCGGCCCCGATCACCGCCGCCACACCGAACAGCCCGACCCCGCTCGGAACAAGAAGCATCCATCACGGCCACACGAACACATGTGTACTGCGAGCCATGAACCCGCCAGGAGCCGAAGGTCCAGGAGCAAACACGCCTCGACGACCTGGACGATGCGGCGGTGGGGGCGGTCGCACACGGAGCACGCCGAACCCATCAGGGGCATGCGCCAGCGGGCGAAGGGAATCTGTTCGAGGTTCACGGAATCCACCCGCGTTCGACACGGATCCGGCGCGGGAACAGGCGTTCGACGTGAACGCGGCGGCTGCCGGCGAGACGTGCGGGACGAGGGCGGCTTCGCGGTCGCGCAACGGGAAAATGCCGGGCGTCCGGCACCGGGCGGGCCGAAGTTCCGCATCAGACTCCACCTTCCGGTCCGGAGCTGGTTGGCGGTGGAACACCCGGCGACGTGGCCGGGAACCGGGTGCCCGCGGTTGGCGGGCCTGTCCAGCATCGCGGTGGTGGGGCTCACTTCGCATTCCTGCCACCTGGAGTTCGCGTCCCCTGCCACCAGCATGGGGCCGGCCACCGGACACGTTGTCTGAGGAACGCCTCCGCGTGGTGAACTACCGGGTGATCCTGTGGCTGAGCCGTCATCGGATGGAACGGCTGGTCCGCAGGTGGCTGAGCCGTCCCCGGAAAGACATCGTGTAGCAGGTGTGCACAGCTGAGCTGGCGTCCCGGTACGGCGCGCAGGTCCAGCTGGCCCCTCACAACACAGGAAGTTCTACAGCCCCACCTCGCCGCCCCGCGGGACCGACGTCTTCGTGGACGTGTCCAAGTACCCCCATGACAGCTCGCCGGTCAGGCGCGGCCGACGCGGTGGCGCGGTGGCGCTGTGGCGCTGTGGTCGAGCTGACTGTGCCGTACCACGTTCCCGACATCGCCGATACGACGGTTCGGGCCGAGCAGTGGCACAACGGAGAGCCTGTGGAGACGGTGTCCGAACGGCAGCCCTCGTGGACTGGGGCGGTGTGGGGCCGTCCGGGCCCCGCACCGCCGCAGTGACTCATCCGGCGATGGCGAGGCTCGCCGCCGGGAAGTCGATGGCCGTCCGGACCGCATCGTTCACGAAGTTTGGTCAGCAGGAACTGCACCGACAGGGTGACGGTTCTCTACGGTCTGGGCTTGCTCGGAACGGCGGTGGTCGCAATCGTTCACAGCGGAGGTCGCCAGGGCTCCGGGGACTCGAAGCCGGATGAGGGCGGAAGACGGCGACGACACGGCTTCGAGCGTATGCCCCGCTCGGTTCGACGGGGCATCGACACGAGACTCCGACGTCATCCTCGGCCTACCCCAGGTATTCGACCGATCGACAAGATCGAAGTCCGGCGGCGAAACGCGAGTGCGGCCAGTAACAGTGCCGCCGCCGCGGTGGCCACGTGGAGCGTCACGGAGACTTCGAAGACCCTCGCCACGACGGGCACCCCCGACCGGACGGCGACACGGAGACTGCTGGGCCCGCCGAGCACGAAATGCCACAGAACACCCAGGACCAGCGACCCGGCGACCGAGACGAAGACGAGACCCGCGCCGCCCCGTGCCGCGTCCCGGAAATGGCGCGTAATACCGATTGATGCGCCCCGGGTCTGGTGCAGGTCTCGTTGTCTGTCACCGAGCCCGGGCAGGCTCGAAGGGTTGATCGTAGCGTGACGCTTGGTGGCCGGC
>NZ_JBFBAF010000061.1:0-27151 GCF_040682095.1 Amycolatopsis sp. NPDC051372
CGCCGAACGAGTCCCGCCCGGCGCCACCCCGGCTGCCGCGGCTGGAGCCGCCGCGTCCGGCCGGCTCGCCCCGGCGCGACTGGGCGTTGGCGCGAGCGCCCTGCCCACCGCGGTTCTCCGGAGCCGGCCCGCCGCGACGGCCGCCGCGGGCGGAAGCGTCGCCGCCGGAAGCGGTGACCTTCTTCGGGCGGTTGTCGACGATCGGGCGGCGCGGCGAGGCGTCGAACGTGCGATCGCCGGGGGCGAGCTCGGCCAGCAGCGGGTGGCCGGGGCCGATCTGCGTGGTCGTGGGCTTGATGCCGGCCTTGCGGGTGAGGTCGCGGACGTCGGCGATCTGGTCGTCGGTCATCAGCGTCACCACGGTGCCCGACGCGCCCGCACGCGCGGTGCGGCCGGAGCGGTGCAGGTAGGCCTTGTGCTCCACGGGCGGGTCGGCGTGGATGACGAGGGTGACGTCGTCCACGTGGATGCCGCGGGCCGCGATGTCGGTGGCGACCAGGGTCTTGGCCGCACCGGAGGAGAACGCCTCCAGGTTGCGCGTGCGCGCGTTCTGGCCGAGGTTGCCGTGCAGCTCGACGGCCGGCACGCCGCTGGCCACCAGCTTGCGCGTGAGGCTCTTCGCGCGGTGCTTGGTGCGCGTGAACACGAGCGTGCGGCCGGGCGCGGCCGTGAGGTCGACGAGCACCGGCAGGCGGTGGGTCTCCTCGAGGTGCAGCACGTGGTGCGTCATGGTCGAGACGGGCGACTGCGCCGAGTCGACACTGTGCGTGACCGGGTCGTGCATGAAGCGCTTGACCAGCACGTCGACGCCGCCGTCGAGGGTCGCGGAGAAGAGCAGCCGCTGCCCGCGCTCGGGCGTCTGGTCCATGATGCGCCGCACCTCGGGCAGGAAGCCCAGGTCGGCCATGTGGTCGGCCTCGTCGAGCACGGTGATCTCGATCTGGTCGAGCTTCACCTCGCCGGAGCGCATGTGGTCGGCCAGGCGGCCGGGGCAGGCGACGACGATGTCCACGCCGTCGCGCAGGCGCGTGATCTGCGGAGACGCGCTCACGCCGCCGAAGATCGTGGTCGTCTTCAGGCCCAGCACCTTGCCCAGCGGCGCGATGGTGGCCTCGATCTGGGTGGCGAGCTCGCGCGTCGGCGCGAGGATCAGCGCGCGCGGGCGGCCGGGACGCCGGCGCGTGGGGCCGGCGGCGAGGCGGGCCAGCACGGGCAGCGCGAAGCCGTAGGTCTTGCCGGAGCCCGTGCGGCCGCGGCCGAGCACGTCGCGGCCCGCGAGCGTGTGCGGCAGCGTGGCTTCCTGGATCGGGAACGGCGAGGTGACGCCCTGGGCCGCCAGCGCGTCCACCAGGGACTTTGGCAGGCCGAGTTCAGTAAAAGTGGTCATAAGTGCGTACGGGCGCTCGAAACGCCCCGGTTCTCCATACGTGAGAAGGGTTGTCCTGCCCGGCGCAGACCTCGGGGGGCCGCGGCGCGTGGTAGTCGACAACAACACGCGATCCGAGGCAGAACTGAGCGGACCGCAAGATCAGTATAGCCGAACGCGCACGCAGGGCCGAGTGAGTTTGCCCGCACCCCGGCCCCTTGCTAAGTTACCCGTCGGTAATCACGGAGGAGGGCCATGCCGCTGCTCAACCCGCGGGCCTACGACCCGCAGTCGTTCGACCCGGAGACCCGGCGCCTGCTGCTGGCCACGATCGAGTGGTTCGAGTCACGCGGCAAGCGCAAGCTCACCGAGGACTACCACAACCGCACCTTCTACGCGGACTTCCTCGAGTTCGCCGGCAAGGAAGGCCTCTTCGCCACGTTCCTCACGCCTGCCGCGGCCGCCGATGGGGCGCCGGACAAGCGCTGGGACACCAGCCGCGTGGCCGCGCTGTCGGAGCTCCTCGGCTTCTACGGCCTCAACTACTGGTACCCGTGGCAGGTCACCATCCTCGGGCTCGGCCCGGTGTGGCAGAGCGGCAACGAGGTCGCGCGCAAGCGGGCGGCCGACGCCCTGGACGCGGGCGGCGTCGGCGCGTTCGGACTGTCCGAAAAGGACCACGGCGCCGACATCTACTCGTCCGATCTCGTCCTCACGCCCGACGGCGCGGGCGGCTACCGCGCCAACGGCTCGAAGTACTACATCGGCAACGGCAACGTCGCCCGCACGGTGTCGGTCTTCGGCCGCATCGACGGCGTCGAGGGCCCGGACCAGTACGTGTTCTTCTACGCCGATTCGACGCACCCGAACTACCACGTGGTGAAGAACGTCGTGCCCTCGCAGATGTTCGTCGCCCAGTTCCGGCTCGAGGACTACCCGGTGCACGCCGAGGACCTCCTGCACGTCGGCCCGGAGGCCTTCAGCGCCGCGCTCAACACCGTGAACATCGGCAAGTTCAACCTGTGCTTCGGTGGCATCGGCATGGCCACGCACTCGCTGTACGAGGCCATCACCCACGCCCACAACCGCATCCTCTACGGCAAGCCCGTCACCGACTTCCCGCACGTGCGCCGCGAGTTCGTGGAGGCCTACGCCCGGCTGGTCGGCATGAAGCTGTTCTCCGACCGCGCCGTGGACTACTTCCGCTCCGCCGGCCCGGACGACCGCCGCTACCTGCTGTTCAACCCCATCACCAAGATGAAGGTGACCACGCAGGCGCAGAAGGTGATCGGCCTGGTCGCCGACGTCGTCGCGGCCAAGGGCTTCGAGGCCGACACCTACCTAGCCATGGCCAAGAACGACATCGACGGCCTGCCCAAGCTGGAGGGCACGGTGGCGGTCAACCTCGCGCTGATCGCGAAGTTCATGCCCGCGTACCTCTTCGCGCCCCAGGACTACGCCCCGGTTCCGACCCGCGATGACGCTGCGGACGACGAGTTCCTCTTCCGCCAGGGCCCCGCGCGCGGCCTGTCGAAGGTCCGCTTCCACGACTGGAAAACGGCCTACGGCAAGGCTTCGCACATCCCGAACGTGGCGCTCTTCCGCGAGCAGGCCGACCACCTCGTGCGCCTGCTCACCGAAGCCGCGCCGGACGAGGCCCAGCAGGCCGATCTGGACTTCGGGCTGGCTCTGACGGAGCTGTTCACCCTCGTCGTCTACGGCCAGCTGATCCTGGAGCAGGCCGAGCTCACCGGCGAGTCCGACGACGTCGTGGACCAGCTCTTCGCCGTGCTGGTGCAGGACTTCAGCGCGGCCGCGGTGGACCTCAACGGCAAGGCGAGCTCCACGGAGAAGCAGCAGGAAATCGCGCTCGCGGCCTTGCGCAAGCCCGTGGTCGACGCCGACCGCTTCGATCGCGTGTGGACAGTGGTGCGCGGCCTTTCTGGGGCGTACGAGATGAACGCCTAGGGCTCGAGCCGGGTTGTTCCCACGGACAACGAAAGGCCTCGTTCAGGTTGGCCGGGAACATCGCCACCGCGGCGACCCTGCTGCACGGTGAGCAGGCAATCCCTGTCACCTCACACCAGGAACGAGGCTTGTCATGGCCGCTCCCGCACTAACCACCGTCGTCCTGATCCACGGCGCTTTCGCCGACGCTTCCGGCTGGCAGGCGGTGGCCGCCGGCCTGCGGGAACGCGGGTTTCCGGTGCTCGCGCCGGCCAACCCGCTGCGCGGGGTCGCCGCCGACGCCGGCTACGTCAGGGACGTCCTGTCGACGATCGAGGGCGACGTCGTGCTCGTCGGCCACTCGTACGGCGGTTGCGTGATCACCAACGCGAGCACGAGCCTCCCGAACGTGCGGGCGCTGGTCTACATCGCCGCCTTCGCACCGGACGAGGGAGAGACGTTGCTCGAGTCCTTCGCGCTCGGCGGCGGGACGTCCGAACTCGGCGAGCGCCTGGTTCGGCGCCCGTACCCGGGCCCGCCCGAGCGCGACGCAGACGGGTACATCGAGCTGGCGTCCTTCCACCGGCTGTTCTGCGCCGATCTCGACCCCGACCTCGCCGCTTTCATGTCCGTCGCCCAGCGCGGGTTCGCGCTGTCCTGCCTGTCCGCCCCTTCCGGTGTGCCCGGCTGGCGGACCATCCCGAGCTGGTACCTCGTGGCCGCCGACGATGTCACGATCCCGCCGGAGGCCGAGCGGTTCATGGCGAAGCGCGCCGGAGCGCAGACGGTGGAGATCGCCAGTTCGCACGTCGCGATGATCAGCAAGCCGGCCGAGACGGTCGACCTGATCGTCGCCGCTGCCGCCGGGTGAAACAGGCCACTAGGCTGACCTGGTGACGCGACGCGAGGCCACGAGCGGGCCCGATCCGGAGCTCGTGGCACTCGCCGGACGGCTGCTGGGCACCATCGAAGCGTTCGCGGACGAGATCGCGTCCGCGATCGAGACCCGCGTCGAGTTCTACGCCATGCACAGCGTTGTTTCGGCCGACGACCTGCGGCGCTCGGTGCAAGGCAACCTCGAGTACGTCCTGCGGTCCTTGCGCGAGGACCGGTTCGCCGACGTCGCGGCGGCCCGGGCGACCGGTGCGCTACGAGCCGAGCAAGGGGTGCCGCTGTCGGTGGTCATGGCGGCGTTCCGCGTGTTGTTCAGCCAGATCTGGCACAGCCTCGTGCGGCACGCCCGGACCCGGGCACAGGTCTCCGATCAGGCGCTGGTGGACGCGGCGTCCGACCTCTGGTCCGCCCACGACACCTTCGCCGAGGAGATGGCCGCCGCCCACCGCGAGGCGACGATGGCTCTGGTGCTGCGCAACGAGGGCGAGCGCTCGGCCCTGGTCGGCGCCCTTCTGGAGGGGCGCCCGCTGAACGAGACGTCCGTCTGAGAAGTCGCGGACGTGCTCCGCCTGCCCAAACGGGGGCCGTTCGTCGTGGTCGCGGCCGAATCGGTGCAGCGCGCGCAGGAAGCGCTGCCCGGCATCGAGAACCGCTTGCGGGTACGACGCATCGGTTCGGCCTGGCGGCTGACGCCCGACGCGCAGATCGGGATCGTCCGCTTCGAGAACGACGCCGACCTGCGCCCGCTCACATCGACCCTGACGGAGTCGGCCCGCAGCCGGATCGGCGTCAGCCCGCCGTACCTGGCACTGACGGAAACGGCGGCCGCGCTGCGGTTCGCGCGCATCGCACTGGCGAGCACGGTCGCCGGCACCCCGCACGTGACGATGTTCGACGACTTTCCGCTCGCCGTCGCGGCGGTCAGCGCGCCCGACGCGATGCAGCGAGTCCGGCAGGCCGTCCTCGGGCCGATCCTGGACCTGCCCGCCGAGCACAGCAAGGTCCTCCTCGACACCCTGGCCGCATGGCGGGACAGCAGGGGATCGGCGTCGGGCGCCGCGGCGGTGCTGTTCTGCCACCCCAACACGATCCGCCACCGGCTGCGGCGGATCGAGGCCGCCACGGGTCGGTCCTTGAGCGACCCGAAAGCAACTGCGGAGATCCTGATCGCGCTCGAGGCCGCGTTGCTGGGAATCGCGCAGTGACGAACGTCTGAGTGCACCGGGTTCGCGGCCGCACCGGTCCGCGAACCCGGGCCGCGCTCGTCCGCGCGGCTACGCTGGCGCGTCGTGACCGCACCCCGCCTCGAAGCCCAGGCCATCACCACCGCGCGGCTGGACCTGCTGCCGCTGCTCGTCGAGCACGCCGGGGAGATGGCGCGGGTGCTGTCCGATCCGGCGCTGCACACCTTCATCGGCGGCAGCCCGGACAGTCCGGAAGCCCTGCGCACGCGCTATCAGCGCATGACCGCCGGCTCGCCTGACCCGGCCGTGACGTGGCTGAACTGGGTGATCCGGCTTCGCGGCGAGGACTGCCTGACGGGCACCGTCCAGGCGACCGCGAGCGCCGCCGGCGCCGAGATCGCCTGGGTGGTGGGGACGCCGTGGCAAGGCCGCGGCATCGCCACCGAAGCCACCCAGGCGCTCGTTGCCTGGCTCGACCGGCAGCCGGTGGCCGTCGTTCTCGCCCACATCCACCCCGGGCACCGGGCTTCCGCCGCCGTGGCCACCGCCGCCGGGCTCACGCCCACCGACGAGTGGCACGACGGCGAAATCCGCTGGTCGAAAACCCGCTAGACCTACTTGCCGAATCCGGCCCGCCGCAGCGCGTCGGCCATCGAGCCGTTTGCGCCGGAGTTGCCCCCGCGGTCACGACCGCCGCCGCCACCGCCGCGGTTGCCCTGCTGGCCACGACGCTGACCGCCGCCACCGCCCTGGCCGCCACCGCCGCCGCCCTGACCGCGGTCGCGACCGCCGCCACCACCACGACGGTCCTGCGACGAAGCACCCGGCTCGTCGTCCAGGCGCAGCGTCAGCGAGATCCGCTTGCGCGGCACGTCGACGTCGAGCACCTTCACCTTCACGATGTCGCCGGGCTTCACGACGTCACGCGGGTCCTTCACGAAGTTCTTCGACAGCGCCGACACGTGGGCGAGGCCGTCCTGGTGCACGCCGACGTCGATGAACGCGCCGAACGCCGCCACGTTCGTGACCACACCCTCCAGCCGCATCCCGGGCTTGAGGTCACCGATCTTGTCCACGCCCTCGGCGAAGGTCGCCGTCTTGAACGCCGGACGCGGGTCGCGGCCGGGCTTCTCCAGCTCGGTCAGGATGTCCGTGACGGTCGGGAGCCCGAAGGTCTCGTCCACGAACTCCGTCGGCTTGAGCGCCTGCAGCGTGCGTGCGTTGCCGATCAGCTCGCGGATGCCCGAGCCGGTGCGGTCGAGGATCCGCCGCACCACCGGGTACGCCTCGGGGTGCACCGAAGACGCGTCGAGCGGGTCGTCGCCGTCCGGGATGCGCAGGAAGCCGGCGCACTGCTCGAACGCCTTGGGCCCGAGCCGCGCGACCTCCTTCAGGGCCGTGCGCGACTTGAACGGGCCGTTCGTGTCGCGGTGGGACACGATGTTCTCGGCCAGCCCCGTGGTGATGCCCGAAACGCGCGTGAGCAGGGGAGCGGACGCGGTGTTCACGTCCACGCCGACCGCGTTCACGCAGTCCTCCACCACCGCGTCGAGCGAGCGCGACAGCGACACCTCGGACAGGTCGTGCTGGTACTGCCCGACGCCGATCGACTTCGGGTCGATCTTCACCAGCTCGGCCAGCGGGTCCTGCAGCCGGCGCGCGATCGAGACGGCGCCGCGCAGCGATACGTCCATGCCCGGCAGCTCCTGCGACGCGAACGCCGACGCCGAGTACACCGACGCGCCCGCCTCGCTGACCACGGCCTTCGTGAGGCTCAGTTCGGGGTGCTTCTTGATGAGCTCCTGCGCGAGCTTGTCCGTCTCACGCGACGCGGTGCCGTTGCCGATCGAGATCAGGTCCACGTGGTGCTTCGCCGACAGCACGGCGAGCTCGGCGATCGACTGGTCCCACTTGTTCGCCGGCTGGTGCGGGTAGATCACGTGCGTGTCCACGACCTTGCCGGTCGCGTCGACCACGGCCACCTTCACGCCGGTGCGGAAGCCCGGGTCGAGGCCCATCGTCGCGCGCGTGCCGGCCGGCGCGGCCAGCAGCAGGTCCCGCAGGTTGGCCGCGAACACCCGCACGGCGTCGTCCTCGGCCGACTGGCGCAGCCGCATCCGCAGGTCGATGCCCAGGTGCAGGAGGATCTTGGTGCGCCAGGCCCAGCGCACGGTGTCGCCGAGCCACTTGTCGGCGGGCCGGCCCTGCTGGGTGACGCCGAACTTGTGCGCGATCCGCATCTCGTACTCGGTCGGACCGACGCGCGGCTCGGCGTCCTCGGCCCGGGGTTCCTCGGCCTCCATCGACAGGTCGAGGATTTCTTCCTTCTCGCCGCGCAGCATCGCGAGGATGCGGTGCGAGGGGAGCTTCGTGTACGGCTCCGAGAAGGTGAAGTAGTCGGCGAACTTGGCGCCTTCCTCTTCCTTGCCCGCGCGGACCTTCGACGCGATGTGCCCCTCGGTCCACATCTTCTCGCGCAGCTCGCCGATCAGGTCGGCGTCTTCCGCGAAGCGCTCCACGAGGATCGAGCGGGCGCCGTCGAGCGCGGCCTGCGCGTCGGCGACGCCCTTTTCGGCGTCGACGAACACCGCGGCCGCGGCCTGCGGGTCGGTGTTCGGGTCGTTCATGAGGCCGTCGGCCAGCGGCTCGAGGCCGGCCTCACGGGCGATCTGCGCCTTCGTCCGCCGCTTCGGTTTGTACGGCAGGTAGATGTCTTCCAGGCGCGACTTCGTGTCCGCGGCCATGATCTGGGCCTCGAGCGCCTCGTCGAGCTTGCCCTGCGTGCGGATCGACTCCAGCACGGCGACGCGCCGCTCGTCGAGTTCCCGCAGGTAGCGCAGCCGTTCCTCGAGCGTGCGCAGCTGCGCGTCGTCGAGCATCCCGGTGACTTCCTTGCGGTACCGGGCGATGAACGGCACGGTCGACCCCCCGTCGAGGAGGTCGACCGCGGCCTTGACCTGACCTTCGCGCACCCCCAGCTCTTCGGCGATCCGCTCCTCGACCGACTGCACGCTCACAACCAGGCTCCTGCTCCGTCTCGGTGTCCCGTGCCGAGCATTCTGCCGTCCGGTTCGGTGCGACTTTCGTATGGCCCCGTCGAAGCGACGCCCGAACGGTTCCTTGACACCGGGATTGGTCTAGTCCACTTTGTGGTGACCTGCCTCACTCTTTCGTGGAGGTCAAGCTGTGTCCCCATTCCCACGTTCTTCCCGCAGACCCAAACTGGCGATCGGCGCCCTGATCGCCACCGTGGCCGCGTGCCTCGGTGTCACCTTCGTCATCGGCGGCAGCGCCTCAGCGGCCAACATCCTCGCCAACCCCGGCTTCGAAAGCGGCAGCCTTTCCGGCTGGACCTGCAGTGGTTCCGCCTCCGTGGTGTCCAGCGGCGCCCACGGCGGAACCAAGGCGCTGAGCGCCGCGCCGTCCTCGTCCGACACCGCCCAGTGCTCGCAGCAGGTGACGGTGAAGGCGAACACCGCCTACAAGCTGTCGGCCTGGGTGCAGGGCAGCTACGTCTACCTGGGCGTCTCCGGCACCGGCGGCGCCGACACCAGCACCTGGACGCCGGGAACGAGTGGCTGGAGCCAGCTCTCGGTCGCCTTCACCACCGGCGCGTCCACGAGCATCACCGTCTACCTGCACGGCTGGTACGGCCAGCCGGCCTATCTGGCCGACGACGTCAACCTCGACGGCCCGGGCACCCCGCCGCCCACGACCCCGACCACGCCCACCACGCCGACGACACCGACCACTCCGTCGACGACGCCCACCACCTCCCAGCCGCCGACCACCGGTGACCTGGCCAAACACGTGCTCACGGGCTACTGGCAGAACTTCTACAACGGCGCCAAGGCCCTCAAGCTGGCCGACGTGCCCACGCGCTACAACATCATCGCCGTGGCCTTCGCCGACGCCACGGGCTCGCCGGGCGCCGTGAACTTCACGCTCGACCCCGGCCTGTCGTCGCAGCTCGGCGGCTACACCGACGCGCAGTTCCGCGCCGACATCAAGACCGTGCAGGCTCGCGGCCAGAAGGTGATCATCTCCGTCGGCGGCCAGAACGGCACGATCAACGTCAGCGACTCGTCGTCGGCGAACAACTTCGCCAACTCCGTGAAGTCGCTGATCTCGAGCTACGGCTTCGACGGCGTGGACATCGACCTGGAGAACGGCATCAACGCCACCTACATGGGTCAGGCCCTGCGCAGCATCCACAACGGCGGCGGCTCGGTCATCACCATGGCGCCGCAGACGATCGACATGCAGTCCACCCAGGGCGGCTACTTCCAGCTCGCGCTGGGGATCAAGGACATCCTCACGGTCGTCAACATGCAGTACTACAACTCGGGCACCATGCTCGGCTGCAACGGCCAGGTCTACGCGCAGGCCACCGTCGACTTCCTGACGGCGCTGGCGTGCATCCAGCTGCAAGGCGGTCTGCGGGCCGACCAGGTGGCCCTCGGTCTGCCGGCTTCCGGCTCGGCGGGCGGCGGCTACCAGGCTCCGTCGAACGTCGTCTCGGCGCTCAACTGCCTCGCCCGCGGCACCAGCTGCGCCGGCTTCAAACCCTCGGCCACGTACCCGGCGATCCGCGGTGCCATGACCTGGTCGATCAACTGGGACGCGTCCGCCGGGTACGCGTTCGCGAACACCGTTGGCGGCGCGCTCGCGAATCTGCCTTAGGGGCGCTCCGGACAGACCTTGGAAGGACTCCCGCGACGGCAGGGAGGGCGTCGTCGCGGGAGCTCCTTTCAAGACACCCCCAGTGCACGTGCTCAGAGGGGGGTGAGCGCGTGCGACGTCGCAAGCGTGCCTGGTGGTGGTTGGTGTATGTGTTGAGGAACTGTTGAATCTGCTGGTGAGAGTCGGTTCCGTCGGCTCGGCGCGCGGAGCGCACCATTGCCGAGGGGGTGGGGGAGAGCACCCCGATCTTTGATTGTGACGACGGTCTGGATCACCTTGTCAAGGCGGGAAAGCGTGCCTTGGCAAGGTGATCCAGACCGCGTTGAAGCTGGGGATCGAGGTGCAGGGGCGGGTCTGGGTGCGTGGCGAAGTGGCGTTGTCGGCCGGAGGCTAGGTGCGGATGTCGATGGTCGGTAGGTGGGGTGTGCCGGAGGTCAGGTGTGGATGTCGATGATCGGCAGGTGCAGTGCGCCGGGGGCGGACGGCGGGACGGCGGGCTTCAGCGGGGCCACCGGGGTGATCCGGCGGTAGGTCTCGCCCAGCGCCGGGCGTGGATCAGCCTCGCCCTTGTTCGGCCACAACGCCATCGCGCGTTCGGCCTGGGCGGTGATCGTCAGCGACGGGTTCACGCCCAGGTTGGCGGAGATCGTCGAGCCGTCCACGATGTGGAGGCCCGGGTGGCCGTACACGCGCTGGTAGGGGTCGACGACGCCGGTGTCGGGGGAGTCGCCGATGGTGCAGCCGCCGATGAAGTGGCCGGTGATCGGGGTGTTGGCGAGGTCGGTCCACGCGCCCTGCGGGATGCCGCCGATCTTCGCGGCGACGCGGCGGGTCACGTCGTGGCCGGCGGGGATCCAGTCAGGGGTTGGTTCGCCGGTGCCTTGACGAGTGGTCATGCGGCGGCCGAGCAGGCCCCGTTTCGTGTACGTGGTCACGGAGTTGTCGAGCGTCTGCATCACGAGCAGGCCGATCATGCGTTCCGACCAGTGTCGCGGGTTGTGCAGGCGCGGCAGCTGGCGCCAGCGCCTCGCCAGTTCGCGAAGCCCCAGCGCCCATCGGCGTTTGCCGGGTTCGGCGTCCACGAGGACGGTGGCCATGAGGCCCATGACGTTGCTGCCCTTGCCGTAGCGCACGGGCTCGACGTGGGTGACGGCGTCCGGGTGGATCGACGACGTGATGGCCACGCCGCGCGTGTAGTCGGTGTCCTTGCGCAGCGAGCGGGCGGCGAGCACGGCCTCGGAGTTGGTGCGCGCCAACAGGCCGAGGCGCGGGGACAAGCCCGGGAGCGTGCCGTCGTCGCGGAGCTGGTGCAGGAGCCGTTGCGTGCCCAGTGCCGCGGCCGAGAAGACGACCTCGCGCGCGGTGAAGGTGCGCCGGCCGCGCCGGACCCAGCGGCCGGTGCGTTCGGTGTCCACCGCGTAGCCCCCGTCGACCGGGCGCACGGAGACCACCGTCGTCAACGGGTGGACCTCCGTGCCGGCTTGTTCTGCGAGGTAGAGGTAGTTCTTCACCGTGGTGTTCTTCGCGCCGACGCGGCAACCGGTCATGCACTCGCCGCAGTGGGTGCAGGCGCGCCGTGCGGGGCCGGCGCCGCCGAAGAACGGGTCGGGCGACTCCTCACCGGGGCGCGAGCCGAAGTACACGCCGACGGGCGTGCTGCGGTAGGTGTGGCCGATCCCCATGTCGTCGGCGACCTCGCGCAGCACCTCGTCGGCCGGCGTCGTGAGCGGGTTCTCGACGACGCCCAGCATGCGTTTGGCCTGGTCGTAGTAGGGCGCCAGCTCGTCCTTCCAGTCCGTGATGTGCGCCCACTGCTTGTCCCGGTAGAACGCGTCCGGCGGCTCGTACAGCGTGTTCGCGTAGACGAGCGAACCACCTCCGACTCCGGTGCCGCTCATCACGAAGGTGTTCTTCAGCAGGGTCAGCCGCTGGATGCCGTACAGGCCGAGTTTCGGGGCCCACAAGTACTTCCGCAGCCGCCACGACGTCTTGGCGAACTCGTCGTCGGCGAAGCGGCGCCCGGCTTCGAGCACGCCGACGCGGTACCCCTTCTCCGTGAGCCGCAACGCCGTGACGCTGCCGCCGAAGCCCGAGCCGATCACGAGCACGTCGTAGTCGGTGTTCAAGACCGTGCTGTTCAAGACGAGGCCACCACCCTGAAGTCGGCCGGGTCGAGCACCCGGGTCCTGCGGTCGTACTCGGTCACCAGGCCGGGCCAGTTGGTGCTCACGCGCCCGTCGGCCTGGCGGTACCAGCTCGTGCACGCGCTCCACACGCTGTGGCCCAGCCGCTGCTGCACCTCGCGGTCGTAGCGTTCCTCCACCTCGGGCCGCACGTCCACATAGGACACCCCCGGCCGCGCGAGCTGTTCCACGGCCTGGCGGATGTAACGCGACTGCCGCTCGATCATGTAGATGATGGAGCCGGCGCCGAGGTTGGTGTTGGGGCCGTAAACGCAGAACAGGTTCGGGAACCCGGGCACCGTCATCCCCAGGTACGCGCGGGCGCCGCCGCGCCACGCGTCGTCGAGACTGCGCCCGTCGAGTCCGAGTACCTTCATCGAGCCGAGGAAGTCGGTGGCGTTGAAGCCGGTGCCGTACACGATCACGTCGGCTTCGTGCTCCACGCCGTCTTCGGTGCGCACTCCACGCGGTGTGATCTCGCGGATCCGGCCGGTCTCGACCTCGACGTTCGGCTGCGCGAGCGCGGGCAGGTAGTCGTTGGTGAACAGGATCCTCTTGCAGCCCAACGGGTACTTCGGCGTCAGCTTCCGCCGCAGCGCGCGATCCTTGATGTGCTTGTGCCGCAGCTGCGCCGTCCGGAGCTCGAAGGCTTTCGCCAGCACGGGGTGGCGCGTCATCGCGTACGTCGCGTACTCGGCGAGCAGGAAGATCCGCAGGCGGCCGAGCAGCTGCGTCGCCGGGAGGCGTTCGAACAGGCGCTTCTGCCAGCGTGCGTACCGCGTGTCGTTCTTGGCCATGATGTAGGGCGCCGTGCGCTGGAAGATCGTGAGCTTGGCGGCGCGTTTCTGCAGCTCGGGCACGAACTGGATCGCGCTCGCCCCGGTGCCGATCACGGCGACGCGCTTGCCCTCGAGGTCCGCCGCGTGGTTCCACTGCGCGGAGTGGAACGCCACGCCCTCGAAGCTGTCGCGCCCCGCGATGTCGGGCAGCACCGGCCTCGACAGCTGCCCGACCGCCGGCACGAACACGTCGGCCTCGAACGTCTCGCCACCGGCCGTCTCGACGCGCCAGCGGCCCTCGTCGAACGTCGCGGCCGTCACCTCCTGGCCGTAGCGGATGTGGGGGCCGAGGTCGTAGTCCGCCACCACGCGCTTGAGGTAGGCGTGGATGTCCGGCTGCATCGAGAACCGCTTGGGCCAGTGAGGATTGGGCGCGTAGGAGAACGAGTACAGCGGCGACGGGATGTCGCACGCCGCGCCGGGGTAGGTGTTCTCGCGCCACACCCCGCCGGGCTCGTTCGCGCGCTCGAGGATCGTGAAGTCGTGGAAGCCGGCGCGCTTCAGTTCGATCGCCGTGCCGACCCCGCCGAACCCGGCGCCCACGATCAGCACCGACGGCGTCCTTGCCGTGTCACCCATCCTGAGCAAGTTACCGATGCGTCCCCCGAGGTGGAAGGACACGAACGGTCAGAGAATCGAGAATTCCGGCCAGTGCCGGATTACTCGGGAAACACCTGGATGTCGTGGCGCAGCCCGGGTTCGGCCCAGGTCAGCAGGCGCTTGCCGAAGCTTTCCAACGCGGCCGTGTCGCGCTTCGGCAGCCATTCGTACGGCGTGAGCACGAGCGTGGCCGCGTCGCGGGTGGTCTTGAGGTCCCAGGCGCCCTTCACGAAGCCGCCGACGAGCAGCGTGCCCTTGACCAGACCGTTCTGGCTGATCACGCGCTTGCGGTGCTCGTCGCGGATCACGCGCGTGCGGTCGGCGTAGGAGAGCAGCGGCTGGTCGAACGGCGCCAGCAACCGCGGCGGCGCGGGGACGTCCTCGCCGGGCAGTGTCGCGCCGGGCAGGTCGTAGAGCGTGCGGCCGGCGGTATCGACGTACGTGCGCAAGTCCATCCCGTCGATCACTTCACCGAGCTTCGTGAGACCCGACCACGCCTGCGCGTCGGCCACCGTCGCCGGGCCGAACGCCGCGAGGTAGCGCCGCACGAGCTGTTCGGCCGAGGGCACGGCTTCGGTGCCGGCCAGCCAGCGGTCCGCGAGCTGGTACGTCGGCCGGCCGGCCTGACCCCACACGCCGCGCGGCGGGATCTGCACCAGCGGCAGAAGACAGCGCGCCAGGTGCATCAACGCGTCGCTCTCGCGCTCGGGCCACTTCTCGGCGAGCGCGGCGCCCAACTGCGCGCTCGTGTGCGGGCGGCCCGCGAGCAGTTCGCGCGTCACGGCCGCCACCTCGCCGTGGTCGAGGCCGGCCACGCGGGCCGCGTGCAGCGTGTTCGTGCGGAGGTCGCGGTCCATGATCGGCTGCACGAGGGGGCGCCACGCCAGCGCGTCGGCCGCCGTCACGAGGTGCACGGTGCCGCGCATCAGCACGATCCGCGCCACGCTGCGGTCCAGGAGCAGCTTCGCCAGGTCGTGTGGCTTGAAGCCGTGCAGCCGCGCCCACAGCGCGTAGTACGGCGGGAACGGCGCCTGCGCCTGCAATCCGGCGAGGTGCTCGACGGCCGCCAGCGCCGGCATCGATGCCCGGCGCAGCAGCAGCTGCCGATCCATCGTCGCGCGGTTGAGGGCTCGCAGACTCAGCTTCATGCGCCCGAGCGTAATGGGCATTGCGGACAGAATACGTCCTCGACGAGCACAGCCGAACTGACCTGATCCATAATTCCGGCCATGGCAGAGCTGGCAGCCCCCGCGGTCCGCGACTGGGACTTCCCCCGCGGCACCGCCAGCGTCCTGCTCATGCTCGGGTTCGCCGAGGACCACGGTGTGCCCGCCGAAAAGCTGCTGCCCGGTACTCCGCGTGAGGCGCTGTCCGGCCCGGACCGGCAGGTCGACGCGCGGCAGGAGCTGGCCGTGGTGCGCGCCGTCGCCACGCACACCGGCGGTGGCGACGACGTCGCCCTCGAACTCGGGCGCCGCTATCGCGTGACGACGTTCGGCATCTTCGGCTTCGCGTGCATCAGCAGCCCGACGATGCGCGACGCGATGCTGTTCGCGTTGCGCTACCTCGACCTGAGCTTCACCTTCTGCATCCCCCACGTGGAGCTCGACGCGAACGGAATCAGCCTGGTGCTGGACGATTCGCGCGTACCCGCCGACGTCTCGCGGTTCCTCGTGCTCAGGGACCTCGCCGCGATTCACACCGTGATGAGCGACCTGCTGCCGGGGATTTCCCCACGGGGCCTCGAGTTCCGGCATCCGGCACCGCCGTCGACGAAGTCCTATGTGGACACCTTCGGCGTCGAACCGGAATTCGGCGCCGAACGTCACCGCGCCGGCTTCGATCCCGCGTTCCTCACCATGCCGTTGCCGCAGGCCAACGAACAGACCGTGGCCCTGTGCGCCGCCCAGTGCGATGCCCTCGTGGCCCGTCGCCGCGAACGGTCCGGCATCTCCCAGCTCGTGCGCGAACGCCTGGTGCGCCTGGGCGGCGTCGACGCCGGCATGGACGAGATCGCGCGCCAGCTCACCGTCAGCCCGCGCACCCTGCGTCGCCGGCTCACCGACGCCGGCACCGGCTACCGCCAGCTCGTGGACGAGGTCCGCCAGACGCTCGCCGAGGAAATGCTGGACACCGGCGCGTTGTCCGTCGAGGATGTCGCGCTGCGCCTGGGTTACGCCGAGGCGTCGAGCTTCATCTACGCGTTCAAACGGTGGACGGGGACGACTCCGGCGGCCTACGCGCGCCGTTCCGCTCCGCGAGCACTGCCGGGTAGGTGACCTCGATCAGGCCCATGATCGATTCCACGAGGAAGGTCCGCAGCTCGGCGCGGTTCAGCGTGCCGCGGATCAGCCATTCGCGAGACGCCGCGCGCAACATCCCGCCGTACGACCGGATCATCGCGCGCAGCTCTTCCCGGCCCTCGGTGACGTCGGTCATCAGGGCCCCGGCCAGCACGCGGTCGGCCGCGACATCGTCGGCCTCCAGCATGATCCGCTCGATCTCCGGGTCACGGCCGGCGGACTCCGGGCCGATCGCGGTGAGCCACGCGTCGCGGTTGCGGTCGACCACGTCGATCCAGCGCTCGATGCCGACCTCCAGCCGGCGCCGCACGGGGCCTTCGGGCAGCGACTCGACCACGGGCGCGGGCACGATCATCATCTGCCGCACGACCTCGAGGTAGAGCTCGCGCTTGCCGCCGAAGTAGTGGTTGATCAGGGGCCTCGCCACCCCCGCGGCCGCCGCGATGTCCGAAGTGGACACTGACGCGTAGCTGCCGGCCCCGAACAGGCGCCGCGCCACCGCGAGGATCTCGGCCCTGCGCTCGGCCGGTTCCAGCCGGCGCCGCGTGGGCCGGGTTCCGGTGCTCATCGTGCCAGCCTTCTCGTCCTCCGTCCCGCTGTCAACAAGTTGTTGACTGCACGTAAAGACCGTGTCCCGCTGTTGTGTGTGACGGTATTTGTACGGTCGACCCGGGCCGTTACTGAACCGGAACAACCGGCCGGTAACTTCGCCGACCGCTGGGACGACGGATCGAACGGGGGCTGGGCGCGGTGGGGTAGGAGCAGATGAGCGATGCGGAGGGTGGCACGACTCGGCCTGCGGGGCGCTGGGTCAGCGTGCGCTTGCAGCACCGCCAGGTGCGCGTGGACGAACCGTGCTGCACGGGCGAGTGCCGCGGCGAGTGCGCGGCGGACCTGTCCTACGACGGCATCGTCATCAGCAACTACGACGAGGGCGCGCTCGTCAGCGAGCGCTGGATCCCGCTGGGTGCCGAACCGAGCGAAGAGGACGACGAGGTCCTGATCGAGCAGCTGCGCGCCGCCATGCTCTGGCAGGCGCGCCGGCCGCCGAAGACCACGACGGGGGAGTGAATCGCCGCCGGGCGGGACTTTCCGGCGGCAAGTGTCACTTCGGCAGGCTCTGCGGCTCAGGCGCGCAGGCCGTCGAACGCCATCTTGCACACCGCGTCCGCCAGCTCCTCACCCGACGAGCCGCGCCGCGGCCGGTACCACTCGATCAGCGAGTTCACCGTGCCGAACAGCAGCCGCGCGGCGACGGCGGGGTCGATGTCCGGCCGCACGTCACCCTCGGCCTCGGCCTGCTTGACCAGATCCGTCACCAGACGGTCGAACTCGCGCCGGCGGGCCAGCGCCGAACGCTCCACCTTTGTGTTGCCGCGCACGCGAAGCAGCAGCGTGACGAACGGCAGCCGGTCGGCGAGCACCAGCACACTGCCGCGCACGAGGTGCTCCAGCCGGTCGATCGCACGCCCGTCGAGCTGCTCGGTGGACGCCGCGACCTCGAACAGCCCGTCGAGCGCCCGGTCCACCGACAGCCGCAGCAGCTCTTCCTTGCTGCGCACGTGGTGGTAGATCGCCGACTTCGTGATGCCCAGCTTGCGCGACAGGTCTTCCATACTGGTGCCGTCGTAGCCGCGCTCGTTGAACAGCTTCACCGCGACCTGCAGCAACGACTCCAGGTCGTACCCGGGTCGCCCCCGCCGGGCCGGAGGGGGCGTCACGTCTTGTCTCGTTCGTCGATCACGCGGCGCATTTTGCCAACTGAACGCTCCAGGGTGTCCGGCTCCACGATGTCGACACCCACCGTCACACCGACGCCGTCCTTCACACCCGCGATCAACGCCGCCGCCGCAGCCGCTCGCGCGTCAGCCGACGCGTCGTGACGCGCCTCCACCCGCACGGTCAGGTGGTCCAGCCGCCCCCGCGTCGAACGCACCAGCTGGAAGTGGGGGCTCAACGCGTCGGTCCGCAGCACGATCTCCTCGATCTGCGTGGGGAAGACGTTGACGCCACGCAGAATGATGAGGTCGTCGCTGCGCCCGGTCACCTTCTCCATGCGCCGGAACGCGGGCCGCGCCGTGCCCGGCATCAGCCGCGTGAGGTCGCGCGTGCGGTAGCGGATGATCGGCAGCGCCTGCTTCGTCAGCGACGTGAACAGCAGTTCGCCCTGCGCGCCGAACGGCAGAACCTCTTCGCTGAACGGGTCGATCACCTCGGGGAAGAAGTGGTCCTCCCAGATGTGCAGGCCGTCCTTGGTCTCCACGCACTCCTGCGCGACACCCGGCCCCATCACCTCGGACAGGCCGTAGATGTCCACGGCGTCGAGCGCGAAGCGTTCCTCGATCTCCGCGCGCATCTGCTCGGTCCACGGCTCGGCGCCGAAGATGCCGACCTTCAGCGAGCTCGCCCGCGGGTCCACGCCCTGGCGCTCGAACTCGTCGAGCAGCGTGAGCATGTACGACGGCGTGACCATGATGATCTCGGGCTTGAAGTCGGTGATCAGCTGCACCTGGCGCGCAGTCATGCCACCCGACGCCGGGATCACGGTGCAGCCGAGCTTTTCCGCGCCGTAGTGCGCGCCAAGCCCGCCGGTGAACAGGCCGTAGCCGTAGGCCACGTGCACCTTGTGCCCGGGGCGCCCGCCGGCCGCGCGGATCGAGCGCGCCATCACGGTCGCCCACGTGTCGATGTCGCCCTCGGTGTAGCCCACGACGGTCGGCTTGCCCGTGGTGCCGCTGGACGCGTGGATGCGCCGGATGTCCTTCTGCGGCACGGCGAACATGCCGAACGGGTAGTTGTCGCGCAGGTCCGCCTTGGTGGTGAAGGGGAACTTCGCGAGATCGGCCAGTTCCTTGCAGTCGTCCGGGTGCACGCCTGTCTCGTCGAACTTCTTGGTGTAGAAGGGCACGTTGGCGTAGGCGTGCCGCAGTGTCCATTGCAGTCGTTCGAGCTGGAGGGCGGCGAGCTCGTCGGCAGACAGCTTCTCGGCTGTGTCTTTCATCGGGTTTCCCGGCTCTTCTCGATGACGCGGCTGCGGCCGCGGAACTCGGCGACGACCTCGGGCCCTTCGGGGGTGTCCCGGTGCACGGTGACGTCGTAGATGCCGTTGCGGCCGTAGCGGGTGCGCTCGGTGGCCGTAGCGGTGAGGTAATCGCCGAGGCGGCCGGCCGCGACGAAGGAGATCTCGGCGCCGGCGGCGACGGTGACCGGTCCGTGGGTGTTGCACGCGAGGGCGAACGCGGTGTCGGCGAGCAGGAACAGGTAGCCGCCGTGGGCGATGTCGTGGCCGTTGACCATCTGCTCGGTCACCTTCATCGTGGCGACCGCGCGTCCCTCGGCAGCCTCCACGAGTTCGATGCCCAAGCCCTTCGACGCCTCGTCGGTGTCGAACATGGCGTGGGCCGCGTTGCGCGCCGTCACGTCGGGCGACCTCCCCGTGAGAAACTGACCGAATGGCCGGTAATCCAGGCCCGCGGCTAGTAAAGATGTGCCGCAGGTTCCCTGTCAAGCACCAGGACTTCCGATCAGCCGGTGAAGCGGCTACGATGGAATTACTGAACGTCCGGTTGGTAAATCGGTACGACACGGCGAGAGGGTCGGGCCCCATGGTTTTGCTCCGCAGCTACGTCTCCGGCGGCTGGCACACGGCGACGGACGAGGGGGCGCCGCTGCACGACGCGGCGACCGGTGAGGAGGTCGCCCGCGTCTCGTCGACCGGTGTCGACTTCGCCGGCGCGCTCGACTACGGCCGCCGCGTGGGCGGTCCCGCCCTGCGTGAGCTCACGTTCCACCAGCGCGCGGCCCTGCTCAAGGCCCTCGCGTCCCACCTGCGCGAGCACCGCGAGGAGCTCTACGCGGTGTCGGCGCGCACCGGCGCCACGCTGGGCGACTCGAAGTTCGACGTCGACGGCGGCATCGGCGTGCTGTTCAGCTATGCCTCGAAGGGCAAGCGCGAGCTGCCCAACGACACCGTCTACCTCGACGGCGCGGTGGAGCCTCTGAGCAAGGGCGGCACCTTCGTCGCGCAGCACGTCGCCGTGCCGCTGCACGGTGTCGCGATCCAGATCAACGCGTTCAACTTCCCGGTGTGGGGGCCGCTGGAGAAGTTCGCGCCCGCGTTCCTCGCCGGTGTACCGAGCCTGGTCAAGCCCGCGAGCCAGACGGCCTACCTCACCGCGAAGCTCGTCGAGCTGATCATCGAGTCCGACATCCTGCCCGAGGGGGCGCTGCAGTTCATCGCCGGCAGCGTCGGCGACCTGCTCGACCACGTGACCGCGCAGGACCTGGTGTCGTTCACCGGTTCCGCGTCCACCGCGCAGAAGCTGCGCGCGCACCCGGCGGTCGTGCGCAACTCCGTGCGATTCAACGCGGAGGCCGATTCGCTGAACTGCTCGATCCTCGCGCCCGACGCGCGGCCGAGCACACCGGAGTTCGACCTGTTCGTCAAGCAGCTGGTCACGGAGATGACCGTGAAGGCCGGCCAGAAGTGCACGGCGATCCGCCGCGCGTTCGTGCCCGAGGAGATGCTCGACGACGTCGCCGAGGCCGCGAGTGCGCGCCTGGCGAAGGTCGTGGTCGGTAACCCGACCGCCGAGGGCGTGCGGATGGGTGCGCTGGCCAGCCTGGAGCAGCGCGAAGAGGTCCGCCGTTCGCTCAAGGCCCTGCTCGACGCCGGCAGCGTCGTCTACGGCGACCTGGAGCACGTCGACGTGGTCGGCGCCGACGAGTCGACGGGCGCGTTCATGTCGCCGGTGCTGCTGAAGGCCGACCCGCAGCGTTCGGAGCCGCACGAGGTCGAGGCGTTCGGGCCGGTGTCCACGCTGATGCCCTACACGTCGATCGAGCAGGTCATCGAGTTCGCCGCGCGCGGCGGTGGCAGCCTCGCCGGGTCGATCGTGACCGGCGACCCGGAGTTCGCGCGGACGATCGTGCTCGGCGTCGCGCCGTACCACGGCAGGCTGCTGGTGCTCGACGCCGACGACGCGAAAGAATCGACGGGCCACGGCTCGCCGATGCCGCAGCTCGTGCACGGCGGGCCCGGTCGCGCCGGTGGTGGCGAGGAGATGGGCGGCATCCGCGGCGTGCTGCACCACATGCAGCGCACGGCCGTGCAGGCCAGTCCTAAGGTGCTCAGCACCGTCACCGGCCGGTGGGTCGAGGGCGCGCCGCGCGTCGAGGGCGACCACCCGTTCCGCAAGTCGCTGGCCGAGCTGCGCGTGGGCGACTCCGTGGTGGCCGGCCCGCGCACGGTGACCCGTGCCGACATCGACCACTTCGCCGAGTTCACCGGCGACACCTTCTACGCCCACACCGACGAGGCCGCCGCGGCCGCGAACCCGCTGTTCGGCGGGATCGTCGCCCACGGCTACCTGGTCGTGTCGTTCGCCGCCGGCCTGTTCGTCTCGCCGGAGCCGGGCCCGGTGCTCGCCAACTACGGCCTGGAGAACCTGCGCTTCCTCACGCCGGTCAAGGAAGGCGACGCACTCACCGTGACGCTCACCGCCAAGCAGATCACCCCGCGCATCGACCAGGAGTACGGCGAGGTCCACTGGGACGCCGACGTCGTGAACCAGACCGGCGATTCCGTGGCGAAATACGACGTGCTGACGCTCGTTTCGAAGGAGCAGCCGTGACCGCTGTAGCTGAGGAAGACCTGCTCGGCCACTTCGAGCACACCATCGAACGCGACCAGCGCATCGAGCCGCGCGACTGGGTGCCCGAGGGCTACCGCAAGACGATGATCCGCCAGATCGCGCAGCACGCGCACTCGGAGATCATCGGCATGCAGCCCGAGGGCAACTGGATCACGCGCGCGCCTTCGTTGCGCCGCAAGGCGATCCTGCTCGCGAAGGTGCAGGACGAGGCCGGCCACGGGCTCTACCTGTACTCCGCCGCGGAGACGTTGGGCGCCGACCGCGCGGACCTCACCGACAAGCTGATCACCGGCCGGCAGAAGTACTCGTCGATCTTCAACTACCCGACGCTGACCTTTGCCGACGTCGGCGTGATCGGCTGGCTGGTCGACGGCGCGGCGATCTGCAACCAGGTGCCGCTGTGCCGGTCGTCGTACGGGCCGTACGCGCGGGCGATGATCCGGATCTGCAAGGAAGAGTCGTTCCACCAGCGGCAGGGTTACGAGCTGCTGATGACGATGATGCGCGGCACGCAGCAGCAGCGGGACATGGTGCAGGAGGCCGTGAACCGCTGGTGGTGGCCGTCGCTGATGATGTTCGGCCCGCCCGACGCGGAGTCGCCGAACACCGCACAGTCCATGGCGTGGAAGGTCAAGCGGCACACCAACGACGAGCTGCGGCAGCGCTTTGTCGACATGTCTGTGCCGCAGGCGGAGGCGCTGGGCGTCACCTTCCCGGACCCGGACCTGAAGTGGAACGCCGACCGGGAGCACTACGACTTCGGTGCCGTCGACTGGGACGAGTTCAAGAACGTGTTGCAGGGCAACGGTCCGTGCAACAAGGAGCGCGTTTCTCATCGGAAGCAGGCGCACGACGACGGTGCGTGGGTTCGTGAGGCTGCCGTTGCGCACGCCGCGAAGAAGGAGGGGGCGTTGTGAAGCACGATTGGCCGTTGTACGAGGTGTTCGTGCGGGGCAAGCGCGGGCTGAACCACGTGCACGTGGGCTCGCTGCACGCGGCGGACGACCAGATGGCGCTGCACAACGCCCGTGACCTGTACACGCGGCGCAACGAGGGCGTCTCGATCTGGGTCGTGAAGGCGTCGGACATCACCGCGTCGTCGCCGGACGAGAAGGACCCGTTCTTCGCGCCCAGCGGCGACAAGGTCTACCGGCACCCGACGTTCTACGACATTCCCGACAACGTTCCGCACATGTGAGGCCTTGATGTCCTTCGACAACGTCTATGAGGCCATCACCGAGGACAACGACGCCCGGTGGGCCTTCGGCACGGGCTTCGCCGACCCGCTGTCCGGTGTGGACACTTCGGTGCCTTCGGGCGTGGACGCCGCCGGCTTGGCAGCGTATTGCCTGATGCTGGGCGACGACGCGCTGGTGTTCTCGCACCGCCTGCAGGAGTGGGTCACGAACGCGCCGGAGCTCGAGGACGAGGTGGCGATCGCCAACATCGGCCTCGACCTGCTCGGCCAGGCCCGGCTGCTGCTGGCGCGCGCCGGCAAGGCCGACGGGACCGACCGCTCGGAGGACACGCTCGCGTTCCTGCGGGCCGAGCACGAGTTCCGCAACGTCCGGCTCGCCGAGCTCGGCGGAGGCCACTTCGGGCACCTGATGGCGCGGCTGCTCGTGTTCTCCACGTGGCGGCTGGCGTTGCTGCAGCAGCTCGAATCCAGTGTGGACCCGGTGCTCGCGGCGATCGCGGCCAAGGGCGTGAAGGAGCTGGCCTACCACCGCGATTACGCGGCGCAGTGGGTCGTCCGCCTCGGCGACGGCACTCCGCTGTCGCACGAGCGGATGCAGGAGGGGCTCGACGCGGTGTGGCCGTACGTCGACGAGCTTTTCCTGACGCACCCGCTGGAGCTGGTCGACGCCCCGACGCTGCGGCCGGAGTTCGACGTCGTGCTCGACCAGGTGCTGGCCGCGGCGACGCTGGAGCAGCCGACCGCGGGGGCCGTGGCCGGCGTGTCCGGGCGGACCGGGCGCGACGGCGTCCACACGGAGCAGATGGGGTTCCTGCTGGCGCACCTGCAGAGCGTGGCGCGGGCGATGCCGGACGCGACATGGTGACCGCGGTGTCGTCGCGCGCGGAATCCGTGGCGGCGACCGTCACCGACCCCGAGCTGCCGATGCTCACGCTCGCCGACCTGGGCGTGCTGCGGTCGGTGTCCGTGCAGGACGGTCGCGTGACGGTGGCCATCACCCCCACCTACACCGGCTGCCCCGCCATGGACACCATGCGCGATGACCTGGAGCACGCGTTGCTCGGCGCCGGCTACTCGGACGTCGAGATCCGCACCGTGCTCGAACCGGCCTGGACCTCGGACTGGATCTCGGCCGACGGGCGGCGCAAGCTCGCCGAGGCCGGCATCGCGCCGCCGGGTGTGGCGCCGCGGCGCGCGAGTGGACCGGTACCGCTCACGTTGTCACCGCCCGTGTCGCGCATCGCGTGCCCGCACTGCGGTTCGCTCGACACCGAGCAGCAGTCGCGGTTCAGCGCCACCGCGTGCCGGGCGCTGCGCCGGTGCCGTGCGTGCCTGGAACCGTTCGAACACGTCAAGGAGATCTGAGTTGACCAGCACGATTTCCCGGCGCACCGGCTTCCACTCGCTGCGGGTGGCCGACGTCGAGCGGCTGTGCGACGACGCGGTCGCCGTGACCTTCGACGTGCCGGAAGAGCTCGCGGAGACGTTCGCCTTCGCGCCCGGCCAGTCGCTGACCTTGCGCCGCACCGTCGACGGCCGCGACGAGCGCCGGTCGTACTCGATCTGCGCTCCGGCGGGCCAGCGGCCGCGCGTGGGCGTGCGCCTGGTGCCTGAGGGCGTGTTCTCGTCGTGGCTCGTGCAGGACGTGCGCCCGGGTGACGTCGTCGAGGTCTCCGCACCGACCGGGACCTTCACGCCGGATCTGACCACAGGCGGTCACCACGTGCTGATCGCCGCCGGTTCGGGGATCACTCCGGTGCTGTCGATTGTCGCGTCGCTGCTCGCGACGCCCGACGCCACCGTCACCGTGCTGTACGGCAACCGCCGCACGGACACAGTCATGTTCGCCGACGAGCTGGCCGACCTGAAGGACCGCTACCCGGCGCGGCTCGAGCTCATCCACGTGCTCTCACGCGAACCCCGCGAGGCCGAGCTGTTCACCGGCCGCCTCGACGCCGACAAGCTGCGCGCGCTGTTCGGCTCGCTCGTGCCGGTAGAGTCGGTGGCCCACTTCTGGCTGTGCGGACCGTTCGGGATGGTCACGGGGGCGCAGGAGGTGCTGACGGCCCTGGGCGTGGCGGAGTCGAGTGTCCACCAGGAACTGTTCTACGTGGACGACGTGCCGCCGGAGCCGGTCAAGCACGTCGACCCGGCGGTGGCCGGCGCCGCGTCGGAGGTCACGCTCATCCTCGACGGTCGCTCGACCACGATGAGCCTGCCGCAGGAATCGTCCATTTTGGACGGTGCGCAGAAGTTCCGGCCGGACCTGCCGTTCGCGTGCAAGGGCGGGGTGTGCGGCACCTGCCGGGCCCGCGTGACGGATGGTGCGGTGGACATGCGGCGCAACTTCGCGCTGGAGAAGGCCGAGGTGGATGCGGGGTTCGTGCTGACGTGCCAGTCGCACCCGGCGAGCGAGCGCGTGACGGTGGACTACGACGCCTGATCAGCGCCTGCGGCGCCGGCGCCGTGAACCGAGCGTCAGGTCTTCGGGGCCGTCCGGTTCGGTCGCGGGGCGGGTCGTCTCGGGCAGGCCCATGGCTTCGGCCGCGCGTTCCTGCGCCTGGGCGAACTTCCCCGACGGCCGGTCCTGGGCGCGCCGAAGCACCGAGGTCCGCAGCCGGTTGTACCCGCGCACGGCGACGGGCCGGCGTGACCGCAGCTCGTACTCCGGCAGCGGTTCGAGCGCGGCCGCCAGCTCGCGGTCGGCCAGCACCGTGCCGGGGCGGGCGACGGACGTCAGCCGCGCGGCGAGGTTCACGACGGAGCCGTAGACGTCGCCGAAGCGGGACAACACCCGCCCCGAAGCCAGCCCCGCGCGCACGGCGGGCAGGTCGTCGGAAGCGGACGTGCGTTCGGTGAGGGTGAGCGCGATCTCGGCACCTGACTCGGGGGAGTCGGTGACGAAGAAAACCTCGTCGCCGATCATCTTCACGATCCGCCCGCGGTGGTCGGCGACCACGCCCGCGGCCAGCGACTCGAACGCGTCGAGCACGCGGCTGAGCTCGTCCTCGTCGACCTCGCGGGTCATTTTGGTGTAGCCCACCATGTCGACGAAGCCGACGACCTGCGGCCGGGCCTCCAGGTCCTCGTCGGTGGCGAACGCGCGCCCGGCGAACGCCACGAGGTGGCGGCGCCACACGAAGTTCTGCACCTGCTCCAGCTCGGGCAGCAGCCGCGCGACGAGCTTGGTGACCTGGCTGTCGTCGAGGCCCGGGTTCTCGGCGATGAGCGACCACAGCATGTGCACCTGCCACTCGGCCAGGCGCGACAGGTGCTGCCCGAGCGCCCGCGTCACGGCGACCTCGAGGTTGCGCGCGACGAGCCCGGACGCGATGAGCTGGTCGGCGGTGCGCATGGCAGCGACGTCGGCGTCGGTGAACACCACCTCGTCGTCCTCGGCAGCCGCAAACCCGAGGGCGCGCCACAGCCGGCGCGAGCGTTCCTCGGGCACACCGGCCTTTTCCGCGACCTCCAGGCGCGTGTACTTGCGCGGCCCGCCGAGGAGAAGCTTCTCGAGCTGGTGCTGCACCTCAGGGGATTCGGCCACGGCTCAGGTCGTGTGCACGATCAGCACGTCGACACCCGACTTGCGCGCCACCTCCGCCGGCACCGAGCCGAGGATCCGCCCGGCGAGCGTGTTGAGGCCGCGGTTGCCCACCACGAGCAGGTCGGCCGACGTCTCGTGCACGACCTTGCGCAGCGCGTGCACCGGCTCACCGTTCACGGCGATGGTCTGGATGTCCTTCGCCCCGGCCTTCGCGGCCCGGTCGCGCGCGCTCTGCAACGTGTCCTCCGCCGGCGCCGACCCGACGACCTGGTAGGCCTCGTCGCCGAGCTCGTCCTGCGCCTGCTCCACGTCGTGCTTGCTGGCGGGGTAGTACGCACACACCAGGACCAGCTTCGCCTCGGCATCCGCGGCCACCCCCGCCGCCCGATCCACCGCGGCGAACGACGAGTCCGACCCGTCCGTCCCCACCACCACGGTCCGATAGACAGCCATCCGAAACCTCCCGGCAAGCCCGACTCGGAGCCTCACTGCCCCGCTTTTCCGGGGGAAGGTTACTCGCCAGTTGGCTCGCCCGCTGTTCGCCTCGGCTCCGCCGGGGCGAACAGCGGGCTCGCTGGTGTTTTCTGCCTCGGCTCCGCCGAGGCGTGCGAGATCGCCTTTGAGCCGGTGTGGGGATCGGGCGGTCGGATCGGCCGGGCACCCGCCTCGACCCCGCCTACCACGCCCGCTTCGCCGACGGCAGCACGCTTGCGCTGCGTACCGACGGCGAGGCGATGGAAGCCGAGATCCGCG
>NZ_JBFBAF010000062.1:0-23076 GCF_040682095.1 Amycolatopsis sp. NPDC051372
ATCCACTCCGACCGCGACGCCGAGATCACCTGCACCACACCATGATCAACTATCTAGGCAACCAGACCCACACCGGGTTACGAGACATCCCTTAGGAGACTTACTGGATCGCTGCCGCGCGGAAGAACGGACCTTGATCGGGAACAGTTGCAGCGTTGACTTCGTGAACGAACTCGTCCTGCTGGAGAACCGGTACGAGACCTGGCCACGACACGTGGTTCCCCAGCGCGCGTTCTGGTCGGTACTCCGGGGCTTCCGTGCGTTTCTCGCCACTACGGTTCACACGCCCGCCCTCGCTCGCCCGGCCGACTATCCGGTGGTGCTGCGCATGACCACGGAGCGGCAGCCGGGGAGCGGTGGCAAACCGGTGTTCATCAACCACACCTATTTTCCGGCCGATTGGACGGTCGACGAGGTGAGACAGGCCGGCGACGGCGCGTGGCGATCGGAGGAGGCGCTACGCGACGAAAAGACGGGGGCGTGGTCCGGCGTGTGGCGGGGCCTCGAGCTGGCCGGGTACTACAACGTCGGCACCGGAGAAGTCCTCACCTACTTCCCGGTGATCTCACCTTGACGGTGAGCGTCTCCGAGAAAGATCGCGACCGGCCCTCGACGTCTGAAACCTTGGCCGGCCCTTTGCCCGGTGGCGCAACACCTTCGACCAGGCCGCGTTGCAATAGCGGATTCAGGTCAGCCGGTTCCACGGCGGCGCCACAGGCGGTTCGATGCGGCGAGCGGCGCCGCCACTTGATGCCTGCGTGTGTCGTCGCGTGGTCGAAAGCCTCTACTCAAACCAGATCGGCGTTCGAGGAGACCTCGAGCCGGGTCCCGTCCGAGGCTGGAGTAGCCGCCGCCAGGTCGGGGAGTTGGTTGCGTTGTCGGCGGCATCGACTACGAGCCACGCTTGCGCGGGAGCAGGTTCGCGTCGTTCTCGTGCGGGGCGGGGAGTAGGTCGCGGCGTCCCGGAGGCGCCGCGACCGCGGGAAGCCGAGGCGCGCCGCCTCGCTGTCCCGGCCTCCGCTCAGAGCACGATGTCCGCGAGTCGCTCGATGTCGGTGACGTCGTCGGTCGTCGGCATGACCAGGAGTTCATCGGTACCGAGCTCGGCGTACTCCTTCACTACCGTGCGCACCTCGTCTGCAGTGGTGCGCACACCGCTGCAGACGAAGTCGGCCAGCTCGTCACCGCCGGTGCTGTAGTAGTCGCGGACGTTGGCACGGCCGCGATCCGGGTCGCCGAGGGAGAAGTAGGCGAGGCCGACGAGGCGAGGATCACCATCACGGCCGTGCTCTTGCCAGGCCGTGCGCGCCTTCGCGAACGCTTCGCCGGCCATTTCCGCCGGCACCGTGCCGGCAACGTAGCCCTCACCCCATCGAGCCATGCGGGCCAGTGCCGCCGGCGCCGATCCACCGAACAACAGGGGAACCCGCCGGCTACCGCTCGGCACCGCGGCGTTCTCCCCTCCCCCGACCGGATCACCGTTCCACACGCTGCGGTAGGTCTCGAGGTCGCCGTCGATCCTCCGGCCGAGGCCCTTCGGGCCACGACCCTCGACCACGAAGTCGTCCGG
The DNA here is from genome assembly GCF_040682095.1 of Amycolatopsis sp. NPDC051372. Lineage (NCBI taxonomy): Bacteria > Bacillati > Actinomycetota > Actinomycetes > Pseudonocardiales > Pseudonocardiaceae > Amycolatopsis > Amycolatopsis sp. NPDC051372. Next base: position 1,571 of record NZ_JBFBAF010000062.1, read on the forward strand.
GCGTCCGCCGATGCCGACGCCGAGCGTCAGCCGGCCTCCAGATACCCCGTCAATGCTCGCCACTTCCTTGGCCAGCAGCGTCGCGGGCCAGACGGTGGCCAGCAGGACGTTGGTCAGCAGGCCGATCCGGCGCGTCGCGCCGGCGGCCGCCGCGAGGGCGACGGTGTCCATCACCCCGGGGAAGGCGATGCGGCCAACGGTTCCCAGCGTCGAGAACCCTGCTTCTTCCGCGCGAGTCGCGATCGAGGGGATCACAGTCGGGTCGAGGTTGCGCACCTGATTCGGAAGGCCGGTGCCGATCTTCATTCGCGATTTCCCATCTTGATGCTCTGATCGTTTCACCTGAGCTGGCTCGCCGAACGACGATGTCGTGGCCCGGCGGGACCGCTAAATCCAGGTAGTTGGTGGTGCTTCGAACAAAACGGGGCCACAGTGATCAGCCCTGCACCTGCCCGCCATCGAGAACCAGGTCGAATCCGGTGTAGAAGCTGCCGTCCTCACTGGACAGGAAAAGGACCGACTTGGCGATCTCGGAGGGTTGCGAAATCCGCTTGACAGGCAGGGCCTCGGCAAGCATGATCCGCGCCGCGTCTGCGGCCTCTTTGGACGGGTGCTGTGCGTCCAGCATCGGCGTGTCCACTGGTCCTGGACTGATGGAGTTGACTCGGATTCTCGGTCCCAGCTCCTTCGCCCAGGTCCGTGCGAACGAGCGGACCGCCGCCTTGCTGGCCGGATAGGCGGTGTAGCCAGGCATGCCCAGCACGTGCCCGGTGGAGGCCACAAGGGTCATGCAACCGCCATCGCGCATGAGCGGCAGCGCCTTCTGCGCGCTGAAGAATGTCCCACGCGCGTTGATGTCGAAGTCTTGTCGTACTGCTCAGGAGTCGAGTCGGCGAGCAGCACCTGCTCGCCGATCGCCGCGCTGGTCACCAAGATGTCGAGGAACCCCTTTTCCTCCCGCACCGTGGTGAACACCCGGTCGAGATCGTCCAGGTTCGCCGAGTCCGCTTGCACGATCGAGACGTCGTGTCCGATCTGCGCACGAGCCTTCTCGAGCTCGGCCAGTCGCCTACCAGTAATGAAGACATACGCATCTTCGGCGACGAACAACTCTGCCGTAGCCAGTCCGATGCCGCTGTTGCCTCCGGTGACGACCGCGACTTTGCCGTCCAGTTTTCCCATTTTTTTAGCCCCCTCGTTCAGGCATACCAGGTTACCGCGAGCATGAAGGACGATGACCGAAACACCGATCCGGCATTGCGCAAAGCGATGCCGAACTATCTTTTCGATAAGAAGTGTGACGTAGCGCGAGCGAGTGCGCTGCTGCGACCCAGCACGAACAGGGCACGTCGTCCTCGCGATCGTTCACACAGGTCATTCAATCATGGGAAGAGATCGTATCTCATCGTGACCTCATGGATCATGAACGAAAAGCTCACAGTCATTGACCTCGCGGTCAATCCAGGTTCCGGGCTTCTGCTCCGTGAGCTGAATTTCCCCAACGGACGCAACCAGGCCACCGCCCCGAGCATCTTTCGGTACACAAGCAGTGGATGAATTCAATGGGGAATGAGGTCACAATGTTTTCACAGCGGATCACTGTTTCGTCCTTGGTACTGGCGGCCTGCGCGATGACGGTCGCGTTGACTGCTGCCTGTCAGGCGGCTCCCGACGTCGGGGGATCAACCTCACCTGGCGACCAGGCGGTCACCTCGGCGAGCCCCACGCCCGCACCGACGGTGGCCAGCAGCGCTGCCGACGCGACACACGACCGGAAGCCCGCAGGAGCCGCCGAACCGCCCCGGCCTGTCACGCCGGAATGCAAGGCTGGGCAGCTGAAGCTCAGCTTCGGCGAAGGTGAAGGGGCGGCCGCGGGGAGCAACAACTACGCGCTCCAGTTCACCAACACCGGGGAAAACCCATGCGTCATCGTCGGCTTTCCTGGTGTGTCGTTTGTGGCGGGAGATCAAGGCCGACAGGTCGGGAAGGCTGCCTCCAGGGTCGGCGCCAAAGGGCCGCAAATCAACCTTGCACCGGGTCGGATGGCCTCGGCGCCCGTCTCCGAAGCGGATGCGCTCGCGTTCCCGCAGAACACCTGCCGGCCTGTGCCGGTCCGCGGCTTGCGAGTTTATGCGCCTGACGACACCGCTGCCGAGTTCATCCCGTTCAGCGGACAGGAAGTCGCCTGCAGCGAACTCCCTACGAGCCAGCTGTCCGTGAAGACGATCGTCGCCGGTGACGGCAGCATCAACTGATGCGGATGCCGAGTCCGGTCTGTTCCTGACGGCGAAGACCGAGATGCCCGGCCGCTGCGCGTAGCGGCCGGGCATCCATGCGGTGTCATTCAGGGCGGTGACCCCAGTCGGACTGAGATTCCCTCAGAACAGGGGAACCCCAGGGTCCATACCGAACCGCACTCGGCCGACAGCTTCGAAGTAGCCGGCGGCGTGGTTGACGTGCTGGAGTGCCACCATGCCGTCGCGGAACTGGCGCTCGACAGGGTTGCCATCGTAGATCGACGACGAACTGCCGAGTTCGTACATGGCGCCCAGCACCTCACGGCTCACCTGCGCGGCATGGCTCATCGCGGCGCGCAGGGTTGCCCGCTGGCCGAGCGTGACCGGGGTGGCGGTTTCGCCGGCGGCATCGATGCTTTCCGCCGCGTCGAGTAGGTAGTTTCTCGCGGCCTGGAGCGCTGCTTCCGAGCGGCCCATGACCGCGTGAGTGGTAGGCAGGTCCGCAAGCACCGCTGAGGACAGCACGCTCTTTTTCGTCTTGGCCAGGCGGACGGTCTCGTCGATGGCCGATTGCGCCACGCCGAGCGCAACAGCGGTGCACCCGGGGAACACGAGGGTCGGTGTGAATCCCCGGTACAAAGGCCGATCGATCCTCGCCGGAACGTCGAACCGCGCTGCCAGCTCCGCGGGAACGACGACGTTTTCGGCGGTGACGTCGTTGCTGCCACTCCCGCGCATGCCATTGACCTGCCACGTGTCGTGCACGGTGTACTGGCCCGGGCGGAGAAGGAACAGCCGGACATCCGGTGCGCCCTTGTCGGTCATCACAGGCTTGCCGTCGCAGGTGACCACTGCGATGACCGAGAGCCAGGTCGCGTGGCGGATTCCGCTGACGATCTTCCATGTCCCGGAAACGCGGTACCCACCCTCGACCGGCACGGCCACGCCAGGGCTGCCGGAATTCGCGAAGATCGGCTCGTCGCCGTTGCGCCAGACCTGGTCTGCACCCGTCTCGTCCAGTAACGCTGCGAGGAAGCCGAAATTGGCGTTCCACACGATCCAGCCGACAGATGCGTCGATCCGGCCGAGGCCCTCGTATACCCTCAGCGCGGCAGCCAGCGACACCTCGTAACCGCCGAACTCCTTGGGGGTCAGCAGGCGAAAAGCCCCGACCTCCCGCAATTCGTCGATCAGTTGCGCGGGAAGATCACTGTTCTTGTCAATCTCTGGTTGTGCCGCCCGGATAGTGGCCTTGAGTGCGGCGGGTATCTCAGATGGGTTGGTCGAGTTGCCTAAATTCATAACCCCTTCAACGAGTACTCACCTGATTTCGTTTGCATCACGGCAAAAACCGCCTTGTGATCTGCCGCTCAGAGGACTCCGGCACGCAGGGCGAACGCGACGGCGTGCACACGGTTGCGGAGGTTGTGCCGTGTCGTGAGGGAGTGCAGGACGAGTTTGATCGTGCTTTCCGAGTACGTGAGTTCCCGGGCGATTTCCGAAGTTTCCGCCCCGTCGGCGAGCAAGCGGAGAACCTCGACTTCGCGCTCGGTGAGGCCGATGCTGTTCACGCCCATCCGGTCCCGTGCGTCACGCTGCATCTGCCGCACCAAGCGGATCAGCTTGCGGAGGGTCTCCCTGGGCATGACACTGTGCTGCCGCGCCGCGCCCAAGACGGCGTCGGCGAGAGCAGCACCATCGGCCGATTTGCTGTCCACGATGGCGACGACACCGTATTCGATCATGGCGAGCAACGATGCCTCAGGGACTTCGCCGGTGAGAAGGACGACCGGCACCCCGCAAGTCCTCCGAGTCCTCAACTCGTCCATCGTGCCGGGATTCACCTGCGTTGTTGCCAACACGAGGACGTCGGGACGCGTCCCCTCCCGGGCCCGGGCAATGCCAGCGTGGCTTTCGAGGACCATCGTGAGACCGGTGGTGGTCAGGGCATCCGGTCCCGCCACGTGGACACGGGCTTCCTCCGGTTGGTACCACGGCCTGGCCGCGATCTGGTCCATCGGCGTTGTTCCTGTCTGTCGTATGCACGCGATGACCTCAGGGTGCCGCCGCGGCATTGGTGGGGTGTCGACAGACTCTTTATTGCGGACCGTGAGCACTCGAACACGAGAAGCATGCCTGTCGGCAGCCAGGCCAGAGTGACGTATCGTTCTTAGCCGTTCGGTGAAACACGCCCCGTGATGGAGGCACAGCGCTGTCCAGCGGGGCTTGAACTTCCCATACTGCGGCAGCGAGAAAGGGCGGTATTGCGATGGCCGACTTGGACCCCGAAGTCAGGTACACGGTCCACCATCAGTGGCTGCGTCTCCTGCCGGACAACCTCGCTCGGATCGGAATCTCCGACTTCGCCCAGGACTCGCTGGGTGACGTCATCTCGGTATCCTTGCCATCGGTCGGAGACGCAGTCGTCGCGGGCGAACCATTCGGCGAGGTCGAGTCGACCAAGAGCGAATCCGAAGTCTACGCACCGGTTTCCGGAACGGTCACATCGGTGAACGACCTCCTCTCCGACAGTCCGGAGGTCATCAACGACGACCCGTACGGTGACGGCTGGTTGCTCGAGGTGAGAGTGGACCCGGCCCGCCGAGAGCCCACTTCCGGCGAGCTCAAATTGCTGACTTCCGATGAGTACCAATCCCTCACGGAGGGTTGAGCAAACGGGGCCTTGGCCTGAGGTCATGCCGGAGTCATCTGATCACGGTGGTGGCGTCGGAGAGGCAGGCGTAGGTCGCCTCGACCAGGACCATCTTGCGGGGATCGTCCCGCAGCGAGGTACCCATCCGGTTCATCACGTAGCTGAAGCCGACACCGCGTTCTACGTCGGCGAAGGCCGTCGAACCCCCCCAACCATCGTGGCCGAAGCTTCGGGAGTTGGGGCCGAAGCTTCGCTGGTGGCTGCCCAGAGTGAAGCCCAGGCCGAACTCGTTGTCCAGCGCCATGACCACATCGCGGCAGCGGCCCTGTCCGGTTCGGCCGAACTCGATCGTCTCGCGCCGGAGCAGCCGTTCCGAGTCGTCGACCAAGGCACCGTAGATCGTCGCCAGGCCGTAGGCGGTTCCATGGCCGTTGGCTGCGGGGATCTCGGCGACGCGCCAACGAGCTGAATTCACGTTCTTGGTCAAGGAGTGCGGATTGCCCAGCGCGGCGAGGGCCGCCCTCGTGGGTTCGGCCGCGAGGGCATCGGCCACTTGCTCCGCACCGGCGGCCGGCTCGACGATCGTGGAGCACCGCTGGAGGTCGCTGCGGTCCAGGCCGATGTGGACGTCGGCGTTGAGCGGTTGCGCCACGTTGGCACGGAAGAACTCGCCCACCGTCTGCCCGGTAATTCTCCGGATGACTTCGCCGACGAGATAGCCGTAGGACAACGCCTGGTAACCACTGACAGAACCTGGCTCGAACAAGGGCTCCTGTGCCGCGAGCACGAGCGTCATCTTGGGCCAGTCGAGCAGGTCGTCGACGCCGAGGGGGTGCTCCGGGGGCACTCCGGTCACGCCGGAGCGGTGGGACAGCAGCCAGCGGACGGGGATGTCGCCCTTACCTGCACTCGCGAACTCGGGCCAGTAACGAGCCACGGGCGCGTCCACGTCGAGGTCTCCACTCTCGACCAGCTGTAGCGCGGCGATGGCCACCAAGCCGTTCGTGGTCGACCAGATGTTGGTCAGGGTCTGCCGGCGCCACTCGACAGCGCACTGCGGATCCACCCAGCCACCCCACAGGTCGACCACCGCGCGCCCGCGCACCACGACGGAGACTGCGGCGCCCAGTTCACCTCCTTCGGCGAAGTTGCGCTCGAAAGCAAACGCGACCTTTTCGAAACCATCCGCGACTTCTCCGTGGACGGGCGCGGGCGAGGAGACGGGCATCTGGCTTCCTTCGGTCGAGGCGCGTCGCTTTGTGCCGTGGTTCGGGCTCTCGATCCTGCGCCACCACAGAGGCCGCCTGGTACGGTTTTGGCCGGAGAGCCGACGAACTTCGCACCCGCAGGCAGCTCCGCACCGCTTACGCACCACGAGATGCCGATGCTTCACGGCGATTCTGCCTGCCCGCTCAGGCCCGCCAGCGCGGCTTGCGCCAATCGTGCTTCCCGCCCCCGTTGTTGTTGCTGGAAGAGCTCCAAGGCTTGCCCGAAGTTCTTCTCCGCCAAGTCGTCGCGGCCGAGGGTCCGGTAGGTGCAGCCGAGGGTGTACAGCGTGTCGGACACGGAGAACAGTTCGTCGCCGAAGAGCGCGACCGCCTCCTCCAGCCGGTCGACGGCTTGTTCGAGGTTTCCGGTTTCCGCGAGGATCGTGCCCAGGGTGTCCAGGATCGTCGGGCGGAGCTTGTGCGCCTCCGCTTCCTCGGCCAAGGTTAGAGATCGTTCGGCCATCTCCCGGGCCTCCGGGTACCGGTGTTCCAGCTTCATGCACCAGGCGAAGTGGTTTGCGATTGTTGCTCGCAGCGCCGCAGACTGGCCGGTCACCAGCCGCCAGGCCGAGGAGATCGTGTCGAGTGCCTCGCGGGTGTGTTGCTGTCGCATGTGGATCTCGGACAGCACCTGCAAGCTGAGGACTTGCTGGACCACATCGGATGAACGCTCGGCGATGGCCAAGGCCCGGCAGATGTGGTCGAGTGCTTGTTCGTGGTTCCCGGTGCGGGTGAGGGATTGTGCGATGCAGCGGTGGGGCAGGCACTCGAGGTTCTCGTCGCCGACAGCGTGGGCCGCGGCCAGCGCGTCTTGCCAGATGCTCAGCGATTCGCCAGGGTTGCCCTGCGTGGCGTACAAGGAACTGCTGCCCCAAGCGAGTTGCCATACGGCTTCGTGCCAGCCGAGCATCTTTGCCGTCACGCGGACAGCCGCGATGTTGTCCGCTTCGGCGGTCACCCATCGCAGCGCCTCGCACCGATCGCGCAGGGGCACCGGCGTGCAGCCGACGGGCAGCGGAATGGGGCTAATGGGTGGACGGCCGGGGTCGGCGAGCTGCACAGTGCGAACCAGGGTGTGCAGGTAGAACGAGACGAGCCGACGCAGGCCGGCTTCACGCCGGTCCAGGCCCAGGTTTCGTTCCGCTTGCTCACGCGCATACGCGCGGACGAGGTCGTGCATGCGAAACCGTCCCGGCTGGTACTGGCGGACCAACGACGCTCGCTCGAGGGCGCGAAGGGCGGTGCGGATGGCGGCGTAGGTCTTCCCGGCCAGAGAAGCCGCGGTATCGAGAGCGATATCGGCGCCCGGGGTCAGACCCAGCAGCATGAGCAGATCCGCAGCTTCGTCGTCCAGCGCCGCGAACGATGTCAGCAGCACCGCCCGGATACCGAGATCCGCGTCCACGTCCAGCGCGTTCAGCGTCGAGCTCGCGTCCACGAGCTCGTCGGCGAGCGAAGTGAGCGAGAAGTCCGGATGTTCCTGTGCGCGGCCGACGACGATGCTCAGCGCCAGGGGGAGACCGGCACAGGCGTCGACGAGACGCCTGACGGCCGCGGGCTCTGCGGACGCGCGCGCGGGGCCCAGCCGGGTCACGAGGAGATCGTGAGCGTCGCTGTCGTCGAGGACGTCCAAGGTGATCAGATCGGCGCCGTGGCGCGAGACGAGTCCCGTCAGCCGGGTGCGGCTGGTGACCACGACCGAGCATTGTGGGTTGCCGGGCAACAGTGGCGTGATCTGGTCGACGTCGCGTGCGTTGTCGATGATCACGAGCAGACGCTTGTCCGCCGCGAGGCTGCGGAAGAGCCCGCTCATCGCGGCGCCGTCCCGAGGGATCGCAGCGGGTTTCACCCCCAGGGCGATGAGGAACGTGCGCATCGCGGCGTCAGGGCACACGCGTTCCCCGGACGGGTCGAACCCACGCAGATCCACGAAGAGCTGCGCGTCGGGGTACTCGCCGACGTGCTCGTGCGCCCAGTGCAAGGCGAGCGCGGTTTTGCCGACACCGCCGGGGCCGACGATGACCGAGACGGGCGCCGGCGTCGCAGACAAGACCTCCAGTTCCTTTTCACGTCCGGTGAACGAGCGGGGCGGGGCCGGTAGCTGGCGAGGGATCAACGGCGGTAGGACATCCTCGTCATCCAAGTCATGTGGCTGAGGGCTGATGACGCCGGGTGCAGACTGCCTCCGCGGTTCGCTCATCTCGGCATCGCCGGTGAGAATTTCCTGGTGAACGGCCCTCAGCGCAGGCCCCGGGTTGACGCCGAGTTCGCTCGCGAGCAGCTTCCTGACCTGCTGGAAGTGCAGCAGCGCTTCGGCCTGCCGGCCGGTCCGATGTAGCGCAACCATCAATTGGCCTGCGAGGCGCTCGTCGAAGGGATACTGCTCGACGCGGACGGTAAGTCCCGGCAACACCTGCGCGTGGCGGCCGAGTTCGAGCGCCAAATCGGCCCTGTCCAGCAGTACCCCTGCTCGTTCGGCGTGCAGCGCGGCCCGGAACTCGCGCAACCACGGACTGTCGAGCCCGGCGAACGGCTCGCCGCGCCACAGGCCGAGTGCGTCGTCGAACAGCGCCAGCGCGGCCTCGGCCGCGGCGGCGCGTCGGGAGCGCCGTACGAGCTCCCGGAACCGGTGGACGTCGACGTTCTCCGGAGGAGCGTCGAGTACGTAGCCGTGGCCACGGCGCACGATCTGGTGCTCATCCGCCAGTGCCGTGCGCAGGCGCGAGAAGTAGCTGTGCAGTATGCCGCGGGCGCTGTTCGGCGCACGATTTCCCCACACCCGCATGACCAGGTCATGCAGCGAAACGGGCTGCCCGGCATCGAGGAGGAGCACAGCCATGACCGTGCGGGGACCCGTGGCGCCCACCGGGTGCAGCACGCCGTCGCGGAGGACTTCTACGTTGCCCAGGAGCTGGAAGTCAAGTGACATCACGCACCAGCCCTAGCCCGTTCTCCCCCGCCTTCGCCGCCTAGTGAGCGCACTCCTGAAATGCTGTGCCGCCCTGAGGAAGGGCGAGGGTGAGGTTGGAGTGCCTCGATCCACTTGCCGCACCTTACCTACCGGCGTGGCCAGAACCGGCCAGGGAAACCTTACAGTTCCATTAGGCAGTGAGAAGTTGTGTCTGCCAAGGCATCGCCCAGACGAGGTGCCTTGGACTCGCCGCGTCAGTTCAGTGCGGCAAGACCTGGACGAGCTGGCTGCGTGATGTGACGCCGAGTTTGGTGAACACCTTGTGCAGGTGATACTGCACAGTGCGCGCGCTGATGAACAGGCGGGTCGCGATTTCCGGGTTCGATAAGCCGTCGCGGGCCATCGCGGCGATCTGCGCTTCCTGTGCCGTCAGTTCGTCGAAACGCACGGCGTCGACCCGCTTCCTGACGGTGCTGCCCGCGGCGCGCAGTTCACGTCCGGCCCTGTCTGCGAACGCACGTACTCCCATGGACTCGAGCTGCATGTGGGCCGTACGCAGGTGTTCGCGAGCGTCGAGGTGCCGGCGTTCCCGCCGCAGCCATTCGCCGTAGAGCAGGTTGGTGCGGGCGAGCTGGACGCGCATCCGCGTGCGGCCGAGGTGCTCGAGCGATTCGCGGTAGAGGCCCCCGGCTGCGTTCGCTTGGGCCAGCAAGGCTTCGCTGCGCAGCTGCATGCCCAGAGCCCAGTCGCTGCCGGCGGCGTTCGTCATCGCGGTGAGGCGGACATGAGCGTCGAGCGCGAGGTCGTGGTGGTCGCTGCGCACGGCGGCCTCGATCAGTTCGGGTAGGACCCAGACCAGCTGCCCGGGATCGTGGTCGTATTCGGTGGCGCGCAGCGCGGCGTCGAGCGCCTCGTCGTAGCGGCCGAGGCCGTTGCACAGCACCGCCATCGCCCACTCGGCGAACGTGATCCCTACCCCCTCACCGCGGCTGGTCACGTCGCCGATGGCGTCGTGGATCACGGTTCGCGCCACGGTCTCGTCGCCGCGGAACGCGGCCAGGCCCAGCGCGCCGTAGGGGGCGATGTTGCTGCCCGTCAGTTCCTCGATGGCGCGGACCTCGTCGCTCAGCGATGCCGCGCCGGCGAGGTCGCCGGAGAACAGCAACAGGTACGAGCGCGACGTCAGCGCCAGGGGGAGTTCGCTCAGCGCGCCGGTGTCCCGGGCGAGGCGGAGATGACGGGCCGACAGCGCGTCCCACGTGCCGTCGTCCCAGATCCGTAAAGCGATGATGCTCGCCAGATACAGCCAGTGCAGCTCCTCCTCGGCCGGCATGCCGGCGCCGAAGACACTTAGGCCTTTACGCAATGCCGGCAACCCGGCCGCGTAGGTGTCGTTGACGGAGATAGCCAGGCCGTCCAGGAGGAGGTCTGGCGCGTTGGGTTCGCGCTGCGGCGGAGGAGCGCTGGCTGCCGCCTGCGCGACCTCCAGCAGATCCCCGCCCGGGCCTGCGAGGCGCCCGGCGAAGATCGCGGCGTGCAGCGCGTCCAGGTAGGTCGCCCGCGACAGTTCGGGATCGACGGTCTCCAGCCGCCGGGCCGCGTGCACCAGCAGAAGGGGCGCGTCGCTACCGCGGTTCGTGACGAAGGCCAGCTGCGCCCGGATGAGGCCGGCCTCCGCGTGCTGGAGGTCGGTCGATGGCCCAGCCTCGGCGAGGACAAGCAGGTCGACGGTCGCGTCGAGTGCGCCGGCCGCCAGCGCGGCCTGGGCCGCGGACAATGCGCGCCCCACCCGGCGTGCGGGGTCGGGCGTCAAGGCAGCCGCGTGCTGCAGGAACGCGGCTGCCGCGGCAAGGCCGGCGCGCGCCATGGCGCGATCCGCCGACAATTCGAGTTCGGCGGCAACGTCTTCGTCGGGCCCGGGTGCAGCCTGTGCGCGATGCCAGGCGCGGCGGTCGGGATCGGCCCGCGAGTCGGTGGCTTCAGCGAGCGCGCGGTGCACGCGAAGCCGCTCGGCCGGCGTGGCCGAACGGTAGACGGCGGAGCGCGCAAGGGGGTGCCGGAACCGGATGTGCGCACCCAGGACAGCCAGCCCCGATTCCTGCGCCGCCGTCGCGGCGTCGGCTTCTATTCCGAGTCCGGCGATCGCGCGGTAGACAAGGGCGGGATCACCGGATGGGTCGCTCGCCGCGGTGAGCAGCACGAGCCGGGCAGGCTCGTCGAGCACGCAATAGCGTCGGCCGAAGGTGCCCTCGATACTCCCCGGCAACGGCGTTGCGCCGAGGAGCCCGAACCCGCCGGCAAGTTCGGCCGGAGTCAGGCCGAGGGGGAGTTCCAGGAGCGCGAGCGGATTGCCGTCGGTCTCGGCCACGAGCTGGTCACGTACGCGGGCGTCGATCGGGCCCGGGAGCACCGCGTCGAGCAACGCCCGGGCGTCGGTCGGGCGCAGGCCTTCTACGCGGAGCCCGGGCAGCGTGGCGAGGTCGCCACCGGCGTCGCGGGTCGCGAACACCACGCCGACGGCTTCGGCCCCGAGCCTTCGTGCCACGAAAGCGAGGATCTGCGCCGAGGTGCGGTCGAGCCACTGCTGGTCGTCGATCAGGCAGAGCAGCGGCTCGCGCTCGGCGGCCGCGGAGAACAGGCTCAGTACGGCGAGACTCACAAGCAGCCGATCGGGCGCCGGCCCGGCGCTGAGCCCGAACACCGTGCCGAGCGCCGCGCGTTGCGGTTCCGGCAGCTCAGCGAGGTGGCCGAGCAACGGCGCGCACACCTGATGCAGCCCGGCGTACGCGACCTCTATTTCCGACTGGACGCCGCCACCCAGCACCACTCGGCATCCCGGCGCGCCGCTGATGTGCTCCAGCAAGGCGGTCTTGCCGACGCCGGGTTCCCCGTGCACCACCAATGTCCGGCTCTGGCCCGCGCAAACGTCTCTCACCAGTGCGTCGAGCACTGTGCATTCGGCGCGCCGGCCCACCAGGTCCGCTGCGCGCCGCGCACCGGACGAGTCCGACGGCATCCGCACCGGCTCACCGTACCTCGCCGGGTCGCTGGCCACTGGCGGATGCATCCCGTCCGGCGGGTGGAACACAGTGGGGCGTCCACCGACGTGGAAGGGAAGGAACAATGGGCCTGTCCTGGCAGCAAGGTCCGCTCGCGCCGGGCGCGGTCGGCCGGTTCCTCGTGCCGGATCCTCTGCCTGAGCGGATGCCGTTCGCCGAACCGCTGCGCCGGCGGATGCGCGTGCGGTTCGGTGAGACGTGGATCGCCGACAGCGAAGACGTGGTGCTCCTGCACGAACCCGGCCGGTACCCGGTCGCCTACTTCCCGGTCGGTGACGTCGTCGACGGCGTTCTGGAGCCGACCGACCACACCACTCGCCACCGCGACTTCGGGCCGACGGCGTGGTACACAGTCGCCGCCGGGGACGCCGTCAAGCAGCGCGCGGCGTACGAGCACGTCGAACTGCGCGGCCACGCGGCCGAACTCCGCGGACGCGTCGCCTTCGCGTGGCGCGCGATGGACGCGTTCTACGAGGAGGATGAGCGCGTGGTCGGGCACGCCGCTGACCCCTACCACCGCATCGACATCCGCAAGACGAGTCGGCACCTGACCGTGCACCACGAAAGCCGGGTCGTCGCCGACAGCACCCGACCGCTGGCGCTGTACGAATCCGGTTTCGCACCACGGTGGTACTTGCCCCGCGACGACGTTGACTTCTCGGTACTCGCGCCCGCCAAGGGCCAGACGTTCTGCCCGTACAAAGGAATCTGCAGCTACTTCGACATCGCCGGCCAGCGCCGAGCCGCATGGTCCTATGAGAGCGCGTGGTCGGGAGTGCAGCAGGTGTCCGGATTCGTCTCATTCGAGCCGGACAAGGTGCAGGTGCACCTCGATGGCGTCCACCTGCGACTCGAACCCGGTCAGACGGTGGTCGCGCACGGCCTCGACCGCGACCTGACCCTCGACGAGGTGAAGTGATGACCGCGACGCTCCTGTCGGTCAACCTCGGCATGCCGAAGGACGTGTCCTGGCAGGGCAAGACCGTCCACACGGGAGTGTGGAAGAGGCCGGTCGAGGGGCCGGCGAGGGTGCGCCGGCTCAACATCGACGGTGACGGGCAGGGCGACACGGCCGGTCACGGTGGGGAGCAGCGCGCGGTGTTCGTGTACCAGCTCGACTCGTACCGGCATTGGGAGAAGTATTTCGGCCGTGAGGAGCTGGAGTACGGGTCGTTCGGAGAGAACTTCACCGTCGAGGGTCTGGCCGATGCCGAGGTGTGCATCGGGGACCGTTACCGCATCGGTGAGGCTGAGTTCGAGGTGACCCAGCCCCGGGTGACGTGTTATCGCGTCGGCCTGCGGATGGGAGAACCTGAGTTGCCGGCGTTGCTGGTGGCCCACCACCGGCCCGGGTTCTACTTCCGGGTGCTGCGCGAAGGCCACGTCACAGCCGGCGACGAGATCGTCAAGACCCACACCGGGCCCGGCGCGCTGAGCGTCGTCGACGTCGACGCGTTGCTGTACCTACCCGCCAAGGACACCGACAAGCTGAAGCTCGCCGCCGAAATCCCCGCGCTGAGCCCAGGCTGGCGGCAGTCGTTCGAAGACCTGCTGGCCGCCCAGGACACCCCGGCCGGGCCCGCGTGGGACGGCTTCCGGCCACTACTGGTCACTGCGGTCGAACCCGAAAGCACCTCGGTGTCGTCGGTGTACCTCGAAGCCGAAGACGGCGGTGCGCTCCCCGCCACGCGCGCGGGCCAGTACCTGACGATCCGGGTCGCTGGGGCCGCCACGCCGGCGCCAGTTCGCAGCTACTCCCTCTCGTCCGCCCCGGGGGCGAACGGCTACCGGATCAGCATCAAACGGGAGGGCGTCACGAGTACCTATCTGACCACGCAGGTGCCGGTCGGTACGACGCTGGACGTCGCGGCCCCGCGCGGGGACTTCGTGCTCGGTGACGACGCAGGTCCGGTGGTGCTGGTCTCGGCCGGCATCGGTGTCACGCCGGTGCTGGCGATGCTGTACGACCTGGTGGCGCGCGGCAGCTCGCGCGAAGTGTGGTGGATCCACGGTGCGCGCGGACCGGCGGAGCACCCGCTGGCGATCGAGGCGCGCGAGCTGGTGGGGTCCCTGCGACAGGGTTGCTCACACGTGTTCTACAGCCGGGCGACGGAGGCCGAACGTAGGTTGGCCGGCGCCCGGGCGGGCCGGCTGACCAAGGACGCGCTGACTGAGCTGGGTGTGCCCGCCGACGCCACTGCCTACGTCTGCGGGCCGGCCGCGTTCATGACCGACATGACCGCCGCGCTGACCGCGGCCGGACTCGACCCGGCACGGATTCACACCGAACTGTTCACCGCCCTCGACGCCATCAACCCCGGGCTGGTCGGACAGACCACCCGCCCACCGCACCCGCCGCCAGGCCCGCCCGGCACCGGACCCGTGGTGACCTTCGCCCGCAGCGGCGTCGCCGCCCCGTTCCCCGGCGGCAGCCTGCTGGAATTCGCCGAAGCGTGCGACGTGCCCGCCCGCTGGAGCTGCCGCACCGGCGTCTGCCAGACCTGCCTCACCCCCGTGCTGTCGGGCGCCGTCGACTACGCGCCGGCACCGCTGGAGCCACCGGCCGCCGGCCAGGCGCTGCTGTGCTGCTCCACCCCACACGCCGACCTCGTCCTGGACATGTGAAAGGAAATCCCCCGATGAACTGGGCTCTCGAAGTCCTCACCCTCTCGGTCAGCGACGTCGACAAGGCGCTCGAGTTCTACAGGGACCGCGTCGGTTTCACCCTCGACGTCGATTACCACCCCAGCGACGGCTTCCGCGTCGTCCAGCTCACCCCGCCCGGCTCGGCCTGCTCGATCCAGCTCGGCACCGGTCTCACCGACGCCGGCCCCGGCTCGGCGCGCGCCACCTACCTCGCCGTCACCGACGCCGAGGCCGCCCACCGCGAGCTGACCTCCCGCGGCGTCGCCCCCGGCCCGCTCCGCCACAAGAAGAACGCCGACACCTGGCAGGGCGACTGGGAACCGGGTCTCGCGCAGGACCGCCGTGACTACGCGAGCGCGTTCGACTTCGCCGACCCGGACGGCAATACGTGGGTCGTGCAGGAGATCGGGTACCAACCGTAGCGGAGATGCCTCTGAGTCCCCTGTCACTGACTGGCTCCCTGGCCGAGCGATCAACTGGCGCCAGACGGTTCGCTGCCGTCGTCAGCTCTGAGCACCTTGCCGCCCGGGATCGACGCGCCATCGTTGCTGCCACTGGATCAGCGGCATGAGTCCGACCAGTAGCTCCCGGCCGGATTCGGTGAGAGTGTAACGAATCTCGACCGGCGTGGTCGGGATCACGGTCCGCTCGACGAGGTTCTCGCTCTCCAGTTCCTTGAGACGCACGGCCAGCAGCCGGGTGGAGATGCCGTCGACGGCGTGGTGCACCTCGCCGAACCTCTGCGCCCCGCGGGCGAGGGCCAAAAGGATCGCGGCGCTCCACTTGCGACCGACGAGCTCGATGCTGCCCTGGAACTCTCGGCACGACTCGTCGTCGATCGTACCCACGTCTCGGAACGTGGCCGGTTTGCTGATCACTTACTAATAGTAACTCACTTACCTTGTGTTTGCGGAGCGTGGTGCCCGGGCGGATTGTGGGCTTCGGCTCACGAAGGAGAAGCACCATGATCGAAACGAACACCGGGCGGACCGTGACGTTCGGAGTGAACGTCGATCCCGTTGTCGTGCCCGCGGGCGAGCTCGTCGCCCTCGCGCGGGCGGCCGAGGACAGCGGGTTCGACCTGATCGGCATCCAGGACCACCCGTACCAGGCGCAGTTCTACGACACCTGGACGCTCATCGCTTATCTCGCCGCGAACACCCGATCGATCACGTACACACCGAATGTCGCCAACCTCGGGCTCCGCCCGCCGACGATGCTCGCGAAATCCGCTGCCACGCTGTCGCGGCTGCTCGGTGGTCGCGTCGTCCTCGGGGTCGGTGCCGGCGCGTCGGGCGGGCCGATCCCGGCGATGGGTGGTGTCGACCGGTCCGGGCGGGCGATGATCGAGTACGCGGAGCAGTCGATCGAGCTGATGCGCACAGCGTTGCGCGGCGACATCGTGAAGCTGCACACCGGCCAACTCGATGTGCGCGGGTACCGCGGCGGCCCCGCCGAGCCCGTTCCACTGTGGGTGGGCGGCCGGATGCCGAAGATGCTCGGGGTCATCGGCCGCGCCGCCGACGGGTGGCTGGCGCCGGGCAGTTCCTACCTCAAGCCGGCGATGGTGCCGCGCCTGAGCGCTGCGATCGACGACGCCGCCGCGGCGGTCGGCCGGGAGCCGGCGAGCATCCGCCGGATCTACAACGTGCAGGGTGTCGTCGGCGCGCCGGGAGCGGCGGACCTGGCCGGGCCGGTCGACGCCTGGGTCGAGTGGATCGTCGACTGGGTTGACCGCCTCGGTTTCGACGGGTTCGTGTTCTGGCCGATGACCGATCCGGTCGGTCAGACTGCGGTGTTCGGCAATGAAGTCATCCCGCGGGTCCGCGAGGCACTCGCAGCACGGACCACGGTGGCGCCCCGATGAAGATCACGGTGCCGCCGGCGCTGGCCGACCGGGTGGTCCGACCGGGTAGCCCCGAGTACCGGCTGCTGCGCTCGACCTACACCAGGGTCCACTCGCCCGCCGCGGTCATCCTGCCGCGCTCGCCCGAAGAAGTCCGCGCCGCGCTCGAGATGGTGCACGACACGGGCCTGCCGCTCGCGGTCCGCAGCGGTGGCCACTCGATGTCCGGGCGTTCGTCCAACGACGGCGGCATCGTGATCGACCTCTCCGGACTGCACCGCGTGGACGTCGTCGACCGGGGACGCCGTCTGGTGCGGATCGAAGCCGGTGCCCGGTGGGGCCGCGTCGCCAGAACGCTCGCCGAGCACGGGCTCGCGCTCAGCTCGGGTGACCACGGCAACGTCGGGGTCGGCGGACTGGCCACCGCGGGCGGGATCGGCTGGCTGGTGCGCAAGTACGGGCTGACCATCGACCGGCTGCGGGCCGCCGAGGTCGTGCTGGCCGACGGGACGATCACCACGGTCGACGCAGACCGCGACCCCGAGCTGTTCTGGGGCCTTCGCGGCGGCGGCGGCACGCTCGCGATCGTCACCGCGTTCGTGTTCGAGGCGGTGAAGATCACCCGGGTCGCCGTGGCCCAGCTGCAGGTCGAGGTCAGCAACGCCCGCAGCTCGCTGGTCGCGTGGGACGAGTACTTGCGCACCGCTCCCCGCGAGCTCACCGCAACGATGACCCTCTTCGGCGGCCGCAAGGGAACGGCCACCGCCCAGCTCACCGCCGTGTACGCGGGCGACGATCCCTCGACAGCGTCACGGGTCTTCCGGCCACTCGGCGACCTCGGCCCCGTGCGCGACAGCGCTGCCCAGCTGATGCCCTACCGCGCGCTGGTGCCGGTCGCACACGAACACCCCAACGTGGGGCAGCAGGATTCGTTCGTCCGCAACGGATTCGTCGACAAACTGGACGACGACGTCCAGCGCCGGGTCTTCGGCCTGACGGGTGCACCCGAGGTGCTGGTCCAGATCCGCGCCCTCGGTGGCGCGATCGGCGACGTCGACGAGGACGCCACCGCCTTCGCCCACCGCCACCAGTCCGCGATGATCGTCGGCACCGTCTGGGGCGCCGGCAACATCGTGACGCTTGACGAGTCGATCACACCACTGGCCCGCCACTTCACCGGCGCCTACGTCAACTTCGACGCCGACGGCGACCGCGCGATCGCCGACCTCGCGTTTCCACTCCCGACGCGTCAACGCCTCGCACGCCTTAAACACCGCGTCGACCCGAACGGTCTGTTCCCGGCTTACTCGGTGTAAAAGCTGTTACTCGACGCAACACGGGTCATCCCCGTTTGGCGTGCCGGGCTTCTCGTTTGAGGTGCTGGTAAAAGGGGATCACTCGCCGCGGCTCTCGAGCCCGGCGACGCGGTCTGCGTGCTGGGCCTCGGCGGCGTCAGCCTGGCCGCGGTGCTCGGAGCGGTCGTCGACCGTGCGGGCGTGATCGTCGCGATCGACCCGGTGCCGGAGAAGCGCCAACTCGCACTGGAGCTCGGCGCGACCCACGCCTGCGCGAACTGTTTCCGCAGCAGAGATCTGTAACGCATGCCGTGTCCGCGCCAATGTCACGTTCTCAGGGGTGCGCAACGGTCTGGACCAGGCGGATCGACTACGGGCGGATCCGCGGCCACCCGACCGCCCACCGGCAGGCCAAAGGCCGTGCCGGTGGGCGGCCACCCATGGTGGACCCGGAGATCCACAAGCAGCGTCATGCCGTGGAACGCGGAATCAACCAGCTCAAGCGCGACCGCGCCGTGGCCACGAGGTACGACAAGCTCGCGGTTCGCTACGAGGCCAATACTCGGATCGCACAGCTAACGCCCGCCCGCACCGGCACCCGTGCCGCCGCGCAACCGCCGAGTCCACCCATGCAGGGGTGGGTCAAAATCGACTGTCCGACTGGCCGTCCTGGACTCCGCGCTGGCGCTGCCCGCAGGCCTCACCTGGGCCAACTCGGACCGTCCGGACTGGGCCAGGAACCGCTGCCCAAACACTCGTCCTGTGGATGTCGGTGATGAGCGTCTTCAGGTCGCGCGAGTCATTGCACAGGCGTTGCCGGCGTACCGTGGCGGGATCCGCTCAGAGGCCGTCGATGGCGGTGCGGACCAGGACGGCCAGCTTGTCCTGTGCCGCCTTAGGACCGGTGTACATCACAGCGACGGTGGCTTCGCTGGTGTGCTTGGCGGCTCCGAGGATGGAGCCCTGCCCCTGGCCGGTGTACACAGCGGCGTCTCCGACACCGCTGACAGGCTTGGCACCTGGCAGGTTCTGCCACGCGGCAATGACCTGTTCCGGAGTCACGGAAGGGTCAGTGGGACTGATCGCCAGGGCACCGAGCGACGAGTCGGTTGCCGCGTTGTGGTATTCGCACATGTAGGTCGTCAGGCCGTTGCTCGCCTTCTGCGGTGCCTTTGCGTTGCTGGTCACCTTGTCGATCGAGTACGCCTGGGCGACTGCGTCAGCACTGAGCAACGTGCAGGGGTCGCTCGGTGATCCGGCGGCCGCGTCGGCCTGCGCCGCCTGGCTCGCTGGAGAGGTCGCGGCCGTTGTGGCCGTTGAGTCGACGGAAGAGGCCGCGCTCGATGTGTCCGATGATGAGCAGCCGGCGAGAAGTAATGCGCCGGCTGTGAAGGCCACAATGGAGGATGCGGCTACGAAGCTCTTTCTGTCAGAGCGGTTCAGTTTCACGAGCGGGCACAGTACCTGCCCGCTCGTTGATTGTCCTAGATGGGGGCTATGTCCTCTCTGTCACGAAAACTTCGCTGTCAGTGCCGCTTTTCTGGCTCGTCGCCGGTGGCCGCAGGGAACCCCTGCGCCAGCTCAGCCCATCCGGGTCTGCCCGCCAGCGACGAAGCAGAACCGACGTTGCTTGATGACCTGCAGAAACGTTCCGAGGACTGCACCACGGCCGGCAAGCTCGCCATCGACGTCACCCAGCTGCAGGCCCGGACCGACGTGAACCTGGCACTCACCGCCGAGCGCGCGCAGGGCGAGCTGGCCGGCTCCCCGGTGATCGACTACGCCGCGAAGCAGGCCGGCGGGCAGGGAAGCCGCCGACCACGCCGCCCGACGGCGAACGGAAACCTGCGTGAGGCCCATCCGCGTCCCGTCGAGGCCAACGTTGCGGGCGCGGCATGGCCTGGTACTGCGGCATAAGTTGGTCATTTACTTACATATTAGAACAGCGCATCCGGCAGCTACGACATGGGCTTCCGCGACTACAACCCCAGCATCAACCGCTTCACCACCCGCGACTCCTACAACGGCGCCCTCGCCGACCTCAACCTCGGCACCGACCCTGGACCGCCAACCGCTACGCCTTCACCGGCGGCAACCCCATCAGCCGCATCGAACTCGACGGCCACGAACCCATGCTCCCCACCTGCGCGAAAAGACCCGAACCTCGACACCACCAAGGTGCTCGATGAAAACGGCTACTGGAAGCGCTCGGAAGACATCAACGCCATGGGCGCGGCCGCGCTCAAGGACAACCATGGGAGCCGCCCAACTTACGGAGATCTGCTCGACTTCGGCAAATGGCTCGGCGGAATTGCTTACAAACTCTCTCCGGCTTCCGACGTTGAAAACTGTGCCGACAACGGCAGCGCCCTGCCTTGCACATCCGCTGCAATGGGCATTTTCGGCGGCATCTTCGGTAAGCTCGGCGGAAAGATCCTCGGCAAGCTTGGCAAATTGGAGTCACTGGGCGCAAAGGTTGCAAAAGCTGGGCCCCTAGCGTTCAAAGACTCGTTTGCGGGCGAAGACCTTATCCGTGATGTCTATGTCAGCGGTGTGCAGATTCGTGTTGAGAGTGGTCATGGGTACCGCTCGGATCATGCGGCGACATCGGCGGACATAACCTCCGTTCTGGATAGAGATGTCGTGGACTCTGCAGTGGCCAGAGACCTCGCTGCGCGGGTCGGCGCCGCAACCCAGGTCGCAACCGGAGGTAAGGCAGGGGCCTCTACCTTCCAGATTGCGCTCAACGGCTACAATGTCGAGTATCGCGCCGTATACATTCCACAGTTGCAACGCTATGATATTCCCACCTACTGGATTCCTTAAAGGATCTGACCCGATGTGGAACGACACCATCGAACTTGCCCGAGAGTATTCACGGCAGGCTGAACACGTAGACCCATCTGAGGCCTGGACGCCGCAGGAGTGGGGCCGCGCTGCCGATGCGCTTCTCATGCTTGTGCAGGCTGAAACCTCCGCATACCGCCTAGGCGAGGTATTGCGATACGACGTCGGGCTCAGCCTCCCAGTGGCTGTGGTCAAGGCGACATATGAAAGACTCTTCGCGATCGGGGTCAACGATGTGCGCTCCCGGCTTTGCTATGCCCGGTACCTCTTTATGCATGGTCCCGATTGGGACCAAGAGGCCGAGGAAATCCTCCGCCAGGTCGAGGAGCCGGCGCGACTAGCTGGTATCTGGGATGCCGACTTTGTGGGGCATCATCCAGTCTTCTATGAAGGCCCGCCCAGGTAGGGGGTTGTTCTGGAAGCCTGCCTGCGCGGAGCGATGGCCATGGCGGTGCGAACGTCGGCGTCGTGCCGGGCCGCCATCCACTGTTCCGCGCGGTGCGCCCTGGTGGGAGCTGGTCGTAGCAGAGCGTGGTCGTGGCCCAGTCGCGTCGGGACTTGTGCAGTCACGGTCCGCTATCTCCCAGCGCCGTCCCGAGGCGGCACGGGCGCGGGCAGCGTCACGGCGGCCCGGGCAGACCCTGCCTAGTACTCCAGCCGCACTTCGTGATACTTGCCGTGTAGTGTGTCGCTCTTGTGTTGAGCGATGATGATCTGGTGGCCTGGGTGTCCGGGTTGGATGAC
>NZ_JBFBAF010000063.1:0-21921 GCF_040682095.1 Amycolatopsis sp. NPDC051372
CGCTGCTTTACGCTTGAGGGCGTGTCGAACCAGCCCTTGATCGCGCCGTCCATCCTCTCCGCCGACTTCGCCCGGCTCGCCGACGAAGTGGCTGCCGTGCAAGGAAAACCAGGCCGCGGAGCGGATTGGCTGCACGTGGACGTGATGGACGCGCACTTCGTGCCGAACCTGACCCTGGGCCTGCCGGTCGTGCGGTCGCTGCTGGCCACCACGGACCTACCGCTGGACTGCCACCTGATGATCGAGAACCCGGATCACTGGGCGATCGGTTACGCGGAAGCGGGTTCCTACAACGTGACCGTGCACGTCGAGGCCGCCGACGATCCGGTCAAGCTCGCGAAGGACCTGCGCGCCGCGGGTTCGAAGGCGGGGCTGGCGATCAAGCCAAACACACCCCTGGAGCCCTACGTCGACGTGCTCAAGCACTACGACACCCTGCTGGTGATGTCCGTGGAGCCCGGGTTCGGCGGCCAGATGTTCATCGCCGACGTGCTCGACAAGGTCCGCAAGGCGCGCAGGATGGTCGACACCGGCCACCTGAACCTGGTCGTGGAGATCGACGGCGGCATCAACACCGACACGATCGAACAGGCGGCCGAGGCCGGCGTCGACTGCTTCGTGGCCGGCTCGGCCGTCTACGCCGCCGACGATCCGGCGCACGCCGTGGAGGGCCTGCGCCGCCAGGCACAGGCCCTCTCCGCCCGCACCCAGCGGTGATTCCCTTGGCGCGGGCCGGTTTCGGTCAGACCCCGAGCAACCGCCGCAGCTCCGGCGCGTGGCGCCGCGACACGGGAACGAACTCGTGCGAGCGGGAATCCATGATCAGGAAGAGCTCGCCCTTGATTCCCCGCTCCAGCTCCGCCACCCGGCGCAGGTTGACCAGGAAACGCCGGTGCACCCGGCTGAACCCGTAGGGCGTCAGCAACCGCTCGACATTTTCCAGGCCACGGGTCGCGGCCTGGATCCTCCCCCGTTCCGTGACCAGCCAGACGATGTTCCGGTCGGCCTCGGCGTAGCGGATCTCCGACGGGGCAAGCAGAACCAGGCGGTCGTTGCGCATCCCGATCACGCGCCGGGGCAGCGGGCCGACGTCCGATTCCGAAGTGCTCTCGTACGGCTCGCCCTCTTGCACGCCGAACACGCACAGCATGCCCACCACGTGGTTCGAGTCGACAACGGGCCGCATGGTCACCGGAGTCGCTTCCTCCCCCGGGCTCACCGGCAGGTACGCGTAGCCGCTCCATTGTGTACGGCCCTGTGCCCGGTCCTTGGCCCACCGCACCACCTCGGGAAGCCCCGAAATATCCGGCATCCAGCGTTGCGCCGGCTCGATCGCCCCGGCGACGATGGGGGTTTCGCCGGCCAACCCGAGCAACGCGACGGCGGCCTCGTTCGCGGTGATCACGTTTCCACCCCGGTCCATCGCCATGAACGGACCACTGGCCTGGGCACACTTCTTGTTGAACTCGGAGATCACCTTGTCCGCCTCGTAGACGGCGCGCCGGTAAATCTCCTGTTCGACGCACGAGACGGCTTTCGTCAGCCACGCAGGCACGAGCTTGGACAGCGAAGCGTTCCACCGCGAGATGTTGATCGACGCGACCGGCGCGCCGGTCACCACGTCACGGATGGAAATGCCCGCGCAGGCCCACTGGTGGAAGGCTTCGCACCAGTGCTCCGGCCCGGTCACCGTGACCGGGCCGGACACCTCGAGCGAGGTCCCCATCCCGTTCGTGCCGGTGCACTCCTCCGACCACGACGACCACGGAGCGAGGTTGTGCAACTCGGCTCGCCGCTGCGCGGAAGGATCACCCCAGGCCCCCAGGACTCGCCCGTCCCCGTCGGTGACGGTGACGACGGCGCCGTCCTGTTCCACTTCCTGACCGGCCAGCGCACCGAGACCGCCGAGCGCGGTGAAGATGACGCCGTTGTCGATTCGCGGGGAATCGTCGCCCAGCGCTCCCGGAGCGACGTCCAACCTCCGGTCCACCTCGTACCGATCGCGGCAGCGGTACCAGGAAGCGAGGATCTCGGGCCGTACGCCCGTTTCGATGTCTTCGCCCCCGGCAAAACTTTCCCAGGCGCGAGCCACTTCTCTCGACGAGGTGGTCACCAGAGAGCCACCCGGCACGTGATCACGTCCGCTCGGCCTGCTCGGCGCGATCGCCAGCGGCGGCACTCTCCCGGTCATCGCGACCTCCTTGTCGCCAGGCACGCCGGGGTCAGAGGGGACCACCGGGCAGTGACGGAGGTTACAAACTAACTCGATGGCGCAATCATTTCAAGACAGCTTCGCGTCGTTCAGCCACTTAGCTGTAGACATAACACGACCAGCTCGGCGCCGCCGGATCAACTCCGCAACCCGGCGGAACAACCACCAAAACGGGCGGCGCCGGCAACAGGAAAACACCTTGTGGCACAACATCATTTGGCGGAGTCAGCCGGGCCGGTCCCCGTGGTTCACCCTGGTCAGCACGGAAATCCTTGCCTCCGGCGGCCTCGTCGAGGGCGTTTGTGGAAAGCCACAACAAAAGACGCCGTTCACCAGACGGCAGTAGACCACAAATGATCTTGTTCCAAATACGGAACGACGATCATCGAAGCCGATGCCGGGTGACCGTTGATGGGCGGATGACAACCGATAATCGCCGCCGCGCGACCGTTCGTTGGTCATCCGCCCACAGTCAGCACAGTCTGCTTGCCCTCTAATCAGCGGAGAGTTTAGCTTGCGACGGCGGCGAAGCGACGCGGTGCGGCCCGACACGGTCAGGTAGCACCCGAGCGGTCATCGGCACCCCAGCGCTGGAGTGCCGTCCGGGGTGGCACCAGACCAAAGGCGGTCTCAGATGACACAGGTACGCCGGCTCGACCCGACCTCTCGCAGCTGCGGAGACGCCACGGTGCACGGAGCGTGGGAGCGGTTCGTGAAGGGCGAGGACGACCTGCGTGGTGTGCGGCCCGAGATAGCGATTTCCTGGCAGCGGTGCCGGGACCAGTACCAGGTCGACCCGTTCCTCACCGAAGCCCCCGTCGCCGTCGCCGAGGTCGACCACGCGCTGGAGCACGACGTCGTGATCGCCGAGCTCGGCTTCCGCGCCGCCTCGCTGGCCCGCGAGGTCGGCAGTATCGGCGGCATCGTGACCATTACCGACGCCTCCGGCCGCGTCCTGGCCCAGTGGGGCGACCAGGCGACCCGCAGCGTGGCCGCCGATGCCAACCTGGCGCCGTGGTTCTGCTGGGCCGAGGGCGCCACCGGCACGAACGGCATGGGCACCGCGCTGATGTCCTACACCCCCGTGCTGATCCGCGGCGCGGAGCACTGGTGCCAGGCTTTCCACGACTGGACCTGCGCGGGTGTGGCGGTCCGCGACGTCGTGACCAGGGAACCGGTCGCGGTCCTCAACATCTCGTGCTGGCGCAGCGAGCCTCCAGCGGCGACGGGTACCTGGCTCGGCAATGTCGCCACGATGACGCAGCGCATCCTGCGCCAGCGCGCCCAGGATGACGGTGCCGAACTGATGGCCGCCTTCAACCACGCCAGGTCACGCCCGAGCACCGCGCTTGCGGCCGTGGATCCCGCGGGCCGGGTGGTGCTCGCCGACGACACGGCGGGCGTGCTCCTCGGCATCCCGGGCTCCACGCCGGCGCCCGATCCCGCGGTGCGGTGGAAACCGGAGCTGCCGGAGTTCATCCGGGCCACCCGGTACGCCGCCAAGCAGGCGGCCCGCAACCGTGACTGGACCGGTTCGACCCAGATCTTCACCCGGCTCTCCAGCGAACCGACTTCGATCAGCATCCGGCCGGTGTTCCTGTCCGGCCACCTGGTCGGCACCCTGGTCTCGTTCGGGGTGTCCGAAGGTGATCCGTTGCCTCGGGCCGGCGGGGACAACCCGCTCCACGCGCAGCCGCACCGAATGGTCGCGACGCGCGAGAACCGCATGGTCCTGCTGCGGCTCCCCGAGGTCTCGTTCGCGCAATCGGACGGCAGTGACGTGTGGCTGTCCACAGACCAGGGACGGTTGCGATCCGCCTCGCCGGGCCTCGACAAGCTCGAGACCGAGCTGGGCGATTCCGGTTTCCTGCGCGTGCACCGCCAGTACGTGGTGAACCTCAGTCGCATCAGGGAAGTCGAGCGCCGGTACAAGGGCGAGCTGTTCCTCGTCATGGACGACCAGGCGAAAACGATGGTGCCGGTTTCCCGGCGCAACACCCCCGCGGTGCGCCGGGCGCTGGAGATCTGATGGCCCCCGCCATCGGCTCGACGAGGTTTCCCGTTGCCGCAAACACCGTTGTCACGGTGCACGAACGGTACCTCTCGTCCGGAGAACGGCGTGGTCTGGCCGATCTGTGGTGACGCATATCGGAACCCCTTGCGCGGCGGTAGAGTTCAATCTCGTTGCAGGATAGGAAATCAACGATCGAGCCGAATCGGAAATCAGGCCCGGCCAACCACCTGTGACCGCCGCGCTGAGCCCCATTGTGGTGTGGCACTTGAGAAATCACGCGATCCAGTCGCCGACGAGGCGACGCTTTCGCGTGCGTGAAGCGTTCCGCGAAATCTGTCAGAAGTTTCATTTTTGCTGACGAGGAGGTGAAGTCCGATGACGGCTACCCAGGATCGTGAAGATCTCTTGGCCGAGCTCAGCGGACAGAACAAGGCAACCATCGGTGCCGTGCTCGGTACCGGCACGATCGCCAAGGCGACCGAGCGTCCCGACGGGACGATGGAAGGGACCATCCGGATCCCGGAGGACGCGATGACGTGGGAGCCGGGTGTGCTGATCATGCCGCACGCCGGCATCCTCGAGCTGACGATCATCAACGACGACAAGAACACCCACGCCTGCCTGCTGCCCAGCAACGGCGACCGGCAGTTCATCGGCCTGCTGAACCACTCGAAGGGCAGCGCGACGCTCGAGCTGGACGGTCCGGGCTGCTACTGGTACGGCTCGCCGGCCGGCAACGACGAGGGTCGCGGCCTGCAGGGCGCCATCGTCGTGTCCGGTGAGGTTCCGCCGGAAGCCAAGCTCGACCGACCCGCCCAGCCCCGGCCGTAGAAAGGCAGGAACCACCATGACCCTCGAATACATCGACGCCGGCAAGGCGTTCAACCACAACAAGCTGTCCAACCTGCCGCACAGCGCGCCGGACGTGACGCGCGGCGTCAACTACGAGCGCATCCTCGACGCGCGCAACGAATCCCACAACTGGATCACGTACTACGGCGCCTACGACGGCCAGCGGCACAGCCTGCTCGACCAGATCAACGTCGACACCGTCAAGAACCTCAAGGTCGCCTGGATCCACCAGGCGAGCGCGACGGGCATGATCGCCTCGACGTCGACCTACGCCTTCGAGGCCAGCCCGCTGATGATCGACGGCGTCATGTTCGTCACCGGCTGGGACGGCTGGCTCTGGGCGCTCGATGCCAGGACCGGCGAGCAGCTGTGGCGCTACAAGCACGCGATCCCGATCGACGTGACCCTGTGCTGCGCCAACGTCAACCGCGGCTGCGCGGTGGCCAACGGCAAGGTCTACATGGTGACCCAGAACGCCCAGCTGGTGGCGCTCGACGCCACCACCGGACGGAAGGTCTGGCAGAAGACCATCGGCGACGTGCGCGCCGGAGAGAGCGCTTCCATCGCTCCGCTGGTCATCAAGGACACGCTCATCACGGGTTCCGCCGGTGGCGAGTACGGCGTCCGCGGTCACATCGACTGCTGGGACCTGGAGACCGGCGAGCGCCGCTGGCGCACCTACACCGTGCCGAAGCCGGGTGAGCCAGGCTCCGAGACCTGGCCCGCCGACGGCGAGGCCTGGCAGCGCGGTGGTGCGAACCACTGGGTCACCGGAACGTTCGACCCGGAGCTGAACCTCTACTACGCGGGCACCGGCAACCCGGCTCCCGACTTCGACGGCGAGGTCCGCGAGGGCGACAACCTCTACACCGACAGCGTGGTGGCGCTGGACGTCGACACGGGCGAGATCAAGTGGCACTACCAGTTCACGCCGCACGACCTGTGGGACTACGACTCCACGATGGAGATGACCCTGTTCGAGCGGGACGGCAAGAAGCTGCTGGCCCACTTCGACAAGAACGGGTACATGTTCGTCCTCGACCGCACCAACGGCGAGCTGCAGCACGTCACCCCGTTCGTCGACCGCATCGACTGGGGCGTGATCACCCGGGACGGCAAGGTGACCCCGCGCAAGTACCCGGACAAGGAAGGCGAGCCCTGCCACTTCTACCCCGGCCCCGCCGGCGCCAAGGAGTGGACGCACGCCTCGTATAACCCGAACCACGACCTGTTCTACGTTCCGGTCGCCGACGTGGGCGCCACGGCCACCCGCCGTCGTCGCGAGTTCAAGGAAGGCATGCCCTACTGGGGTGCCGCCGTCGAGGTCGACGTCGACAACATGGCCGGCTCGGTCAGCGCGTTCGACTCCCACGGTGAAGAGAAGTGGCGCTACCGGCTCCCCTTCCCGATGTGCGCCTCGACCCTGAGCACCGAGGGCAACCTCGTGTTCGCCGGCACGCCGGCGGGCGAGTTCATGGCGCTGCACGCCGAGACCGGCGAGAAGCTCTGGAGCTTCCAGTGCGGCAGCGGGCACCACAGCAGCCCGTCGACCTGGTCCCTGGATGGCAAGCAGTACATCTCGGTGCCGGTCGGCTGGGGTGGCTGGCTCGAAGGCATCGTCCCCGGCATGTCCGGCCAGGGTCATGGTGCCGCGCTGATCACGTTCTCGCTGTGATCGGAAAGCACCGCTGATGCGAGACCCGGGGTGACTTCCCGACGGTCCCCCTTCCACCCGTCCGGTGATCGAGGCTTCTCGATCACCGGACGGGTGCCTTTGCGTTGCCGGAAAAGCGACGCACCTCGGTCATGGGAAGACAGCGACGGAAACGAAAGGCGATCCGATGAGCCAGTCGACGACGCCCCGCCAGGACGAGGAAATCGAGCGTCTGCCGTGCTTCAACTGCGGGGATTCCTACGAGTCCGGCGATCTCGCGCGGCACACCGAGCCGGTGCACTGCGGGACCTGCATCGCGTGTGTCGACCGGCCGGCGTGCTTCACCTGCCGGCTCATGTACTGCGTTTGCGACGTGCACAAATACCGAGGCTGAAGGGCCCCGGCGTCGTGGTCAGCGCAGGTCGAACCGGTCCAGTTCCATGACCTTCACCCACGCGGACACGAAGTCACGCACGAACTTCCCGCCGGCGTCGTCGCTCGCGTAGACCTCCGAGAGCGCCCGCAGTTCGGAGTTCGACCCGAAGATGAGGTCGACCCGGCTCGCGATCCACTTCACCTCGCCGGTGTCCCGGTCGCGGCCCTCGTAGACCACCGTCCAGATGTCCGCGTTCCGCCTCGGCGCCCACTCCGTCCCCAGGTCCAGCAGGTTGACGAAGAAGTCGTTGGTCAACGTCCCGGGCGCCGAGGTCAACGCACCCAGCGGGGACCGCCGGTGGTTGGCTCCGAGCACGCGCAACCCGCCGACCAGCACGGTCAGCTCGGGCGCGGTCAAGGTCAGCAGGTTCGCCCGGTCCACCAGCAGGTGCTCCGGCGACATCCAGAAGCCGT
Organism: Amycolatopsis sp. NPDC051372; assembly: GCF_040682095.1. Taxonomy (NCBI): domain Bacteria; kingdom Bacillati; phylum Actinomycetota; class Actinomycetes; order Pseudonocardiales; family Pseudonocardiaceae; genus Amycolatopsis; species Amycolatopsis sp. NPDC051372. Next base: position 7,582 of record NZ_JBFBAF010000063.1, read on the forward strand.
CGCCGAGGTAGTTCCGGAAGCCGTCGGCAAGGGGCCGCAACGCGTCGAACCACTCGACGTCGGTCCAGTCCTGGGTCGCGTCGGTGCGCCCGGGGCGGAACGGGACGTCGACGACGTGGCCGCCGGCAGCGGCGGCGTGTTCCACCGCCGCACACCCGCCGAGCACGATCAAGTCGGCCATCGAGATCCGCGTGCCCGACGGCTGCGAGGCGTTGAACCGCTCCCGGATCGCGTCCAGCACGGGCAGGACGACGTCCAGCTGCTCGGGTTCGTTGACCGCCCAGCCGCGCTGCGGCTCGAGCCGGAGCCGCGCCCCGTTGGCCCCACCGCGCTTGTCACTGTCGCGGTACGTCGACGCCGAGGCCCACGCCGTTGAGACGAGCTGCGCGACCGTCAGGCCGGATTCGAGGAGCTCGCGCTTGAGGGTGGCGACGTCGTCGGCGTCCACGAGCCCGTGGTCCGGCTCCGGCACCGGGTCCTGCCAGATCAGCCGTTCGGCCGGAACGAGCGACCCGAGGTACCGCTGGATCGGGCCCATGTCGAGGTGCGTCAACTTGAACCAGGCCCGCGCGAACGCGTCTTCGAATTCCTCCGGGTGCTCCAGGAACCGCCGGGAGATCTGCTCGTAGACCTTGTCCTCCTGCAGCGACAGGTCCGTGGTGAGCATGACCGGGTGGTGCTTCTCGTCCGGGTCGTACGGGTCGGGAATCGTGCCCTCGCCCCCGCCGTCGGCCGGGATCCACTGCCACAGGCCGGCCGGGCTGAGCTCGACGTCCCACTTGTACTCGAACAGGGTCTCGAAGAAGGTGTGGTCCCAAGTCACGGGCGTGCGGGTCCACATCCCCTCCAGCCCGCTGGTCGTGGCGTCCGGACCTTTGCCGGTGCCGTGCTCGTTCGCCCAGCCCAGGCCCATCGCCGTGAGCGGCGCGGCCTCCGGGTCGGGGCCGAGGTGCACGGCCGGGTCCAGCAGCCCGTGGGTCTTGCCGAAGGTGTGGCCGCCGGCGATCAGCGCCACCGTCTCCTCGTCGTTGAGGCCCATCCGCCGGAACGTCTGGCGGATGTCGCGGGCCGCGAGCACGGGATCGGGGTTGGTGGCGGGGCCCTGCGGGTCGACGTAGATCAGGCCCATGTCGCTGGCCGCCAGCGGTTCGTCGAGGTCGCGGCGGCCGCTGTGCCGGTCGTCGGCCAGCCACTTGCGTTCCGGCCCCCAGTACGTCTCGTCGGGCTCCCACACCTCGGTGCGGCCACCGCCGAAGCCGAAGGTCTTGAAGCCCATCGACTCCAGCGCCCGGTTGCCGGCGAAGACCATCAGGTCCGCCCAGGAGATCCTCCGCCCGTACTTCTTCTTGACCGGCCACAACAACCGGCGGGGCTTGTCCAGGTTGCGGTTGTCCGGCCAACTGTTCAGGGGGGCGAAGCGCTGCATCCCGGCGCTCGCACCGCCGCGGCCGTCGCTGACGCGGTAGGTTCCCGCGGCGTGCCAGGCCATCCGCAGCACGAGGGGGCCGTAGTGCCCGAAGTCGGCAGGCCACCAGTCCTGCGAGGTCGTGAGCACCTCGTCGACGTCACGCGCCAGCTCGTCGAGATCGACCGTCTTGAATTGCTCGGCGTAGTCGAAGTCGGCGCCCAGCGGACTGTCGGCGGGAACGTTGCGGTGCAACGTCTTCAGGTCGATCCGGTGCGGCCACCAGTCGTTGGGGTTGCCGCTCGCCGTGGGGTGGTTGCGCTGCCGAGCCGGCCGTGACTCCTCCAGGACCCGGTCGTACGTGCGGTAGACGTGGGTGTCGGGATTCTCGGGCATCGGTGTCCTCCCCGGCCGCGCCGATCAGTCGAAGACGAGCGGCAACAGGATCGCCGCGCCCAGCAACGAGATGCCGCAGAGCAAGTCGGCGCGAACCCGGATGACCCTGGCGGCCATCCGCCCGACGAAGAGTCCGACGAACGACATGATCATCGTCATGACACCGAAGGCCACCATGGGGACGATGAGGGAGAACCCGGCGATCCCCAGACCAGCGCCCGCGACGAAATTGTCGATGCTCAGCGAAAGCGGCATGCCGAAGAGCGTCACCCACGGGTGGTCCAGGTCTTCCTCTGCCGGCTCCGGGTTCCGGATCGCTCCGACGATGAAGTAGACGCCGTACAACCCGAGCGCGGCCGCCCCGACGAAGTCCGCCCAGTCTCCGAGGAAGTCACCCAGGAAGTGCCCGATGAGCCCGCCCAGCAGCGGACTCACGGCGTCCCACACTCCGAAGACGATGGCGACCTGCACGGCGCGACGCCAACCGAAAGGAATGGTTCCGATAGCGATCGACGAGCGGAAATTGTCGAGACTGAGGCCGAAGGCGAGCGATATCAGCGGAAGAAATTCAAGAGACACTTGAACCACCTCAACAGATCAACCAGGGTTCACCGGGGAGAGAGACTGTGAATATCTGCCCGTTCTCGGCAGGGGGGATCGCTGATTTCCGACGGGTGCCGCAAGGCCCCGGCGCGATGGATTCACTCGCTCCGGGGCCTTGCGTCAACACAGAGGTAGCCTGGCCGCGGATTTCAGCCCTCTGCCGCGGCTACGAGAAATCAAGCGACACGGGCCGTGGAGCCCGGCTGTCAGGCCCGGTAGAAGTAGCCGGTGGCCTCAGCGCACACCTCGACGACCGTGTACTCCGGAGTTTCCCACTGCATGTTTTCCTCCTCAGCTGTTGGCTGCGCCCGGCGACTGAGCCAAAACCGGACATCCGTGATCCGCGCAATTTCGCGAACAACGTCGCGAAATTTCGCGGTCATGAAACAGCATCTTGGATTTAACGTAGGTGTCGCAACCGACCTTGAACCAGTGGTCGGGAACCGGTGTCGAACGGCATCCTGAGGCCGACGAGTGGAGGAGGCACGCTCACCGACGGCCCGCGGCACGACACCCGGCAGCCCCGCCAAACACCTCTACGACCTGCGAGAACGTGCCCCACAGCAGCTGGACGGACACCTGCACCGCGCGGCGGCGGGCATCACCTGGCCCCGCCGGCGGACCGCTGTGTCGAAGCCCGTTCTCGGACATACTCCAGCACCAGAGTACGAGTCGGCGGACGAGGACGTCAATCGTCCCATCAAATATCCCAATGCCTGCCTGGCAAATAACGAAGCACCAATTCACAAGTCCGGAATTAGACTGCTCAGGTGCGAATCTACCTTGGCTCCGATCACGCCGGACTCGAACTCAAGAACCACTTCGTCAAAAGGCTCACCGACCTCGGCCACGAGGTGATCGACGTCGGCCCCGCGACCTATGACGCGAATGACGACTACCCGCCGTTCTGCATCGAGGCGGCGCAGCGCGTGGTCGCCGACGAAGGCAGTCTCGGTCTCGTCATCGGCGGTTCCGGAAACGGGGAACAGATCGCCGCGAACAAGGTGCCCGGCGCCCGTGCCGCGCTGACCTGGAACGAGGACACGGCGAAGCTGGCCCGGCGGCACAACAACGCACAGCTGGCCGGCATCGGCGCCCGAATGCACACCGTCGAGGAGGCCGAACGCATCGCGGACGCGTTCCTCGGCACCGAGTTCGAGGGCGGCCGCCACCAGCGCCGGATCGACCTGCTGGCCGACTACGAGCGCACCGGTGAACCGCCCGCGCTGCCAGGACAATGACGTGAGGGGCCGCGCCGGGGAGAACCGGCGCGGCCCCTCACGAACGCTTTCACCGCGACCAGGTCACCGGGCTTGATCCAGCCGACGGAGTCCGAGCTGTCGTGCGATCTCATCCCACCGGCCGTCGTCGTCGGAGACCGCACGGCCGGCGTCGCGAGCGGCCCACGCCGAGGCGACGACGGACCGCAGCGCTTGGCCTTCGTCACCGCCGTTCGGGATGCGGGGGACAGCGTCCGGCCCGAGGTCGACGAGGTCCTCGCGCGAGGTGGTGGACAACCGAAGTGCGGGCGCGAGCAGTCCGCTCAGATCGGTGGCGACATACGTCGGACGCGCGGCTCGCTCGGCGAAGGCCAGGTCCCGCAGCCGCGAGGCCCCGGTCAGGACGAAGAGCGAGTCGAGGCCGGCCGAGTTGGCGCCCTCGATGTCGGTCTCCAGCCGGTCCCCGCACATCAGGGTGCCCGGCCGATCCGTCCCGAGCCGGGAGCGGGACAGGTCGAACAGGGCGGCCTGCGGCTTGCCGACGACGTGGGGCGCCGCGTCGACCGCCGTCTGCACCAGGGCGACCAGCGCGCCGTTGCCGGGCGCTTCTCCGTAGGGCGTGGGCAGCGTGAGGTCGACGTTCGTGGCCACCCAGGTGGCTCCGGCCCCGACGAGGTAGCCCACCGCCGCGAGCTCGGTCCAGGTGACGTCGGATCCCAGCCCCTGAACCACGGCCTCGACCGGCCTGCCGCTCAGATCCGCGACGCGGACCGGCGTCAAGCCGGCTTCGGCGAGTGCCTGGGCGACGCCCGGACCGCCCACACCAGCGCACCCGGCACCAGCCGCTCGGCCAGGTACGCCGCGGCCGCCTGCGAACTGTTGACCACCGACCAGCGCCGCGGTGCGATCCCCAGCCCGCGCAGATGGTTGCCCACGTCTTCGGGAGGGCGCGACGCGTTGTTGGTCGCGAACACGACCGGGACACCGTCCGCCGTCACCCGGTTCAAGGTCTCCACCGCACGAGGGACCGCGTCCGCACCGCGGTAGACCACGCCGTCGAGATCGCAGATCAGTCCGCGGTAGCGCGTGATGAGGGGCTCGACCCGGACGGACGTCGTGGTGTCCCTGGTCATGCGGATCGGTGTTGGGTTTTGACGATCCGCGCCGTTTCCGGCCGCGAACACAGCACAATGGACTGTGTCGTGGTCCGGCCGGCGTGCTGCTGCACCCCGCGCAGCACCTCGCTGCCGGTCACCCCGGTGGCACAGAACAGAATGCGCTCGCCGCGGACCAGGTCCTCGGTGTGGAGAACATCGTGGCGGGTGCCGGAGTCGTCCGACCGCAACCGCGCCTGCACCGACCCGCCGAGGCAGGACAGGGCAGCCGCGGCGATGACCCCCTCCGCGGCGCCCCCGGTGCCCAGCAACACGTCCACCGGGCTCTCGGGACGGGCCACGGCGATCGCACCCGCGATCTCGCCGCCCTCGATCAGGTGCACGCGCGCACCCGCGTCGCGGATCTCGTGCACGAGCTCCCGGTGCCAGGGCCGGTTGAGCACGGCGACGACGACGTCCGAAACCCGGCCGCCCTTGGCCGCGGCGACCGCTCGCAGGTTCTCGCCCACCGAGCGGTCGAGTTCGACGACGCCGGCGCACTCGGGCCCGACGACCAGCTTCTCCATGGCGACATCCGGCGGCGGATCGAAAAGAGCACCACGCTCGGCCACCGCGACCGCCGCGAGCGCGTTCGGCACATCTCTGGCCACGGAAAGCGCGCCGTCACCCGCGTTGATCGCGACGTCGCAGGCCGGCCCGGCTCCGGAGCCGACCGCTTCGCCCTTGATCAGTCGCTTCCCGTCCTCGCCGAGCACCACGACCCCACTCATCGGCACCGACCCGATCACGTTGTGCATCGCCTCGATGGCGGCGGCCTTGCCGCTGATCTCGTCACCGTGCCCGACCCACCGGCCGGCCGCGAGCGCGGCGGCTTCGGTGACCTGCACGAGTTCGAGCGCAAGGGCGTGATCGAGTCCGTCCACGCCGATGGCCCATTCCTTGGTTTTCATGAACCTCAATCCACTCGAACTCGTCGGTGAAAGTGTGTGTGCGGTCGTAACACCGAACCGAGGGCGACCGGACCGGCAGACCACCGCCCCGATCCGGCCGCCCTCTTCAAGGAGGCGCCGGCCGCCGGCACCGCGGACGGCCCCCCGGCTCGAACGCTCAGCGGGCGGCGGCGTTCGCGACGGCTCGGTCGGAGAGCACCTGCTGGGCGGCGGCCCGGTTGCCCTCGTCGCCCCGCCACGCCTCCAGAGCCGGCCCGACCAGCGCCCGGCCGAAGGAGTAGGTGAGCTCCCAGGGCAGCGGATCGAGCTTCTGCATCGCACCGAGGTGCTGGGTCGCCAGTTCCGGACTTTGCCCACCGGAAAGGAAGGCGATGCCCGGCACGGACGCCGGCACCGTCGCGCGCAGAGTGTCCACTGTGGCCTTGGCGACGTCGGCGACCGAGGGCCGATCCGAGCTGCCGGCTCCGGCGACGACCATGTTGGGCTTGAGGACGATGCCGTCGAGTTGCACCCGCATCAGGTCGAGCTCCTCGAACAACACCTCCAGCACCGACGTCGTCACCTGCCGGCACTGGGCCAACGAGTGGGAACCGTCCATCAGCACCTCGGGTTCCACGATGGGCACCAGGCCGCCTTCCTGGCAGAGGCCCGCGTACCGCGCCAACGCGTGCACGTTCGCGTGCACCGCTCGCTCCGACGGCACGTTTTCGCCGATCGTGATCACCGCACGCCACTTGGCGAACGTCGCTCCGCCTCGTACGTAGTCCGCGACACGTTCGCGCAGCCCGTCGAGCCCTTCGGTGATTTTCTCGTCGGAGGCTCCCGCCAGCGGCTTCGCCCCGGTGTCGACCTTGATCCCGGCCAGAATCCCGAGATCGTCGAGGAACTTCGGGAACGTGCGCCCGTTGGTCACTTTCTGGTGGAACGTCTCGTCCGCGAGAATGACGCCGCTGATCGATTCCGCGAGCCGGGGGGTGGTGACGATCAACTCACGGTAGACCCGGCGGCTTTCCTCGGTCGGCTCGACCCCCACCTTCTCCAGGCGAGAAGACATCGTCCCGATGCTCTCATCGGCAGCGAGAATACCGCGCCTGTTGGAGACGAGCGTGCGCGCGATTTTATTCAGTGCTGACATCTACCTTGCTCCTCCTGCGACTCGACCGACGTTGACCGTCGTATTACGTTTTCGTGGTGGTTTTCGCGACCGCGAGCCGACTGCCTTTGACTTTCTGCCCAGGCACGAAAACCGGCATCGGACTGCCTTTCGACGCTGCGATCTCCACCAGTTCCCGCGCGTACCCCGGGAGATCCCGGCCCTCACTCCACGCCGCGTAGATGGGTTTCGCCGGCATTTCCTGGTCGACTGCCACCAGGTGCAGCCGGCCTTCCGCGAGTTCGGACCGCACGGTCGAAATGTTCAGCACGGTCACCCGCTGACTCGTCGCGACCGCTTGCTTGATCGCGGCGCTGGAGGGAAATTCGACGTAACTGCGCGGGGTGCGGGCAGTTCCCAGCAGTTCATCCGTGAACTCCCGCAGCCCCGAGCCGCGCTCGCGCAGGACGAGTGGCGCGGATGCCAGCTCCCGCACCGTCAGGGGGCGGGTCCTCCTGGCCCACGGGTGCTTCGAGCCGACCACCACGGCCACCATGTCGTCACAGATGTAGCGGGTGACCATGTCGTCGCCGAACTGCTTCTGCACGTGACTTCCGGCCTGGCACCAGCCATCGATGAACGCGAGATCGACGTGGCCCGCCCGGATCAGCCGGCGGAGCTCGTCGATGCTGCCGGTCTGCACCTCCACCCGGGCCTCACCGAAGGAGAACCCGGACCGGTTCAGCCATTCAGGGATCAAGTGCTCGGAGACGGCCGGGCTGCCCGCGACCCGCAGCCGTTTGGCATCGGCAGACGGAGCCCCGGATCCGAACTCCAGCAACTCCCGCGCGGCACTCATCACGTTGCGGGCGTACTTCGCCAGCATTTCCCCGTCCTCGGTGAGTTTTGAACCCGTAGGAGAACGCTCGAGCAGCCGAAGACCCAGACGGCGTTCCATCGCGCTGATCCGGATACTCGCGGCCGGCTGGGAAAGACTGTGCGCTTGGGCGGCTTTTCCCACGCTGCCATAACTTTCCACTGACAGCAGTAAGTCGAGGTCGGCGAGCTGAGGCATCTTTGACGGAAGAACCACGTTTCCACCTCTCGCTCCGCCGAAAAGCAGTTGTCGGCTACACCGGCGGCTCCCGGTGTGCAATGAGCGTGCCCCGCCCGGTTTGCGTGGTCAATCTGTTGAGCACGAACGCGCACTGTGCGGACATGAACGGTGTGCACCGCGCCACATACGGGCGTTCGGGGTAATCGGGCGGCGGCAAAGAGGCCGTGAACTGCACCCGTTCGGCAATCTCAACACGCCGAACGGCCGGTAGTCAAGGGGCTCGTGTTCCCCTTCGTGGCAGCGCCGACACCGTTCGTCCTGGATTCACGGCCATTCGTTCGACCAGACTTGCCGCAATTTCCACCCGGCGACCATAGTTCGGCGACGAAGTTCCGGGTTTCGGGTCGCAGCTGCTTTTTCCCGGACGGTAACAGTTTCATTCCCTTTCTCGCCGTCGCGGCGGTCGGCCGACACCCGCGGGCGGGACTCCTGCTGGCGCAAGGTTCCGGCCTGCACAGAGCACCGGGGCCTTGCGCCATCCACCTCAGTTCCGCCTCAGCTCGCCGCGTCGCACGCCCGGGCGGCCCGCATGAGGGCCAGTTCGGTCCGCTCCTCGCGGACGACCTTGCGCACGTTTTCGGGGAGCAACCCGCTCTCCAGCAAGCGATCCGTGCGGGCCAGCACGGCGTGCTCGTCGGTCGTGAACCGCGGGTACAGCGCCCGCGCGAACGCCAGCGCGAACTCGGGCTCGTCGGCGCGGCTCTCCAACGCGCGCAGGTACCGGTCGGCGTACGGGGTGAGCAGCACCTCCTGGCCCGGTTGCCGCAGCCCCGCCATGACGGCTTTCCGTTCCGCGAGCGAGAAACCCTCGTCAACCACCCGCGTCCAGGCTTCTTCTTTGGCGGCCCGGGTGGGACGCGCGGCTTCTGCCGTCAAGGCGTTGCGGCGGCAGCCGTCCCCCGGATCGGTTTCCCGTGCGACGCGGAGCAGCCCGTCGACGTCGCCTCCGGTCGAGGCCAGGCGGACCGCTGCCCGCCACCGCAGATCGCGATCCACTTCCAGGTCCGGCCACGGCGACCGGCCGCGCACGAGGTCGCTCAGCAAACCGTGGTCCTGGCCGACACCGACGAGAGCCCGGGCGAGAACCAGCCGGCGGTCACTGCCGAGCGCGGCGCCGGCCAGCTGCGCGCGCACCCGGCGCGCCACGGCTTCGAGCAGCCGGCCCCTGTCGAGCGGGGCTCCGTAGAGCTCGACCGCCCGCACCGCATGCTCCAGCAACGCTTCCAGCACGCCGATATCGCTCTCCCGGACGCCGTGAGTGAGCACGGCCGCCGCGTAGCTGCGTGCCGGCAAGCGTGCGTCGAGGACGTCGTCCCACAACGCTCCCCAGACGACTGCTCGCGCCCGTTGATCGTCCAGTGTAGACAGGCTTCGCAGGGCCGTGCGCCGGGACCGCGGGTCCAGCCTGACCTTGACGTGGGCCACCGCGTCGTCGTTGGGCACGAGCAGGTCGGCGAACCCAGCGACGGCAGGGGCACCCTCGCGGTGACCGAGGGACACGTGTGCGCGGTGCCGCCACACCAGCTCGCCCTCGCATTCGTCGAACGCGGCGACCCGCAGCGTCAAGTGCCGGGACCGAACCTCGGGAAGCTGGACCACGTTGCCGTGGACCACCTCGACCGTGTTGACCCCGCGGCGCAGCAGCCACTCGTCGACCCACCGGTCCACGTCCTCGTTCGACACCTTCCCCAGCGCGGCCACGAAATCCTCGAGACGGGCGTTGCCCCACGCGTGCGTCCGCAGGAAGGTCCGCACGCCGCCGACGAAAGTTTCCCAGCCCACGCGCGAAGCGAGGTCGTGGAGCACCGCCGCGCCCCTCAGGTAGACGATCGGGCCGAGGTTCGACCGTGCGGCGTCGGTGTCGGCGGTTTCCGCCCGGATCGCGTGGGCGGTGGGCAGCCGGTCGGCGTGCCGGGCCGCCGGCAGGGCGTGGTGGGCGAAGGCGGTCCAGCCGTCCCCGTACGGCGTCGCTTCGGCCTGCGCGACGACCGCCATCGTCGTCGCGAAGGCCTCGTTCAGCCAGAGGTCGTCCCACCAGCGCATCGTCACGTAGTCGCCGAACCACATGTGCGCCATCTCGTGCAGCAGGACCTCGGCCCGTTTTCGCCGCGCTTCCGCAGTGACCCGGTGCCGGAACACGAACCGCTCGTTGAGCGTCACGCAGCCCGGGTGTTCCATCCCGCCGAACGCGTACTCGGGCGCGAAAACGTGGTCGTACTTGGTGAACGGGTACGGCAGGTCGAACAACCGGGAATAGAAGTCGAGCCCGCGCCCGATCACGTCGAAGAGTTCGGGCGCGTCGCTCGTCAGGTCCTCGAAGAGCGAGCCGCGCGCGTACAGCGCCAGCGGCACTTCGCCGTGGCTGGACCGCAACCGGCGAAACGGGCCACCGGCGAACGCCACCAGGTATGGCGGCAGCGGCGGCGTGCGGCCGAAGCGCCACGTCGACCGCTCGCCGGCGCGTATCGGTGGCTCTTCGGGATCGGTGTTGGCGACCACGACCCAACTGGCGTCGGCGGTGACGGTCAGGCCCACCGTCGCCTTCAGATCGGGCTGGTCGAAGCACGCGTACACCTGGTGCGCCGCGAAAGGTTCGAACTTGGTGTGCACGTAAACCTGGCCGTCGAGCGGATCCTGGAACCGGTGCAGCCCCTCACCGCTTCGCGAATACGCCGCGAAGCCGGCCACGCGAACCGTGTTCCCGCCGGGGCGCACGGCCAGCCGCACGCGCGTCCCTTCGTGCGCGTCCGGCCCCAGCTCACGGCCGTTGCACTCGACCGACTCGACCTGCCCCGCGAAGTCGAGGAAGACGAACGCAGCCCCGGACCGAGCCTGGAAACGGACCACCGTGCTCGTCGCGAACTTCCGCGCACCGACGGTCAAGTCGAGCTCCACCGCATAGCCGACATCGAAGATCTCGGCCGAACGCGCTGCCGCCTCGTCCTCCGTCAACTTGTCACCGGAGGCGACCCGGCCGTCGAACGGCATCCGTCAGGGCCGGTGCGCCGACACCGTCGGGCGGCGGTAAACCAGCTTTTCGCGAAGCTTTTCACCGTCGGCCGTGACTTCCTCCTGGTTCGCGCGAACGAGCGCGTCCTGCACCAGGTGATGGTCGGGTGAGTGCATGCACACGGGATCGGTGCGCGCCGCGTCTCCGGTCAACGCGAACGCCTGGCACCGGCAGCCGCCGAAATCGAGCTCCTTGCGCGGGCAGCTCTGGCACGGATCGGGCATCCACTCCGTTCCGCGGTAGGCCTGGAATGCCTCGGACTTCGCCCAGATCCACCCGAGGTCGTGGTCGCGAACCGAGGCGAAGGTCATCGTCGTGATCTCCGCGGCCACGGGGCACGGGTACACGGTGCCGTCCGGCGCGACGGTCAGCGCGTTCTGCGCCCAGCCACCCATGCACGGCTTCGGGTAGGGCTCGTAGTAGTCCGGAAGGATCCAGAGGAGTTCCATGCTCTCCCCCAGCTCGGCCTTCCGGCGCTCGTAAACCCCGACCGCGTCGTCGAGCTGGGCCTTGGTCGGCATCAGCAGATCGCGGTTGCGCAGGGCCCAGCCGTAGTACTGGGAGTTCGCGAGCTCCAGCCGCTCGGCGCCCCACGCCACACAGACGTCGATGATCGCGTCCAGCCGGGGCAGGTTCATCCGGTGCAGGACCACGTTCATGTTCAACGGCAGGCCGGCGTCGCGGATGATGCGCGCGGCGGCCTCCTTCTTGTCGAAGCGCTTGCTCGCCGCGACCAGGTTCGTCGACTCGGCGGCGTCGCCCTGGATGCTCAGCTGCGCGCTGTTGAGGCCGGCCGAAACGAGTGATTCGGCCCGGCTCTCCGTCAGCCCGAGGCCGCTGGTGATCAGGTTCGTGTACAGGCCGAGGCGACGGCATTCGGCGACCAGCGTCTCCAGATCGCCGCGTACGAGGGGTTCACCGCCCGAGAAGTGCACCTGCACGACCCCGAGCCCAACCGCCTCGTTGATCACCCGCAACCAGTCTTCGGTGGTGAGCTCGTCCTGCCGATCGAGCAGCTCCAACGGGTTCGAGCAGTAGACGCAGTGCAACGGGCACTGGTGCGTGACTTCGGCCAGCAGGCCGTACGGCTGCGGCGTGCCGTTCATGAGACCACCACCCAACCCCGTCCGCGCGCATCCTGGAGGAACGTCATCACGTCGTTCGCGAGGTCGGCGGCCGCGAAATCCTGCTCGAGCTGATCGACCAGCTGCCGCACGGTCCGGCTGCCGTCGCACAGACCCAAGATCGCCGCCCCGGACTTGTTCAGGAGCACGACCCGCTCCGGCAACAGGAGCAGCTCCACGTCACGGACGCTGTCGTGCTTGAGCATCGCCTTCGTCGCCAGCTTGGGGATGGCCGTCAAGTCGGATTCGTCCATCACGAACTCTTGCTGTACTCGAGTTCCACGGCATCCAGCAGACTCCAGAGGACGTCACACTTGAACTCCAGGGCTCGTGCGCACGCTTCCTGCTGTTCCCTCGACTTCGCGTGGTTGAGCACCAGTTCGAGCAGGTGCGCGATGTCCTTGGGCTGCTGGGTGAGCCGCGCCCGGAAGTACTCCAGGCCTTCCGAGGCGATCCACGGGTAATGGTGCTGCACGTCGGTGATCCGCCGGCTGAGCAGGTCCGGCGCGAACAGTTCGGTCAGCGCCGACGCCACGGCCTCCAGCCAGGGCTTCTGGCGGCAGAAGTCCACATAGGCGTCCACGGCGAACCGCACTCCGGGCAGCACCGTGTCGGTGTCGAACAACGCTTCGCGGCTCAGGCCCACCGCCGCGCCGAGGCGAATCCACTTCTCGAGACCGCCCTCTGCGCCCGCTCGCCCGTCATGGTCGATGATGCGCTGGATCCACTGGCGCCGATCCTCCCGGCCGGGGAGCTTGGTCAGGATGAACGCGTCCTTCTTGGGCAGGTTCATCTGGTAGTAGAAGCGATTCCGCACCCAACCCCGGAACTCCTCCTCGGTCAGCGTGCCCGAGTGCATCCGCTCGTTGAACGGGTGCAAATGGTGGTACCGCTTTTCTCCGATGGACCGCAGGTGCGCCTCGAACTCCTCGGCAGACCACGGGTTCATACTTCCACCTCCAAGCCGGCTCGGCCGATCTCGATGCCCAAGTCCGTCACCCAACGCCGTTCCGGGGACTCTTCGTCGAGAATCGGGTTCGTGTTGTTGATGTGCGTGTAGATCTTTCGCTTCGCGGGCAGCGCGGCGAGCGCGCGGGCCGAACCGTCGTCACCGCTGACGGGCATGTGGCCCATGGAGCGCCCGGTCCGGCTTCCCGCACCCTGGCCGGCCATTTCGTCGTCCGTCCAGAACGTGCCGTCCACGAAGACGCAGTCGGCCGACGCCACCTGCTCGGAGAACTTGTCGTCCCACGTCGGCAGCGTCGGGGCGTACACCGCGATCCCGCCGGTCACCTTGTCTTCCAGGCGGTAGCCCACCTCCCACTCCGACGAGGGGCCGCGAAGCCGGGATTCCCCGATGTAGCGCGGGGCCTTGGAACCGGTCAGAAAGGGGATCACGCGCACTCGATCGTCCAGATCCAGAGGTTTGCCGACCTCGACCAGGGACCAGGTGAGGTCCGCGTAGTCGCTCAGGAGTTCGCGGACGGGGAACCACAGAGTCAGTGCCTCCAGCACGGGGTATGTCCCGTACACCGTCAGCGAAGACCCCTCACGCAGCATCAGCAGGCCGATCGTGTGGTCGAACTCCGCGTCCGTCAGCAACACACCGGCGACCGGTGTCTTCCTGACCTCCGGACCGGGGTGCAACGAGGGATCCGCCGCGATCTGGTGGTGGACGTCCGGGGTCGCGTTCAGCAGGAACCACTGTTCGCCGTCTCCGGAGACCGCGATCCCGGCGTGTGTCGTCGCGGCTTCAGGCTTGGCCCGAGCCTTGCGGCAGCCGGCGCAAGCGCAGTTCCACTGCGGATAACCGCCACCAGCCGCGGCTCCGAGGCAATGTATGAACACAGTACGAAAACAATCCGTCAATACCGGCGCGGGCCGGCGTCGGAGCACGCCTCGAGCAGCGCGAAATAAGGTGTTTGCCACCTCATGGCGTCCTCCCTCACATTCGACCCCGACAACGGCCGGATAAAATCAGGCACCGTTGCCCGTCAAGGGTTCGGCCAGGGCGGCTTTCTGGTAACGTCGCCCTGAACTCGGCTTGTCTTTTCCCAGCTTCTTCGCCCTCGCCTGGTCTGGCAACCAATCGCGAACGACCGGCACCGAATCACTGACGAACGGCCGCCGCGCCACCACGAGCGGACTGCCGCGTCCACTGCGGTGCGGCCAGTGCCGAGCACCCCACCAAAAATAGCCTGCGACCTGCTGTTGTTCGGCGATCGGGCAAGTGCTCGCACAGCACGAAGCCGAAGCCCGAACGTCCCTGACCGCCGCCTCCGGCCACGGCCGGCGACGCGGCCCGAC